>DASWUU010000016.1:0-7342 GCA_036401515.1 Steroidobacteraceae bacterium
ACCAGCAATTCCCCTATTGCCTTGCGGCCGCGATAACCGCTGCCGCGGCAATGCAGGCAGCCTCTGCCGATCGTAAAATTGAATGCGGCGCTGGCGGCGGCCGTCAACTGGGATTCCTCGAGCAGTTGCCGCGAGGGGATGCGCGGCTCCGCGCATTGCTCGCATACGATGCGTATCAGGCGCTGCGCCAGCACGCCTGAGAGCGCGGAAACGAAGCTATAGGTGTCCACGCCCATGTGCGTGAAGCGGCTCACCACGTCGAACACGTTGTTGGCGTGTACCGTGGTAAATACAAGATGGCCGGTGAGCGCTGATTGAATCGCGATCTGCGCCGTCTCGGAATCGCGAATTTCCCCTACCATGATCTTATCCGGATCGTGACGCAGGATGGATCGTAGGCCGCGCGCAAAGGTCAGTCCCTTCTTTTCATTGACGGGAATTTGCAGGACGCCTTGAAGCTGGTACTCCACCGGGTCTTCGATCGTGACGATTTTGTCGGACCCGGTCTGCGTCTCGGAGATCGCCGCGTACAACGTCGTGGTCTTGCCGCTGCCGGTCGGTCCGGTGACCAGCAGCATGCCGTAGGGTAAGGAACTCAAGCGCCGCACCTGCGTCACGACGCGGCTGTCGAAGCCCAACGCTTCGAGCCGCAGTCCCTGCAGGCGCTCGGTTAAGGCCTGCTTGTCGAGGGCACGCAGCACCGCATCTTCGCCAAAAATACTGGGTATGATCGAGACGCGAAAATCGATCGGGCGGCGATCGAGGGCGATGCTGAAGCGGCCGTCCTGAGGCACGCGGCGTTCGGCGATGTCGAGTTCCGACATGACCTTGAGGCGCGAGATGACCTGTTCCGCGACACCCGTGCCGCTCACGGAAGCGATATTCACCAAGACGCCATCGATTCGATAGCGCACCGTGAGCCCGGCTGCGGTGCATTCCAAATGAATGTCGCTCGCGCCGGCCCGCAACGCATCGTAGACCGTCGAATGCACCAGACGCACAATGGGACTGGTATCTTCACTGATGGACAGGTAGGAAAGATTATCGGGACCCTTGCTGGCCGCCCCCTCGGTTCCGGCCTGAGAGAGCACCGCGTCAATGGCGCGCAGCCCTGCTGCGCGCGACGCGATGAAGGCGGCAAGCTCATGGGACGCCGCAAGGCCCCAGTCGAGCGTCGCCGTCGTGCGCGTCTCCAACCAATTGCGTAGGCTGGTATCGAAAGGATCGGCGACCAACGCCAACAGTCCGCTGGGTTGTCGAACGAGCACGCAGGAACGGCGCGTTGCCTCCGAAGGGGGAACGATGTCAAAGGCCGGATCCAGCGAGCCCAGTTCTTCGCTGCCTACGAATCGGTAGTCGAGGGCGCGCGCGAGCGCCCGCGCAAGCTCGTAAGGCGCCAGATCCGATGTTTCCCTGAGGACATCCAAAGCCGGACGACCGGTGCGCTCCGACACAGCCAACGCGTTCGCCAACATCGATTCATCGAGGGCGGCGACCACCACGGGAACCAGGTCCGCGCCAGATTCACTTTGCGAATCGTTCATTTCGTGAAACGGCAACGCGGCGTTCATTGCACGCTCCCGGCCAGTTGAAAGATAGGGAAGTACATCAGAACGACAATGACGCCAATCAATAGGCCAATCACGGTCATGAACAAGGGTTCTATCAATCGAGTCACGATCGCAGCCCAGCGCGCCAGTTCTTCGTCGTAAAATGCGGCAATTCGTTCGGTCATCTCACCCATGTTGCCGCTACGTTCGCCGACGCGGAGCATCCGTGCGGCCACCGGCGTGGTCAGCTCGTAGCGCTCCATTGCATTCGCGATGGATTGACCCTCCTTGACCGCACGCGTGGCATCTTCGAACGCGGAGCGAAGCGCATCGCTCAGCAAACCTGCGGACATGTTCATGGCGGTGAGCGCCGGCATGCCGCTGCGCAAGAGCATGCCCACGGTTCGATAGAGCCTGGCAAGCTGATAAAGACGCATCTGCCGTCCGATGGCCGGCAGCTTGGCGATCGCGGCACCAAGCGCGGCACGCGTGGCACGGCGCGACAGGCTATACACCAATCCGGCCACGGTCCCGCCGCCGATGACGAGCATGGCGACTGTCTGCGCTTGAAGCAGCTTGCCCCATTGCAACAGCAATCGAGAACCAAACGGCAAGTCCGAACCCAAATCCTCGTAAATTGAGCTGAAGCGTGGCACGACGTAGACCATCAGAAACAGCGTGACCAGAATCCCCGCGCCCAGGAGTACGGCCGGATAGATAGAGGCGTTGATCAACGTCTTGCGCAAGGAATCGATCTGCTGCTGATAGGCGATAAAGCGCGTCAACGCCTCTCGCAAGGATCCGGTGCGTTCACTCGCACGCACCGTAGCCACGTACAGATGCGGGAAAATGCTGGGATGTTCCGCGAGCGCAGCGGCCAGCGTTTGGCCTTCGTACAACCGATTCAGGATTTGTTCGAGCGGCCGGCGCACCGCTGCGTTGTGCTCCTTCTCTGTTAGCGCCTCGATCGATTCGACCAGCGACAAGCCCGCCTCGAGCAACGCCACGAGTTCTTGACTGAAAATGACCAACGGCACCTTGGCCGGCTTTGCCCACAGGCGGGTGCGGCCTGCGGAGGTGAGGGAAATGACCCGCAATCCCAGCAGTCCAAGCTGGCGACGGGCATCTGATTCGTCAACGGCGTCTACCGTCGATGCAAGCACGGCGTGCTCGCGGTCGAGAGCCTTGACGCGAAATTCCACGGAAACCCCTACCAGTTCCCGATGTCGGCATTTTCGCCCGTGCCGCCGGGCTGACCGTCCTTACCATAGGACATGAGGTCAAAATCGTTCTTGTGGGTGCCCGGCACCACGTAGACGTAGGGGTGCCCCCACGGGTCGCGCGGCACTTCTTTCTTCAAATACGGCCCTGCCCATTCCGGTTCATTGGGCGGTCCCACGTTGAGTACGGTCAAGCCTTCCTCGGCGGTGGGGAGACGATTCATATCAAGGCGAAATGCCTCGATGGCTTTGTCAAGCGCGTCAATCTGCGCTCGCGTCGCCTTGACCTGCGACTTTCCGACCTGCGAGAAATAGCGCGGCGCCACAAAGCCTGCCAATAAGCCGATAATCACCATGACGACGAGTAGCTCGAGCAGTGTAAAACCGTACATCTCGCGTGAGGGTCGCGATGGCCGCCTCGCGCGAGGCGTCTCGTGGGGTGCGGCCATTATCAATTGCTTTAGCCGCCACATGTTGGTGCAACACCCCCCTTCTAAGATTCGCAATCACTGTACGCGGTCACTTTCGGGCGCGAAGGTGGGGAAACACCGTAGTTGTGCAAGTTTCGCATCGACCTGAAATCACTCCCCCAAGGATTGCCAACGGCTACTCGTTTCCAAAATGATTATGTCGAAGCGGCAGGCTGCCGCTCCCGAAAGTCTGCGGTGTATGATCCCGGGTATCGTGTACCCGCAATTTTTTGGCCTCAACAAGCTTCCCTTTAGGCTGCGTCCGGATACGGAGTTCGTGTATGCCGGAACCGAGTATGCACGGGCACGCATCAAGCTCAGAAGCTGTCTCCCGGAGTCGAGGGTGCTGCTCGTCCTGGGCAATCCGGGGGTGGGCAAGACCCTGCTGCTCGATGAGGCGCTGCAAACGCTCGAGGACGACTGGACGGTCTGCCGAATCAAACAGCCGCAAATCTCTTCCAAGGAGCTTCTAGAGGCTTTGATATTGCAAGTAACTTCCTCGGGCGGCGCGGAAGGCAGCGGCTCCGGCACCTATGCGGAATTGTTAGTCTGCATCGATGCGATCGGCGCAAGAAAGTTCACGCCATTGCTGATCGTCGACGACGCGCATTTGCTGCCGCCGACCGCCACGGTGGCGCTGGCCGAAATCCTGACGCGCGCACCCAATATGAAAATCGTGCTGTCGGGAAGATCCGGCATGGGCCTCGAACAGATGGCGGTGCGATTCCTGGCTGGCGAGCAAATTCGGATCATCGAATTGGCTCCCTTGAGCCAAAGTGAAACCAGGGCGTACATCGACCACCGCCTGTCTATTGCCGGCAGCGTGAATCGCGAGCTTTTGAGCGCCGATGCCTACTCCATGATTTACCAGCACACGGGCGGCGCGCCCAGGCTCATCAATGTGCTATGTGATGCGGCGTTGCACTCGGCTTGCTTGCGCGCCTCGGGCCAGCTGAGTTCCGCTGAAGTGTTGCTTGCCACTCAGGATGCGCGCTGGCCAGAAGCAGTGGCCCGCGAGCGGCCCGGCGGCGGGGTGCCGGCGGATCAAGCTCACGTTCCCGAATCCCACGATGCCTCCTCGGCAGACCCTGACGTCATCGCTCAGTTGGTGGTCAGCGTAGGCGAGAAGACGTTGTTAACGTGGCCCTTGCGGCCAGGCCGGGTGAGCATCGGTCGAGCCGCGGACAATGAATTTCGGCTGGACGCCCGTTTCATCAGCCGCCATCATTGCCAGGTCACCACGGTCGATACCGTTTCGGTTATCGAAGACTTGGAAAGCGTCAACGGTCTTAGCATCAACGGCCGGGTGATGAAACGCCATGTGCTCGAGCATGCGGATCAAATCCAACTCGGCGATCACACACTGACTTACTTGGTCAGCTAGGCGACCGCAGCGGGCAAACGCGTTCAATGAGTTCCCGCAACTCGCGGGTTTCAAAAGGTTTGGCCAAGGCGGCGTGGGCACCCGCCGCCGTGCTGGCCGCGAGGTAAGCATTGGTCGAAATGGCTTCGGGACGGTAAGAGCTCAAACCGGAAGTTCCGCTTCCGGCCATGGCAATCACGCAAATGTGCGGATAGTCGCGGCGGATCTCGCGTATCGCGGCGGTGCCGTCTACGGCAGGCAGTACCACATCAATGATGACAAGATCGACTGCAGATTCGCGCAGCAGCTTAAGTCCCCCGGCCGCGTCGCTTGCGGTGATCACCGTGGATGCCCCGCCCAGCACACGCCGCAAAGCTTCCCGGACGAAAGCTTCCTCATCGATGACGAGAATGCGCAAGGCTATTCTGCCGAAACGAGCCGATCGACTTCCTGGCTGGTCAGGAGATTACAGCGAACCGCATAACGGGCCACTGCAGCGGTGTTGGACAGATCCAATCGGCGCATCAGGCTGGCGCGATATTTCTCCACGCCCTTAACGCCCCGCCCGAGTTCCGCGGCGATGCGCCATGTCGGCACACCCAGCGCTATCAGCCGGATAATTCGCCGATCTTGCGGATCCAGAGCGTTGTCTAAGGAAGCAGAGGCCGGAGCAGGATCCTGCAGCCAATTGCGAATGACCACATCTCCGGCGCCTCGGCAAATCGCCTGCGTGCCGCCGGCCGCGCGCCGCACGGCGGCCAAAAGATCCGCGCGCGGGGCATCCTTGCGGACGTAGCCCGTAGCGCCTGCGAGAAACGACTCGCGGATGCATTCCAGGGAGTCATGAGCCGTCAATACCAAGACACGGGTCGTGGGGCACTCCCCGCAAAGCTTGCGTACCGCGAGACCGTCCGGACACCCAGGCATGGTCAGATCGCAGATAGCCAAGTCTGGCTGCAAACTACGGATGAGTTCTATGCCGCGTTCCACGTCACCGGCGTCGCCGATGATGCGCAAATCGCTTTCCAGTGATAGCAGTGCCGATAAGCCTTCTCGAACAATCGGATGATCATCGATGAGAATCAGGCGAAGGACTTTATGGTCGGGCCTCAGATAGCCCGGCCAAATCGCGTCCGAATTTTCTTGATTTGCTTCGTTCATGTTTGGGCAGCGTACTTGACGGTCGGCGCACCAACAAGCTCATTCGTCACAGGCGCTGACGTAGTTATGACAAGCTCCCTGAAACTAACGCACATATTCTACGCTGCAATAACTCGCGGCACTAACCATTTTCGAGATCCATCCAAGGGGTATGCAGTAATGCCCCGCTTGTAAATCTCCCACCGCTCCGTTACACACCCCACCAACCTGTATGAAACGCAAATCCGACAAACAACGCCACAAGGTCATATCGGTTGACTCCGGGCATCTCGAAGGCCCATGGCAGGGACACTTCCCGGTGACGTGTGTCGCGATGATGTCGCTGCTGGACCGCGCCGCGGCGGGCCAAGAAAAATTCTCGCCCGCGGAGCGGGTTCTGTTCGTCGCGTGCGAGTTCTGGTCGGCAGTCAATGCCGTGGAACTCGATGCGTTTTTCGATCTCAAGGCAGAGGACCCGACGCGCGATGCGCGCCTGGCTCTGCGGATTGTAGGCGCGGTCAAATTGGCAGCCATGCTGGATCGAGGTGTGTTGGGCCCCGCAGGCGGCCGGGCCAGCGCCCGGCGCCGACGTAAGCTATTCGAGTTGGAAGCCAGCTTTCGCGAAATCGCCGAACCGGTGGATTTATTGCTCGCGCGTTTCGCGTGGCGTCAGATGGCAGCACAACGCCGCGCCTCAAATGCGCCATACCTTCCGCCGCCGGATGCATTCGGGCAGTCCGATCAAGTGATCGCGTAGCGATGGTCGCCCCTTTTTAATTCGCGCCTAACGCGATCCGCGTCAGCCGAGCCGGAAGGCCGAAATGATCGCCGCTGGTCATGCCATTGCGGATGGCGTACATCGTGATCGCCGCGGCGTTATGCAGCTGCAATTTTCGCATTAAGTTCGAGCGATGTTTCTCCACGGTCTTTGGGCTGACGCCGAGCTCTCGGGCAATCGCCTTATTCGAGTTGCCAAGCGCGATTCGTGTGAGCACTTCTCGTTCCCGGCCGGTAATGCCCTGTGCCATCGTTGGCGCAGCGGCCGGACGATGGGCCGAAAAGTGCGCGGCGAGAATGCGCGTCGCGGTCGAATTGCAAATGAATTGGCGTCCGGAAGCTACCGAGCGAATTCCGCACGTTAGCTCCGACAGGTCTGCAAGCAACACGATAAAACCGTCGGCACCGGCATGCAGCGCCGCACGCACGCAATCTTGCGACTCCAGCGCCGAGAGCACGATGCTTTTACATGCCGGCACGAGACGGCGAGTCTGCGCCAAAAATTCCGACGCTGTCTCGCCGCCGAGCTTCCAATCGGTGAGGAGCAAATCGGGCTGCAGTGTCGGAATCGAAACCAATGCGTCTGAAATATTGTCGAAGCTGCCGATAACCGAAAAGTCGCCCTGCTTTTCCAGCAGTATCTCCAGCCCATCGCGGAGTACTTCGTGTTCTTGCACCAAAACGATGCGAAGTCTCGGTTTGTGATCGTTTGCGTCCCCGTGCGATACAAACTGCGGTAGTGCATCGCTGCCAAACTTCATTTCGAGTCTCCCTGCTGGCAATCAACCATCGCGTGTCGCCGATAAGCGAATTCTAGGTTCC
>DASWUU010000017.1:0-23828 GCA_036401515.1 Steroidobacteraceae bacterium
CGATTTATCGAGGAACGGTATCGATTGATGCCGTACTTGTATGCGCTGGCCGATGAGAACTCGCGCACCGGCGCACCGCTGATGCGGCCGCTGTTCTATGAGTTTTCCGATGCGTTCGACGCGCCGTGCGAGCAACCTACGACCTTTTTGCTGGGCAATCGACTCCTGATCGCGCCGCCGCCGAATTTCGAATCGCCCGCGGAGTATTCGGTCTGTTTGCCGGCCGGCGGCTGGTACGATTTTTGGACCGGCGCAAAAATACGCGTGGTGGCGGCGCAAGATAGTCCGCACGCCCAGAGAATTAAGGTCGCCCCTTCTCTCGGTCGCCTTCCGGTCTTCGTGAGAGCGGGCGCAATCTTGCCGCGCCAACCGCTGGTGCAGAGCACTGCACAGACGCCGCACGGAGCGCTGACGCTCGATGTCTATCCTGGCGATGATTGTCGCGGCGTGATCTATGCGGATGACGGCCACAGTCTGGCGTACGCCCAACAGGGATTCCTGCGCCAAATCGTGCGCTGCGCGCAAACCGACGACGGAATAATAGTTCAGTTCGACGGGCGTGAAGGTCAATTTCAACCTTGGTGGCACGCGATCGAGGTGCGCATTCATGGTTGGCGCGGCGCTGCCCGCGCGGATCTCGATGGCAAGATGCTCAATGACCACATTCTTCCCGTGTTAGGGACACTGGCAGTGCAGATCGACGATCAGGTGAGACCTAAGCGATTGTCGATCACGCGAAATCAGCGCCAACCGTAGAATCTACGATGACGTCCCGATCATTCGGCGGGTGAGGAACTTGCGTCGGATGAATCTGTCCGAAAAGAGACCGACGCAAGGGATGCCTGCAAATGGTGCGGCAGGGGATGACCGGAAGGCGAAATGCCATTCTTGGACTTGTCATTCTAGGGCATGGAATGTCCGTTGCGCTTTTGATAAGGCCCGATGTTTTGATGAAAGTCCAGCGCCAGAAGGCCGCCTCGCTGCTGCTGTTAGATCTATCCGTGCCGACCCCGCCGACCAATGCTGGTCCGCCGCCGCAGTCGGACACAAAGACTTATGATCCAGTAAAGGTGCCTTCGCCGGCGAATCGGGCCAAGGTTGACTCTGCCACGACACGAGATCCCGCGGCTGTCACCTCTCCTGACGCTTCGCCATCGCTACCCGGCATCGACTGGTACCAACAAGGACAGCAGGTTGCAAGCTCGCAGGCCGAATCAATATTCAAAGAGCTCGAGCATTTCTGCGATGCGGCTGCGCTTCATGGAGAACACCGTCCAGAGTGCCGCAAATACGAGAAGCCAGATCCCTGGGTTCCGGAGCCCAACAAGTTTGGAATCGCGGGCGGGCTGCCTTACGTACGCCTAGGGAAGCGCTGCATTCTAGGTCTCGGCTTCTTTGGATGCGGCGTTGGAAAACTGCCGGAGGCGAACGGACACGTACTCGATGACATGCGCGATGCCGATAGGCCACGCAGTTCAGTGCCGGATCCGAACCAATGAAACTAAGAGACTAACTGCAACACGTCATAATGGGTAACGGTCGAATCGTAGCTTTCGAGCGCATGTATTGCACCGGGTTCCACGACCGCTTGTTCAATCATCGGTCCCGCGAAGCCCTTGATCGCATCCATTGATACCCATTGGGTGAGGACAAGGTATTCAACGCGATCAGCCATTTCCCGGTGGCTCAGCACTGCCCCCACAAAGCCGGGTACTTGTCTCAAGTCGGGAACCACGACGTCGCGGAAGTGCACCGGATATAACGCCGCATTGGATCGACTTGCTCGGCCTCGCCACTCTCGGATGACCATGAAATCTCCTCATGCCTAAAGTTATTGCCCCCGCAATGCCTGCCTCGTATTGGTGCAGCGGACCGATATATGCGCTTGATTCACATTTTCCGCAAATAATCGCCCAAAAACAGCTAACCTGTGGCGCAATGTCGCGGTTGCTATGGAGGGTCAATCCGTGTTCGAGAAGATCTCTCGCAGTTGGTCGCTCGCCGGGCAATGCTGGGACGTGCTCAAGCAAGACCCGAAGCTGCTTGTATTCCCGCTGATGTCCTCGATTGCTCTGTTAGTCTTGCTGGCTCCTTCGCGCTGCCCGTGCTCGCCTTGTATCACAGCGCCCAACCCGCCCTGACGGACGACAGCACAACGCATACCAGCCGACTGTTGTTCTACATTACGACGTACGCGTTCTACCTCGTCAGTTATACCGTGATGATGTTCTTTAATTCGGCGCTGATCAGCGTCGCGCTCAAGCGGCTCGACGGCGGATCGGCCAGTGTCGGCGAAGGCCTGCAGATGGCACTCTCCAACCTGCCCGCCATTTTGGGCTACGCCTTCATCGCCGCCACAGTGGGCACCATTCTGCGCGCGATCGAGCAACGGGTGGGGCTCGTTGGACGCATTGTCGTCGGCCTCATCGGCGCGGGCTGGACGGTCGCGACAGCGATGACGTTGCCGGTACTCATAGAAGAGAATGTCGGCCCGATTGAGGCGATCACCCGGAGCCTTTCGCTTCTGCGGCGCAATTGGGGTGAAAATCTCATCGGCAACGGCGGCATCAGTCTTGGCGTTGCGGTGGTCGCCATTCCTCTTGTCCTCCTTGCCGCTCTCCTATTGTTCGCCGCGATTACGACGAAGGCGATCGGGACCATCATCTTGGCAATGGTCTTCTTCGTACTGACGATTGTCATCCTTAGCTTGGTGAGCTCAACGTTGCATACCATTTACACGGCAGCGTTGTATCGCTTTGCGACCGGCAGCAAGGAAAATTCCGGGATCGAAGGGGAGTTGCTGGCGGGCGCCTACCGGCAGAAGTAGCGTGGTTGCATCACAAGCGGCCATCCGGCGTACTCTGATTCTCGGGCTTCGGCGGCAAATAGCGACCCAGTATGAAATCCACGGCCATTTGCGCGTGTAGGCGCGTGGTATCGAAAACCGGAACACGCACGTCGGACTGGTTGATGATTAGAGGAAATTCGGTGCATCCCAGGACTATGCCTTGGACGCCTTGGCTCTCAAGCTCTTCAATCTGACTAAGCACATAGCGCTTAGTCTTCGGGGTGAAGATGCCCATGCCCAGCTCTTTTTGGATGATTCGCTGCAACTCTTGCCTTACGGCGGCCGATCGAGGAACGACCACTTCAATCCCGTAGTGCTTCCGCAACCAATCCTGCATGAAGCCGTCCTCCATAGTGTATGTCGTACCGATGAGCCCCACGCGGGTTAATCCTCTCCTCTGAATTGCAATGCCCGTTGCATCCGCAATGTGCAGGATGGGTATGCCGACCCTCTTTGAAACTTGAGCATAGACCTTGTATGGCGTATTGGCCGCGAAGAGCACTGCCTCCGCACCAATGGATTGCAATTTCAAAGCGGCATTGGAATATGTGTCAGCAATCTCATCCCAGCGATTCTGAAGTTGCAGCGTGTGAATCTGTTGCTGATTGAGGTTATCGAGAAGTAACGGGGGATTGGTCTCGTTGCCGTATAGGTCGTTGACCGCCTGATTGATGTATCGGTAGTACTCGACCGTGGAATGCCAAGAGGTGCCCCCGATAAGCGCCAGCGGTTTCATTTGGGATGCTGGAAGGGGTTGTGCGGCCGCCGAGGCGGCGATGCAGCATACCGTTATCGTCAGGACCGAAAAGCAGTTGAGAAATAAGGTGCGCAAAGGCGAACTATAGGCTCCAAAGTCCGGCTTCGCTAGCGAATAATCTGGTGCTTCGACTGCGGGCGGCCTTCACACGATCGGCGGGATCGGTTCCGCTTTTTCCTGCCGAAACGTATTTACTGCATGGGTGTAGTCTTCACTGGGGCCCAGGAGCGAATGGCCGACATCGATCAGCATTCGACAGCGAATAGCGAAAAGGACGCCGCGCCTCTTGAATCGAGCGCCGAAGCCGCAGCGTACTTGTTTCGCGAGCACAACAACGAACTGGTGGGATACCTCACGAATCGTCTGCGCTCCGTGCAGGAAGCGAAAGAAGTCGCGCAGGAAGCGTATGTCCGCCTATTGCAGGTGCAAGAACCGGCCTCTCCCAGCTTATTTCGCGCGTATTTGTTTAGAACCGCTACCAACATCGCAATTGATCGCCTGCGTCATCGCACGGTTCGTCAGAGGGCCGAGCAAGGCGAGCTATTCCAGAACTTGACCGATGCGCGCAGCGAATTGGGTGACCCTGCGAAGGGATTCTTGGCGCACGAGGGGACCGATCAGCTTCTTGGGTTTCTGGGGGAGCTGCCCGCCAAGTGCAGGGAGGCATTTAACCTTCACCGATTGGAAGGGTTCTCGCAGCGCGATGTTTCGAAGCGCTTGGGTTTCTCCGAGCGGATGGTACGACGTTACGTGACTTATGCAAGGTGTATTGCCGATTGCGATTGGACGGCATCCCGGCAAATCAAGCGCGGCAAAAGGTGATTTTGTGACTTACTCAAACCCCATGGCCTCCGAGATCTTGCGGTTGCAAGAAGCCAGTGTGTGGATCCAGAAATTGAACGAATCGAATGATCCGGCGCTTACCGCGGACTGGATGGAGTGGTGCAGGTCGGACTCCCTCAATCTTACGGCGTTCGAACGAATGCAGAAGGTATGGGATGATTTTTCCGCCGCCGAGCACGAAGCGTATTTTCCGCGAGCATCGGCTACTTCAATGGGGCGCAAAAGCCTTATCGGGTTGGCGGCCGGCGCCTTGCTCGTCCTCTGTGCGGCTGGATGGTTCGCGCTGCGCTACGCTCAAAGCGAAATATTCGATACTGTCCGCGGACAGCAACGCCGCGAAGCTTTATTTGATGGCTCCCAGCTGGATCTAGCGCCCGACTCTCGCGTCAGTATTCGCTACACGTCGATCGGACGCGACGTGCAGCTTGAACGAGGCCAAGCATTTTTCGTCGTCGCACAAAGCAGAATGCGGCCCTTCATCGTTTATGCCAACGGCGTGACTATTTCGGCGGTCGGCACTGCCTTTGACGTTCGCACGGGGCCGGTCAGTACCGTGGTGACCGTGAGCGAGGGGCGGGTAAACGTCGCGTCCGGCGCGGATGAGGCTGCCGGGGCCGGAGACGTATCCGAGACCGTGCATGCTAGCGTCGGTCAAAGAGTGATTTTCTCGCAAGCCGCACACAGCTTGAGCGTGGCAAAGGTTGACCCAAAAGTCGCCGAAGCGTGGCGCAACGGGACACTGCAATTCGTAGGCGATCCCTTGGGGGACGTTGTCGGTGAAGTAAATCGCTATATCGCGCAAGGGATCATGGTCGCATCGTCCCTGCAGCACACGCGATTTACCGGCACGGTGTCGCCGACAAACATCGGTGATTGGCTCAAGGCGCTGGAACAAATTTTCCCGGTCGAGGTCGTCGAACAAGGTACCAACGAAATACTTGTCAAATCTCGAGAGGCGTATGTCATTCATAAATGAAAACCGGAATCTTCGAATGGCAACTGCGGCATTCTGGGTATTGCTCTGTGTTTCAATAGCCCGCGCCGACGTGCTTGATCGCGGTGTGCAATTTGAAATCGAGGCAGAGCCGCTGGCGAGGGCGCTGATTGAATTCTCTACTCAGGGTGGAGTCCAGATCGCGGTGGCCGAAGCCGACGTATCAAAGTTGCAATCGAGCCGCGTTAGTGGGAGCTATCCGGTTCATGCAGCGTTGAGCATGTTGCTGCGAGGCAGCGGGTTGGAATTTGTCCGGGTAGGCGATAACACGATTGCGATTCGCAGCGCCCCCGTGGTCCCGTCCGTTGGCAACATCGCGCGAGCGGGTCGTCCTGCGGCAGTGGCACCGGTACAAACCACCTCGACGTCGCAGTCCGATGCCACGGCCGCAAAAGAGGCGGACCTTCCCGACGTGACGGTAATTGCCCCGAGACCGCCTACTAATCAAGAGTTGGCAGGGGATAGTGTGTATCAATTCGTGCTGCACCACGGCACCACCCACTATCCCATTTCGATTGGCGTGGTAGGAAGCCTCACACGTTGGCGCGGCGGCAGGTCACAAACCATTTGTCCTTAACAGTGGGGCTTGACACGAGTTACAACGCCTTTGTAACCGCGCGAATTCGCGCGCTGGCGACGAAAGTCGGCGCGCCCGTGGAGTTGGACTCGTCGTGCAAAGCGACTGTGAAAGTCATATTCACCACCAATCCGCAGAAGCCCATGGATGAGGTCTTAAAGATTGCAGGAGAGTCGCTGGGCGTGAGGTATCCGCACCAGATAGACCGGCAAAAGGCCATCAGCAAGGGGCATGCGATTCAAGGGTGGTACTTGACGACGGGCGGCGGCGGCAGCATTTTAAATTCCGATCCGACGCTGCTAGGCCACGTCCAGCTATGGCCCTTATGGCCGATTGTCATCGAGACCGGCCTTAACGGCGGCCGTGGTGGCTCCACCGGAATGGTTGGCGTCGTCATTGTCATCGACACGACGAAGGTCGCGGGTTCGACCATCGGCTCGATCGCGGACTATGCGGCAATGGTTAGTTTAACGGTGGCGGAGTCCCCCAATCATTGTGATCCGTTGCCGAGCATCTTGGATTTGATGTCATCGAGTTGCGCTGGACGAGACAAACCAGCCGGCATTACCGCCGGCGACTTGGCTTTTTTGAAAGCGCTTTACTTTCACAACACTGGTTTGGGGCCGACGCTTTCAAGAGACGACATCGAGTCCAATATGAAGCGACAGTTCAAAGGTGAGTGACCGTTATCGTCCCGTTGCACTCCGATACCGCCCAATCGATTCGGCGACGGCGTACTCATGTTTGTCGCCGAGGCCCAGATCTCGGTCGCCGGCGGAGACGCCGCGTGACCCCTTTGGCTCATTGCCTGCGACGATCTGTTTAACCCGGGTCCTACATAATGGTGCTTCTGTGGGATAAGTCCTACGGTTTTGTACCGCGATGAAATGCTACGCTTGACATCCAATAAGACTTCTAAGTAACGGGTCGACAATTGCTCACCAAGACCAAGAGCTCCATTCAGGCGACCTTCGCCGAGAGCGGATTCGAGACCGCTGACATCGTGGCGGCCGTGTTCGAGACGATGCCGGAGTGTATAAAAGTGGTTGCGCAGGATGGCCGACTGTTGAAAATGAATCCGGCCGGCTTGCGCATGATCGACGCAGATTGCTGGGATAGAGTAGCCGGCGCCTCCGCTTTCGAATTGATTGCGCCAGAACATCGGGCCTTTTGGCTTGAGCAGCATCTCCGAGTGTGCAGCGGCGAGGATCTAGCCTGGGAATTTGACGTCATTGGAATTAAGGGAACTCGTCGGAGCATGGAGACGCATGCGGTGCCGATCCGTTCTTCCGACGGCAGCGTTGCGCAACTGGCGGTAACTCGAGACATCACTGCGAAAAAGAATGCCGCCGAGCAACTTCGAAAGCTTAATTCCGAACTCGAGCGCCAAGTACGACGGGGCTCTCAAGAACTCGGATCGGCGCTGGCGCGTCTCACGCAGACCGAGCGCGGATTTGGTCTTCTCGTTGAAAGCGTGACCGATTACGCTATTTATATGCTCGATGTGGGAGGCCACGTCGTCAGCTGGAATGCCGGCGCTAGGCGGATCAAAGGCTACGAAGCAGATGAGGTGATTGGTCGTCATTTTCAAATGTTTTACACCAAAGAGGATCGAGCCGTCGACAAGCCCATGCGAGGCCTGCGCACCGCGGCCCAGGAGGGAAGGCTCGAGACTGAAGGCTGGCGATTGCGCAAGGACGGTACTCGATTTTGGGCCAACGTCATCATTGATGCGATTCACAGCGATAACGAGCTCGTCGGTTATGCGAAGATCACCCGCGACATCACGCAACGCAAAGCCGATGAAGAGAAGCTGCGGCATGCGCAAAAGATGGAAGCGGTTGGGCAATTCACTGGAGGGGCTGCG
The DNA here is from genome assembly GCA_036401515.1 of Steroidobacteraceae bacterium. Classification (GTDB taxonomy): domain Bacteria; phylum Pseudomonadota; class Gammaproteobacteria; order Steroidobacterales; family Steroidobacteraceae; genus Bog-1198. The sequence goes on from DASWUU010000017.1 coordinate 7,887, forward strand.
CACGATTTCAATAATCTGTTGATGGCCGTCTTGGGGAGCCTTGAGATACTGCGTAAGCGAATGCCCGACGATCCAAAGATGCTTTCGCTTTTGGATAACGCTGTGCAGGGTGCCAAGCGAGGGACGACGCTGACTCAGCGGATGCTAGCCTTTGCGAGGCGCCAGGAGCTGAAAACCGAAACTGTCGAGCTCGCAGATCTCATCAAGAACGTAAATGATTTGATGGAACGCTCGCTCCCTCCCGCGGTGAGCATCGAGTTGCATTTCCCGCCTAATCCCATCTACGTCCGGACAGACCCCAATCAACTTGAAACCGCATTGTTGAACCTTGTCGTCAACGCGCGCGATGCCATGCCAGACGGCGGCACGATTACGGTAAGCGTGCGCAAGGAACAGACTGCAGCTTCGCATCGAACAGGACTGGAAGCGGGAGGCTATGCGTGCCTTTCAGTTGTCGATACGGGCATAGGCATGGACGAAGATACCCTCGCGCGCGCCACTGAACCCTTCTTCACGACGAAGGGAGTCGGCAAGGGCACCGGTCTCGGTCTGTCAATGGTCGAAGGCCTCGCCGGTCAGTCCGGAGGCAAGCTGATGGTGCAAAGCCTTGTGGGGCAAGGTACGACGGTTGAGATTTGGCTTCCGATGGCATCTGCCGCCGCCGTGAGCGATCAGAACGCCAGCGATCCGAGCAAGTCGGGTGAGGGCCAAGCAAAGGCCTCTTTATGCGTGCTCGCGGTGGATGATGACAGCCTCGTCTTGGCAAACGTTGTCGCTATGCTTGAGGACTTGGGACATGAGGTAATTTCAGCATCGTCAGCGTTCAAGGCTTTGAACGCGTTCGATAAGAATCCCGGAATCGATGTTTTGATTTCAGATCAAGTCATGCCGGTTATGACAGGACTGCAGCTAATTGAGGCGCTGACAGTCCGTCGCCCGACGCTGGCAGTCATTCTTGCAAGCGGTTACGCGGAATTTCCCGTCGGAGTGGATGCCCGGATTACGCGGCTCGCCAAGCCTTTCACGCAGCAAGACTTGAAGGCAGCATTGACATGCGTAGCGAAGGACCTTACGCGCCGGGCCAAAGGCTGAACGGGCGTTCCGTTCCCACGGGCCGCGATAAACGCGGCAGATGGCAGGGTTGTCATCCATATCGAGTACTCGCCCGTTGGCGAGGTCCGATCCATCCGTCATGCCACATTAGGCGCGTGGCCGCAGAGCTATTCTGCGCCGTGCGTCGCTAACGCGGGTTGCGGCATAACGCGTAGTTATGCTTTCTTGTAGTTTTTTCATTGGCCTGGAGCGTCCCTTGATGCAATGTTGCGGGATATCAGTGAGGAGGTCGCACGGTGACAAAAATAATGTTTGGGCTCAGCAGCGTACTGACCGCTTTACTCATGAGCTTTTCGGTGGGCGCGAATCCGGCGCCTTCTTTAGATCAGTATGACGTGGTGATTCGCGGCGGGCGCGTCTTCGACGGTACCGGCAATCCCTGGCGCTATGCCGATCTTGCCATCAAGGGCGATCGAATTGTCGTCGTCGGCTTTGTGCCAGCCGACGCGATTGCCAAAACAATAGTGGATGCGAAGGGGAAGTATGTGGCGCCAGGCTTCATCGATGCGCATTCACACGCCGCGCCCGGCATCACCACGAAGGAATTGGCACCGGCGGCGTCGATTTTGACACAAGGCATTACCACAGCTCTCATTAACCCGGATGGAGGCGGTCCGGCGGACTTGCGTCCTGAAGTCGCAGCAATCGAAGAAAACGTACCTGGCATCAACGTGATCCCGCAAATTGGTCACAACGCCGTGCGCACTGCAGTAATGGGCGTAGCCGACCGCAAGCCGACACCGGATGAGCAAAGGCGCATGGAGGAACTAGTACGGGAAGCCATGCAGTATGGTGCCGGCGGCTTATCGAGCGGTCCATTCTATGTCCCCGGAAAATATTCGGACACCGAAGAAATTGTCGGTCTTGCGAAAATCGCAGCGCTATTTCCCGGCGCGTGGTACACGAGTCACATTCGTGACGAATCGAACTACGAGGTTGGCTTGTTAGGGGCCGTGGACGAAGTCATCAGGATTTCGCGCGAGGCCAAGCTGCCCGGCATAGTGGACCACATCAAAGCATTGGGACCTGGTGTCTGGGGCAAATCCAAAGAGGTCATCGATCACATCAATGCGGCGCGTGCGGAGGGACTCGAAATCTGGGCGGATCAATATCCATACGAGGCGTCTGGTTCCGCGCTGCAGCCCTCGCTGGTGCCAGGCTGGGCACAGGAAGGCGGGGGTCAGTCTTTGGCTAAGCGTCTGCAAGATCCTCAGCAGCGTTCGCGGATCCGCGCGGAGATGGTCGACAATCTCGCGCGCCGCGGTGGTGCCAATTCCATCATGATCAGTCATTATTCGCCCGATCCTTCCCTCGAAGGAAAGCGCTTAGACGAGATCGCCAAACAACGCCGGCAGGACCCCCTGGATACGGCGATCGACATGCTGATCAAGGGCGGCGCCGCGATCGTTTCGTTCAACATGAAAGAAGCAGATATTGAAGCCTTCATGCAGCAACCGTGGACCATGACCTGCACCGACGGTGCCCTGGTGAAGTTCGGCGAGGGCAGCGAACATCCTCGAGCCTACGGCTCTTATCCACGCAAGCTGCGCCGTTACGTCCTGGAGCGCCATGTGATCACCATGGAACAGGCCATTCATTCCATGACGGGACTGGCGGCGGCGGCATTCCGGATCAAGGACCGCGGCGAGCTGCGCGTAGGTGCATTCGCCGACGTGCTGGTGATTGATCCCAAGACCGTTACGGATGTTGCCACTTACGAAAGGCCACATGCCTACTCCAAAGGGATGGACTATGTATTCGTCAATGGTAAAGCGGCAATCGCTGGTGGAAAGTTGGAGCCTGGGCGCTTCGGCCGCGTTATCCTGCGGGGCGGCAATGAGTCGCAACATTGACTATGACTGTGCAGGAATATGTGAAAGAACTATCCCCCAAGATTCAACCATGGGGCCCGCCGTTTCTCCTCTATCTAGGCGATGCGCCGGATGATCTGGCTATCAAAACTGCAAGAGGCCTAACAGTATGGCGGCCCCATTGGTGCCTCGGGCAATTTCGGGGGCCAAATTGTAAACCGGCACTCGATCTTCCGCATATGAGCTTCGCACAAGCGAGGGCCGCCGGCGCGAACACGATGGTGATTGGGATCGCGAATGCGGGCGGCGTCATGAGCGGTGGCATTGAGAGGGACGTGATCGCCGCACTCGATGCGGGGCTCAATGTGGCCTCTGGACTTCATCAGCGTCTCGACTCAGCGCCGGCGATTGCAGCTGCTGCCCAGCGAACGGGCCGGCATCTGTTCGATGCGCGACGCTTTTCTAAGGCCATCCCGGTGGGGAAGGGGAATCGTCGCGCCGGACGTCGATTGCTCACCGTCGGCACCGATTGTTCGGTCGGTAAGATGTACGCTTCGCTCGCCATTGAACGCGAACTGCAAAAGCGCGGCGTCCAAGCGGACTTTAGAGCGACCGGGCAGACCGGCATCTTGATCGCGAATGACGGCGTGCCCATTGATGCGCTGATCGCAGACTTCATTTCAGGCGGAGCCGAGTGGGTGTCCCCGGCGCGCCACGACGGCGGCTGGGATTTGATCGAAGGGCAAGGCTCGCTATTTCACCCCTCGTACGCGGGCGTTTCACTCGGTCTGCTGCATGGATCGCAGCCTGATGCCTTGGTGTTGTGTCATGAACCTGGCCGTGTACACATGCGGGGGTTGCCTGGCTACCGGCTACCTGCGCTTGCGACCTGCCTGGAGGCCAATCTCAATTCTGCGCGGCTTACCAATCCCGATGTTATTGCGGTGGGTGTGTCACTCAATACCTCGAACCTGACGCTTGAGGCGGCCGCGCGCACTTGCAAAGACACGGAAGACGAACTGGGACTTCCTTGTCAGGATCCGGTAACCATGGGGGTGGATCGCATCGTCGATCGCTTGCTGTCGTGCCTCCCAGTTTAAACGCTCGTGGGGAGACCTGGCCGCTCGCTGCCCCATTTCGCATTTCTCGTGGCGTGAAGGTCGACGCACACGTCGTGGTGGTGGAGCTTTCGCAGGATGGTGCGCTCGGCCGGGGCGAATCGGTGCCTTACGCGCGCTACGGAGAAACGGTCGATTCCGTCCTCAATCAAATTCGGGACGCTCAGAATGAGCTAACTCACCGCACGTCTTGCCGCGATGTCGGCGCCCTCATGCCGCCGGGCGCGGCGCGCAACGCCGTCGATTGCGCGCTGTGGGATTTGACCGCCAAACTCGGCAGGCGGTCAGTGAGCGACCTTTTGGGCACCCCGCCGCTCGGGCCCATGGTCAGTGCGCTGACCGTGAGCCTCGATGATCCGGCGGCGATGTGCGCCGCCGCTGCCGCGATCAGCGATGCGCCATTGATCAAGGTAAAGGTTGACGCCTCTCAACCGGACCTGCAAATCAAGGCGGTACGCCGTGGCGCTCCGCGGGCCAAACTGATCGTCGACCCGAACGAGAGCTGGTCGCTAGAGCTGCTCAGGGACTTACAGGGGCTTCTCAAAGAAGCGCGCGTCGATTTGATAGAGCAACCCCTGCCCGCGGGTACCGATGAATTGCTGGAAGGCTTCGAGTCGGAGTGCGCGATATGCGCGGATGAATCGTGCCATGTGGCCTCCGACCTTGTGCAACTAGAGGGCCGTTATCAGGCCATCAACATCAAACTCGACAAGGCCGGGGGCCTGACCGCGGCAATGGAACTGTTGAATGCAGCCCGATCGCGAGGTTTCAAAGTCATGGTGGGGTGCATGATCTGCACGTCGCTCGGCATCGCGCCGGCGCTGCATGTCGCGCGGCACGCCGATTTTGTTGATCTCGATGGGCCTTGGTGGTTGAAGGAGGACCGCGCGGCAGGAATAAAGTTCGGAGCCGGCGTTCTGCATCCACCCGGAGACAATTTGTGGGGCGAAGCGTAGGCATTGTTCACTCTCAACGAAATTCAGACAGTCGCCTTTGCAGGGCTGACGTTGTTTGCCGGCTTCGGCGTGCTCCGCCTCTGCCCTGCACTCAATCGTTACAGCATCCCGGCGCCGGTAATAGGCGGCCTCTTGGTTGCGCTGGCCGCCCTGGCGGCGCGTCGCTTGGGCACGAACTTGTTTTCATTCGATACCGGTTTGCAGACGCCGCTGATGATTGCCTTCTTCACGAGCATCGGCTTCAGTGCCAGCCTGTCGCTCTTAAAACGCAGCGGCGGTCCTGTCGTGATGCTGCTTGGAATGGCTGCGCTGCTCGCCATTTTGCAAAACGTCGTGGGCATACTGGTGGCCAAGCTTTTCGGACTGCATCCCTTGTTCGGGGTCATCGTCGGTGCGACCACCCTCGCTGGCGGACCTTCCACCGGTTTGGCCTTCGCACCGGCGTTCGAGCAAGCCGGCGTCGCGGGTGCTGCGAGCATTGCCATCGCATCGGCGATGGCGGGCATTGTGTGCGGCGGTCTGCTCGGCGGCCCTGTGGCGACCTGGCTGCTGCGTCATTACCGGTTGGTGAGTTTCACCAGGTCCGGTAGTTCGGTAGAGCGTGCGGCGCTCGAAGAGGGGCCGCCTATCCGCGTCGAACCCTCGACCGATCCTGCTCTCAAGGAACTCGTGGTGATGCTCAGCACCATGTGGGTGGGTTCGGCTCTGAGCGATTATTTGACGGCTGCAGGGGTGGTATTGCCCCCGTACATAGGTGCCATGATCATCGGAGCCTTCGTCCGCAATATCGACGACCGAACCGGTTGGCTCAACCTCTCTCATGCGGCCATCGCAAGAATCGGCCACGTAGCGCTGAGCTTTTTCTTGGCGCTCGCCCTTATGAATCTTAAGCTGTGGCAATTATCCGGGCTTTTGCTTCCGCTGCTCCTCAACATGGCCCTGCAAATCCTGCTAGTCGCCGCATTCTGTTTCTGGCCTCTCTTCAAGATAATGGGCCGCGATTTTGATTCGGCGGTCATCTGCGGCGGATTTGTGGGATTTATGCTCGGTATCACAGCTAACGCCATGGCGGTGATGCAGGCGCTGGTAGATCGAAACGGACCTGCGCCCCGTGCATTCCTAGTGGTTCCTCTGGTCGGTGCCTTCTTCATCGATTTCAGCAATGCAATCATCATTACCGTATCCATTAACGCCTTCCGTTGAGCGCAAATTGGCGGCATGATGGAGCCATGCGTCTGCGTCATATCGAAGTGTTCCAAGCCGTGCTGCAGGCGGGCACATTGACGGGCGCGGCGACTCTGCTGAACATATCGCAGCCCGCAGCGACCAAGGTTTTGCAGCATGCGGAACGCCAACTGGGATTTCCTCTATTCACGCGAGTGCGAGGCCGGCTGCAACTGACCTCCGAAGCGATGATGCTGCGCGAAAAAATCGAATCCATTTCCGATGGCGTGCGCGAACTGCAGCGGCTAGCCTCCAATATCAAGGCGTCCGACTGCGCCACGCTACGCGTCGTCAGCACGCCAACGCTCGCTAATTCCGTGATTCCGAAAGCAGTTTCGCACCTGCGCACGCTACGTCCCGATTCGGCGATCGAGCTCTTCACTCAGCATACCCGCGAGATGCTCAATTCGATCATCCTGCGCGAGACCGACGTCGGCTTCACAATGCAGGAATTGGATCATCCGGGCTTGCACTGCGACAAGCTCTACCAAGGTGAACTCATGGTCATTGCGCCTATGGATTTTTGGCCCGCGAGCGAAGCGGGGAAGCCGATTTCCATCGAGCAATTGGCGGACGCGCCTATGGTGGGCATAGCGGTTCGCGACTCATTGGGCCGCGAATTGCAGGCGCGGCTGGAACTGCTCCATCCACGACCTAGGATATCCACCTGGGTCCAGACGTATCAGCTGGCACGGTCTTTGGTGAGGGAGGGACACGGACTCGCACTGGTGGATCCTTTCACCGCGATTGGCGACGGCGAAGATTCGATCATGATGCGTCGGTTGCTAGAGGCGATTCCCGTGTCGCTATTCGCCGTCTATCGAATCGATAAGCAGTTGGACCCGATCCAGCGCGCCTTCATCGATCAGGTGGGGGTCATTGCGCACGTCCTGTTGAGCGGCGTGTCGGATAAACGCGCTCGTCGCCGCCAAGCCACGGCGGCTTAAGGGGCGGTGGTGAAAACTCGCGCCCCGTATTGGTTCGCGCGCGCCAGCCGCGAGTAATAATCGAACGCGGCTTGCGATACCGCGCGCACCGTCGCGGCGCTCTGCGGTTCGTGACCGTAAGTCGTCATGATGGCAAACACATAAGGGCGCTGCGGCAAGTTCACAATACCCCAACCCACCGACACGCCTTCCATCCCGCCCCATTTGAATGCGACGCGGATGTCCTTGGGTATAGGGTCTAGGGCAGGGTGCGAGGGTTGCGGGATCTCCATGATCTGACGAATTGCCGCGCAAGACTCCTTGCGCGCCGGAATTTCACAGCGGGCAATCATTGTCATGATCTTGGCGGCATCGGCGGGACTTGCGACATTTTCCCTGTTCTCGGCCTGCGCCTTGTTCTCCAGCATCTTTCGCTGCAGCCGCATCGATTTAAGTCCCATAAACGCACTCGCGCGATTGACGTTGTCCATTCCGACTTCGTCGATAATTAGGTTCGTGGCTGTGTTTTCGCTCAGTGTGATCATGAGCTGCGCGATGTCTTGAAGCGCCAGCGACGATTCAGGACCGATGAGACGGGCCATGCCGGTTCCTGCTGTTTGCTCGGTTGCAACGAATGGGCGCCGCTGCATCAACAGCCCAGGCTGGTCCTCCGACTTCTGAAACAGGGCGATTAGAATAGCTACCTTGATTGTGCTAGCCGTGGGAAACACCGAGCCGCCATGGAGCGCCACCACTTGTCCGTCGGTTAGATCCACGAATTGTGCGCCGAGGACGCCGTCGAATGAGGCGTCGAGATGTTTAAGTTGGGCTTCAAACTTCTTTCTGACTTGAGCGCGTAAGTCCGCATCGGCGTGCGCCAACGCCGGCGCCGCGGCAAAGGCAAGGACGCTCATCGTGAGAACCCAATGTTTCATTTCGCGGAGTTCGGCTTCATCGTCGCGACGCGTGCACCATATTGATTCGCTCTTCCGAGGCGCCAGAAATAATCGAAGCCCGCAGCAGAAGCCTCACGCACCGCCGTTGCGTTGGTACTGCCATAGGTCGTCATGATGGCAAAGACGTAGGGCCTTTCCGGCAAAGCCACGATCCCCCAACCGGAGAGCACACCTTCCAGCGAGCCAGGCTTGAATGCGACCGCAATGTCTTTGGGTATCGGGTCGGTAGCTGGAAACGGCGTCTTCGGAATCTCCAGAATCTTGCGCATCATGGTGCAGCTGTCCTTGCTCAACGGCAACGCGCAATTCGCCACCTTCATCATAAGCTTCGCTGCGTCAGCCGCATTCGCCACGTTTTCTTGATTGGCAGCCTGCAAGGCGTACTCCAGCATCTTGCGCCGTAGCTTGATGCTCTTGAGACCGGCACCGCTGGTGAGATGATTGACATTCTCCATTCCTATCTCGTCGATCAACAAGTTGGTTGCGGTGTTTTCACTCAAGTTGATCATCATTTTGGCAAGATCTTCCAACGACAAAAGCGAGCCGTTTCCGATCAGCCGCGCCATTCCGGTCCCGCTGGTGTTCTCGCTGGGCGCGAAGGGCACTTGTTTCTTGAGCATGCCCGGCCTGGCATCCGCCTGGCGCAACAGCTCGGCCAAAACCGCTACCTTGATGGCGCTGGCCGTGGGCATCACTGTATCGGCATTGAAATTCACTTGCCGCCCATCAGTAAGATCAATGAACGACGCGCCGAATACCCCCTCGAAGTTATCGTTGATGGTCTTGAGCCGCGCTTCGAACTTGGCGCGCAAATCCGCACGCAGGTCGTCCTCGCCCATAGCCAACGCGTTTCCGGCAAAGAATCCGCAAGCAATTAAGCACGAAAAGACTGCCAATTTGACCATTGGGCCATTCCTCTAAAAGTGAAACCGCGCGCCTATCGTATAGGTGCGGCCGATGACATCATACAGCGCGCGAGTCGTTACTCCTCCCTGTAGGGTGATCGGCGGATCGCGATTGGTCGCATTGACGATGCTGCCGAACAACTGCACGTTCATGCCGTCGCGATCGACCACCTCACGCGACGCGAAGAGATCTAGGTAGGTGCGGCTGCTGCTGGTGACCTGGTTTATGTCGAGCGATCCCCACTCGTCGCGCAGTTTACCGCCGCCCACGTATCTGCCGGTCGCGCTCAGCGTCATGGGCCCGGCGGTGTAGGTGGTGGTGAGATTGCCGCGCAGATGCGGTTGACCGCCAATGCTTTGGATGGTGGGTTGCTCCATACTTCCGGCCAGTTGCAGGTAGGAGCCTGACGCATCCTTCAGAGTGATAGTGCTCACGTAAGTCGCCGTGCTGTGAAAGGTCAAGTCGCCCGGTACATTCTTGAGGAAACTATCCATGGGTAGCGAGTACGAGAGCTCGAAATCGGCCCCCGCGATGTGCTGCTCCTGCAAGTTGTGCGGAGCGTTGTCAATCTCAGAGATGTTGCCATCCGCCCCGCGCTTGATGAGACCGCACAAACTGGCCGTAGTGGTATAGCAAAGATCGACGATGGTTTGGGGCGCGAAGGATAGGATCGCGCCCGATACCTTGATGTCATAGAAATCCAGGGATGCGTGCAGCCGGGGAATGAAACTCGGGTTGAATACAAGGCCGACCGTGGTGGTATCCCCTATCTCGGGCTTCAGGTTCGGATTGCCATTGGCATACTCCGCGATCGAGACCGAGTTGCCCGTAACGGGATCCAACACGGTGAAATGACCCACCTGTCCGCCCTTTGAAAACAATTCGTTAGCATTTGGCGCACGGATATCCCGCGAGCGTGTGCCGCGCAGTCGTACGCTGTCGTTTATATCGTAGGTAATGCCGCCTTTCCAGGTAGCGACCGTGCCTGACGTATTGTAATCGGTGATGCGCGCCGCCAGGTTCAGGTCGATGGCTTTCGCCCAAACCAGATCTTTTGCAAGCGGTGCGACGACTTCCGCGAACCCTTCCTTCGTGCTGACCACACCGCTCCACGGCACTTGATTTGCGTCGAACAGCGTGCCGCCTTGCGATGGCAGTCCAGCAGTAATGGCGGTTTCCTCGCGCCGCCAATCGGCGCCGAAGGCGAGCGAGACCGGGCCCGCCCAGGTGGAGAACGGTTCGCCTTGAAAACTGAACTCCGCCGCATCTTGCTTGATGTCGCTATCGATGAACGTGTTGATGATCATGTAGTTGGTCGCCGCCGCCGAGACTGAACCGGAGCCGAAGAAATTCGCCGGTTGGCAACCGTTAGTCGGATTGGTCAAGGTGGAGCGGCACACAGCCCCGCCCGTTGCAGGATTGATGACGGCATCCGTGGCGAGCGCAAAGCGCGCATTGTCGCGATTTGTCCAGCTGGTATCCTGATTGGAATCGCCGTGCGTGTAGTAGGCATGCCACGACCACCCGGCGGGCAACTTGCCATCGAGACCGGCCACCTCGCGGGCGGTTCTATAGTCCGGCGAATAGACTTCATGCGAATAATCGCTTGCCACTCGTCCCATGGTGAAGCTCGTAAGGCCGTAGTGGTCCATCGCCGCCCCGATCGAAGCGGGTAGAAAAGCATTACCGCGGCTGATGGTAATTTGGTCGTTGGGAATGACATTGGAGGGCACGGTCGAATGAGTCTCTGCGTACGATAGTTCGGCGTATGCCGTCACCGTGTCGGTGAGGTCGTACGAGAGCCGTCCATAGGTGGAGTAGCGGCTCACCGGGGATTCTAGGACGGAGGCAAAATTCGTCGACTGTCCGTTGCCGCCCACCATCGTGGTACCGGTCACCAGGGAGCCGTAGTTAAAAGGTATGGGTGTTCCCCCCGGGCCGAACTGAATGCCCTTGAGGGGACCGCTATTGATCAATCCGCCGAAGGTGCTGTTGGACATGCCCACGTTGGACACCAGTAGCTGTCGCGGCTGGCCGTTACCTTTGACATAGGCCGGATTGGTGATGATGCCCCAATTGGCTCGCCCCCAGTCTCGATCCAATATGCTGGGAACACCCTCGTTATCGCCGTATTCCGCACCGACGATCAATTTGAGCCTGTCGCCCAAGTAATGCGATCCGTACGCCAACGACACAAGCGCGTTTCGATTGTCGTCGTGATCGGTGCGTCCACCTTGCACTGTGCCTTTAAAACCCTGCAGATCATGATTGAGCCGCAGGTTAACCACACCCGCAACGGCGTTCGAACCGTAGGCCGCCGATGCTCCGCCGGTGACGATATCGACGTTCTCGATAAGGGCTTGGGGGATGACGTCCAGATCGACATCGCCGTAGCGATTTTCCGGAACGAATCGCTTGCCATCGACCAACACCAATGTCCGAACTTCACCCAAGCCGCGCAAATCGACGAAGTTTCCCGATCCGACCAGCGACTGATTGGTGGTGCTGGTCGTGGAGAAGGAAGCGCGCACCTGGGGCATGGTATTGATGAATTCGGCAATATTGGGGCGAGCGCCGACGTTGATGTCTTCCTGCGTGAGCGTCGACACCGGCGTCGGCGACTCGAACCCCGGACGAGAGATGCGCGAGCCGGTGACGGTAATGCTCTCGAGCGACGGTTCGACTGGGGGTGGAATCGATTCCGTAGTATCGGCCGGCGCGTCGGCATGCGCAGATCCTGCGATGGCCATCAGTCCCGCGAGCCACCCAGATAAAATTCTAGCGTTCTTGACGTCCAAAGCGTTCTCCCTATCTGATCGTGAGGCGGGCTCACCACCGGGCCGCCCGGCGAGCCATGAGGCGCTGCGGTCACCAAATCCCCCGCAACGATCGCTTGACAATACTGAACGCGCGCTAATAGGAACCAATGAAAAATGCCGTGGAAAACATAACGTTGAGTTATAGAGCCAAGGAAACGACACGTTTCATTTAGGCTGTGCACGAGAAGTGAGCGATAGACCGAGTCCGCTGCACCAACATCTGCCACGCGGCTCGCTCCGTTCGGCTGAGGTCCGGTATTATCGCTTCTTGTCCGTGGCTTTGGATGCGATATGAACTTTAGTCCGACTCAGGTGGCTGATTCCATGCTGGAGATCGATACCCCAGCTCTCATCGTTGATCTAGATGCATTCGAGCGCAACATGCAAAAGATGGCTGCATTTTCCCGATCGATGGCCATTCGATTGCGCCCGCACGCGAAGACGCATCGCTGTCCGGCCGTCGCACTAAAGCAAATAGAGAATGGAGCGGTCGGCCAGTGTTGCCAGAAGGTGAGTGAAGCGGAAGTTCTCGTGCGCGGCGGAGTGCGAGATGTACTCTTGAGCAATGAGGTGCTGGACCATCGCAAGCTCCGCCGACTCGCGGCATTGGCGAAAACCGCCAGTATTTCGCTGTGTTTCGACGCGCTCGAGCAAGTCGTGGTTGCCTCGGCAGCCGCACAGGAGTTTGACGTAGAGTTGGGCGCGCTCGTCGAGATTGAAGTGGGCATGGGGCGCTGCGGAGTCGCGGCTGGGCGGGCGGCGGCGACTCTGGCAAAACAGATTGATGCTGCCCCGGGACTTAGATTTCTCGGTCTGCAAGCGTACCAAGGAGCCGCCCAGCATCTAGAGGCGTATGCGGAGCGCGCAAAGGCGATTGAACATGCCGCAGCTGCCGTCAGGTTGAGTAAGGATGCGATAGAACGAGAAGGTCTGCGATGCGAAGTGATCGCGGGCGGTGGTACCGGAACTTTCATGTTCGAAGGCCGCTCCAATCTTTGGACCGAATTGCAATGCGGTTCCTACATATTCATGGATGGAGAATATGCGGGTTTGAAAGGCAGCCGGGGTGAACCGTATGAGGAGTTCGAGCAAAGCTTGTTTGTCTTGAGCACGGTGATGAGCGTGGCAGGGGAAGGGCGCGCCATTTTGGATGCAGGACTCAAATCGTATTCACTGGAGAGGGGGCTGCCCACGATTCACGGCTCTAACGCGGGACGCCTCATCAAGGCATCCGACGAACACGGGACGGTGGCGCTTGCACCGGGCGCTTTCCTCCCATTGGGTACCAAAATCAAGCTGGCGCCCTCGCATTGCGATCCAACAATTAATCTGCATGACCAATACGTCTGCTTCCGTAATGATCGAGTTGAGGCGATCTGGCCGATAGCGGCCCGGGGCGCCAGCAGCTGAAAACCGCCGCATTATGTTCAATAGAACCCCATCTGCGTCGCTCCGTCGTCGGGCATGCGGAGAACGCTGAATGGCTACACACTTGTACTGATTGAAAGTTTCGCCGGAACTTTGCATTATAAAGTAGGCCTGGAGCGGATCAAATATTGTCAAACAGCGTGCCTTCGTCGGGCGGAGCTCTGTTAAAAGGTGTGAAATGGGACAATGGGAAGGGCATAAAATCGATACCAGCGCCGCGCTCCTTGACGTCATTACCACGGCCGTCACAGGATCTGCCCGGCCGAGCCATTCGGATCGAATTCTTTTTACCGCATGCGAATTTTGGGCCTCGGCTAGAAATTGCACCCTGTTCGATCAATTGCGCGAAGACCCGCTCACACAATTGGAAACGGCCGAGGCCGCTTTCACCGACATTGGGCTTTTGGGGGTGGCTACCATTGTTGCGCGGGGCCGACGAATGCTGACAGAGGACCCGCAGCCGGAGTTTCTCTCGCAGGTCGCCAAAACTATAGAATCCTCCCTCGCCGAAATCGATGAACCTGTCGATCAAGTTATCGCCACCTATGCCAATCAGCAGGCTCGACGTCGGCAGATCTAGCGGGGACTGATGATCGGTTAGTGAGCCAGTTCGACGCTGCGGGGCGCAGCCAAACCGCCGTAATGTTCGTCGATTCTAATCAGCATCCTTTGAGCCGAATCGCCCTGACCGGCTGCAATTAAGGATTCCACCTCTTGCATCTTGAGCATCAATTCCTTTTCGATCGCCTCTCTGCAAGCGGCGAGTCTCTTCGGATCGGACGGCGCGTCGTGCGTTAGGTTGCCCAATGCCCACGCGAGCGCTGTTGGACCGGCAACTTCGTGGTTCGCAGAGCGCTCGCTGTGACTCTGCACATCAAAGACACACCATTTTTTCAGGGAATGCATGCTGGCCAAGTCGTTGTTGAGTTGAAACGTATCTCCTTCGCCTGTCACATAAACCAGGTGCGTACCCTGAAACCGAAAGAACAGGTCCTTGGGTGGTATAGGGATTTGCGAATTGCCGATGAGATCGCTACCGGCATTAAGAAAGGCGCCGCGGAATAGGTCTGGATATGCAAGAGCAAGACGCAGCGCTACTCGAGCTCCGCCCGAAAATCCGCCAATGTAGACTCGCGCCGGATCCAATGGATAGCGTTGCATCATGTTATGGGCAGCGAGAAGCGCCAAAGGTTCGCGGCGATCGAAGACGCTTTCATCGTTGCCGGAGTGCGCGGCACTCACGAAGATGACGCCGTACCGATCCAGTACCGCTGTCCAACCTGGCGGCAATCGCGCATCCTGCCACGGTGCCACAAATACCAACAGTGCAAAGCCATGGGTTGGAGTGGGGGACGGGACATAGACGATAAATTTCTCTTCGGAAAGCTTAATGGGCTGCTGGATCATCTGTTTTCCAGTGCGCGAAATCTGTTGCTCGAGATGCGACGCCGCAAAAGGGCTGAGCATTCTGCGCAAAAGCTCAGCGCTACTCGCTCGTTCTGAATAATCCTCAAACACAACGTCATGGAGGACTTCACCGCCGGCGTATACGCTCGGGGCGGCTCCTAACAGAACCAAGCCCAGTGTGGCGAATGCGGCTAAGGTGCAACGGGCGTTCTTGATGCTCATCGGGCAGGGATCGCTGACGGGCTGCAACGGGTTACACAGCTATTAGTTTGTTTTGAAGGGCGGTGGCAGAATCGGCTCGCAAAATGAGTCGATGCCGCGCACCGAGCCGCTGCGCACCAGCCGCTCGTACAAATGCCCGAGGCAGTCATTCCACCCCGTGTGGCCTTGGCCACGGATCACGACCGCGACAGCATTGGAGAATCCAGCAGCGACATGTTCGCTGTACCACAGCGGCGTACCACCGTCCGCATCGCCGGTCACGAGTAAGGTGGGCGCGGAGGAGTGCACCGGTGTTCGGTAGCCCGGGGGAAGCGATACTTTCGGCCAATATTCGCAAGCAGCCTGCTGCTGGCGAATGCGGTCGTCGCCCAAAAATGTGCCTTGAGTCTGGGCTAAGACGTCTGGCTCACGTATAAACGGCACGTCCTCGCTACAAGTAATGGCAAAAAAAAGTCCAAAGCTGAAGTCCGAGCTGTCGGAACCCAGGATGTCATCGACAATAGGACTCCAGTCTCCCGCGTAAGCGCGGTGAATCACCCAAGGCAATATCGATGCAGTCTTGGGCCGGTACAGGTTTGCGCGAATCCATTCCGCGACTCGACCGCGGGAAAGCAGCACCGTATTTGCGAGATGAGGAATCGAGACTCGCACGGCTCCAGACTCCAGTCTGGCAAATATGTGGCCGAACTCCCCACGCAAATTCGGGAACGCCGTTTCGCACGCGGTATCAGCGGCGCACTCGCCGAACAAGCGCTCGAGCGCCGTCTCAGCTGTCTTGGCCATGGCGAGTGGTGTCGCTACATCGATCGGTACCGGACTGCCTAAATACACCGAGCGCACACTTTGCGGGTAATTCCTGATGTAGACCTGAGCGGCGCGAGTTCCGTACGATCCTGCAAACAGGTTCATCGGTCCAAACTTAAGCGCGCGGCGCGCGAGCTCGAGGTCGTCCGCAAAGCGCGCATAGCCGTATTGAGTGAGGTCGGCGCGGTTGCGCAGCCTCTCTTCGCACTGTTTAACGGCGCCCGGCGGAAAAAGATCCCGTAGAACCGCCTC
>DASWUU010000018.1:0-26435 GCA_036401515.1 Steroidobacteraceae bacterium
AGCTTGGTTGCGAGCCCAAAAATGGATGAGGGCATCGCGCACTTGAACAGCATCCTCACGGAAATCGACCAGACTCTCGCGCAGGTGCAGCCTCAAATCGGTCCGCTGCTGACGAAGTTGAACGAAGCCGCCTCGCAACTCGCGGACACGGCGACCGCAGCTCAGCAACTTCTCGGCAGCGACTCAGGCGGCCAGAGCGAAGGCCTGTCGGATGCCATACGGCAGCTCACCCAAGCGGCGCGATCCGTGCAAGCACTGGCGGATTATCTAGACCGGCATCCCGAAGCTTTGATCCGCGGCAAGAGGCCTGCACCATGAGAAGAAAATACCGGAGAGTGCGGCTCGTTGCTGCAGCCCTGCCGCTGATGATCATGCTGGCGTGCCAAAGTGCGCCGACGCGAACTTACACGTTGTATGCCATACCCGCTTCCCCTTCGAAGGATTACACCGGGCCGGCGTTGCGCGTCGACTCGGTGCACGTGCCCGTAGGCATAGATCGCACCGAAATCATGCTCGACGTGGCCCCGGGAGAACTTAAGATCAGCGATTTTGATCACTGGTCAGCACCCTTGGGAGAAATGGCCAGGCAGACTCTCTCCCAGGACCTCATCGCGCGGTTGCCGACTGGCAAGGTCATATTTCCGCATTTGTTCAAGCCCAGCGGCGCCCTCGGAATCACGGTAGACATCTTGACCTTTCGAACCGATCGCGGAAATTCGCATCTCAGCGCAAGCTGGGCGATCTCGCCGCAGGCGCCCAATACAGCGCCTAAGGGAGGCAGCGCCTCTTTGAGCACGCCAAATGCGAATGGCGGGGCGCTGAACACAGTGCAGGCGCTCAGCACTTTGTTGGGGCAGTTAGCCGACCGGATCGTCGCGGAACTCTAAGCAGACTTTGAGGGCAACCCTGTCGTAAGCGAGCGCTATTGAATCGAGTCCTCAATACGCCTGTCGGTGTGAGCGGAGCGCCGTTCACCCTCCTTCGGTGGCGGCGAGGAGATGATGACGCCTGCTTCGCGCCGGTCTTGTGCTCGCCGGTCTTCATGATGCCGATAGTGGCAGGTGGAGCGAGCCGCGCTGCAACCTTGGACGGGCAGCTGCGGGGCTTCGGTGGACAGCCACCGCCTAGCATTCAGTTGACAGACGGCAGCGCACGAAGGACGGCCGCGCACAATCGAAACGGCGTGCCAAGGGGATCTTTTTACGGCGCGCGTGCCCGGCCTGCTTTTCTCCGTGATTGGCACGGGCCTCGCCAATTTGATGAGCATGAGGGGCCTTATGAAAGATAATGTTTTTAGCATAAATGACTTCCTTGGGTTGCCTTGCTCTCTGAGTGCTTTCGCGTATCGAGATCGATCCTACGCCGCCGCAAAAGTGTGATCAATCGCACGGAAAATTCTGTCGGGGTGTTGCGACAGGCGGTGTTGCGAGAATGCGAATGCGTGAGCTGCGCACGACATAATGCGGCTGCAACGCTGGAAAACGCGGCGATTTTGCCCCGTTATCGTGCAATCGGTTTTCCGCTACGGCGTCGTCAGATTTCGAACTCAACGCCGATTTCCATGATCTGTCGGCTGGGAATCCTGAAGTAGCCGCCGGGACGTTGCGCGTTCTCGTGCATGAAGGCGAAGATTTTTTCTCGCCAGCGCGCCAGGCCTACGCGCCGGCCGTTGGCAATGATGGTCTCGTGCCCGGTGTAATAAGTGACCGTGCTCAAATCCATGGTTTCGATGACTCCTTCTGTCATCGCGACTTTCAGTCCCAACGGCACATGCGGCTGTTCCATGAAACCGTAATACAGCTCCAATCGCACCAGGCCGTCGCCGATCGGCGTGGCGGTGCATCGGGTTTTGTCCGACTCCCGCGGTATTTCGGTCATGGTGACGGCAACCAGCAACACACGCTCGTGAAGCACGTGGTTGTGTTTGAGATTCTGAGTCAAGGCGAGCGGAATTCCTTTGGCCATTCGACCTAGAACGACGGCAGTTCCCGGAATGCGCAACGGCGGAGTCGCCTTTATCTTGGCAAGGAATTCGGAGGTTCGCTCGCGCACCTCCAGGCGCACCAAATCGAGAATATGCTGGCCCTTTTGCCAGGTCAGCATCAGGAAGGCGATCACGAAGGAGATCAGCAGCGGAAACCAGCCGCCGGCGAAAAATTTTGTAGAGGTCGACGCGAAAAAAAGCAGATCGATTGCGAAGAAAGTCCCGTTGACCGGATACACGATCCAGGGATTGTGCTTCCAATGCAGCGCCACGAAAGTTGCCATCAAGGTCGTGATTGCCATCAGCAGCGATACGGCGATGCCGTAGGCGCCGGCCAACGCATTGGATGAGCCGAAACCGATCACCGCTGCGAGGGTGGCAAAGGCCAACGTCCAGTTAACGGCCGGCACATAAATCTGCCCAATCTTTCGTCCCGCGGTGTGCACCACATTGAGACGCGGCAAGAAGCCCAAGCGAATCGCCTGTTGAGTCAGCGAAAACGCGCCGGAGATGATGGATTGCGAGGCAATGATCGTTGCCATGGCTGCCAACACGACCAGCCCGTAATGAGCCCACTGCGGCGCGAGCTCGTAAAAGGGGCTCTCCAACGCGCTCGGATGCTTAAGAATGAGTCCGCCTTGACCAAAATAATTGAGCGTCAATGCCGGCAGAGCCACGGTAAACCAGGCCACCCGGATCGGCTTGGTGCCGAAATGTCCGAGATCGGCGTAAAAAGCTTCCCCGCCTGTCACCGCGAGGAAAGCGCCGCCGATGACGGCAAATGCCACAGGCCCGGCATGCAGCAGATAGGTGATCGCCGCAGCTGGATTCAAGGCACCCAAGATCACGGGCGCCTTGGCGATACCGATGATGCCGAGAATCGCGATCACGAGGAACCAGAGCAGCATGACGGGACCGAATATGGCACCGATGAAGGAGGTGCCCTTGCGCTGAATCAAAAACAAAGCGGCCAGAATCAGCACCGTGAGCGGCACCACGAGGTGCTCCAGACGCGGCGCATACACTTTGATTCCTTCAATGGCGCTCAACACCGATATGGCCGGCGTGATGGCGCCGTCGCCATAAAGGAGGGTTGCACCGATCAGGCCGATGATCACGATGACGGCGGGGCGCGGGCTTCTGCGCGCGCGTCGCGGACTGATCAAGGCCAGCAAGGCCAAAATTCCGCCCTCTCCGTGATTATCGGCGCGCATGATCAGAATCGCGTACTTCACCGAAATCACGACGATCAGCGACCAGAAAATTAGCGAGACGATGCCCATCACCGCCACGGGCGAGTAAATCCCCGCGGGACTCGATGCCTTTACGGCAGCGCCGAGCGTATAGAGGGGACTAGTGCCGATGTCGCCAAAAACCACACCCATGCAGGCCGTGGCAGCGGGTGCCAACGCGGCCCGCCTGGGGTACATTGCACCCTCGAGTTGCGCGGCAGTGCTCAGGGCCGGAATTTCCTGCATCGCCCATGCTACAACGAAAACTCAAACTCTACGGCGGCCGCTGAAGCGAAAAGTGGAACAAGTCGAGATCAGCTTATTGGTTCTGCTGGCAATTGCCGCGGCCGTGGCGATAGTTTCGCACCGAATCGACATGCCTTACGCCATCTTATTGGTGCTGGCGGGGCTTGCGCTCGGCAACGTCACGGCCTTTGCCGCTCCGCAGCTGACGATGGACTTGTTGTTCTTGGTCGTGCTGCCGGGCCTGTTGTTCGAAGGCGCGTTCCGACTTGATTTTGAGGCGTTCTGGAAAGCGCGTTTTTCGATTTTGACCCTCGCGGTACCAGGCCTCGTAGCCTCTACTTTCTTGACGGCAGTGCTTCTTTATTTGGGAGTCGAATTCCTCCAGCCCGGATCCCTCACGTTTATCGAGGCATTAACCTTTGGCGCTCTTATCTCAGCAACCGATCCCATCAGCGTGCTGTCGCTGTTCAGGTCCGTCGGGGTCGATCCACGCCTCTGCATGATGGTGGAAGGTGAGGCCCTGTTCAACGACGGTACCGCGGTGGTACTTTTTACCATCGTGCTGGGTGTGGCGGGGGGCGGCGAGTTCAGCTGGGGAGGCGCGGTTGTGCAGTTCTTCCGCGTCGCAGGGCTGGGGGCATTAGTCGGCGCAATGCTCGGCTTGGCTGCCGGCCTGCTCACCCGGTCGGTCGATGATCCGATGATCGAGATCACCGTCACGTTACTGAGCGCCTACGCAGCCTTCATCATTGCGCAATTGCTGGGCCTCTCGGGCGTCATGGCGAGCGTAGTTGCAGGAATGATCACCGGCACCTGGGGAGCACGAGGCATGCGGCCTTCCACCATGACCGCCGCGGACTCGTTTTGGTCTTACGTCGCCTTTCTCTTGAATAGCTTCATTTTCTTGCTGATCGGCACGCAAATTCACCTCGCGACCTTAACGCGCTATCTTCCGCAAATTCTCATCGCCTGGATCGCGATCAACCTAGCGCGCGCCGCCGTGGTTTACGCGAAATTTGGGATCATGCGGCTTGCCGGCAGCACTGACTTTCCTTTGTCATGGGCCACCGTTTTGAGCTGGGGCGGCTTGCGGGGAGGACTGTCGATGGTGCTGGCGCTGGCGTTGCCCGCAAGCCTCGTGCACCGCGAAATGATTTTGCACACCACTTACGGCGTGGTGCTGCTCACGCTCCTGGTGCAGGGCCTCACCATGAGGCCGCTATTGCGCCGCTTGCAGCTCAACACAATGTTGGAGGAGAAACCCGGATAGGCGACCAGTCGAGCGTTCGGTGCCTAACCCTTGATTCGCCAAGAGGCTATTCGCCCTGCGGTGCAAATCGCGGCTGAACCTGACCAGCCCCGAGGTACTCGGTGAGGATCCCGAGTAGTCCACGTTGAAGCTCGCATGTTCCACCAGTGCTCCCACGAGCAGGAGGAGGCTCAAGTAGCGGACCTGAAACAGCGATGTGGTGTGTTTCACAGGCCAAATTATAGGCGCGGGTTATAGCTCAACCTGTTAAGAAGGCATCAAAAAATGCGCGCCGCATCGGGCGTGCGCACCGGCCTACTGGATCGTCAGAGTAGCGCCAACCACTGCAGAATTTTTCGCTGCACCTCGTCGCGCTGCTCAATTTGAGGAAAGTGCCCTGCTTCGGGAATGGCTTCGAAACGCGCGTCCGGAATGCTCTTGGCATAGATGCGGCCATATTCAATGTCCACAAATAAATCAGCTTCGCCCCACAGCACCAGGGCGGGCACGGGCATGGCGGCAAGGCGCGCACGCAAGCTCGGGTCGACCATGAACGGCGTGCCCGCATACACTTTCAAAGCGGCGTAATTGGTAGACGCCACGGCAGCGGCAGCGGGACCGCTCGGCGCCGCGGCGAACTTGCCAGGATTAAAAAAGGCGCGCGCAGCGCGTTCCTGGGGAGTGAGCTTCGCGGGATTTACCATCGTCCAGCCGGCGATGCCGGGGTCGATCCCCACGGCGTTCAAGAGAACGATGGAGCTGATCCGCGGGGATGCTCGCAGTGCCATCTCGCACGCTATCCAGCCGCCTATCGAATTGCCGATAACGACTACATTGTTCAACTCCAGCCGGTCGAGCAGCGCAAGATAAAGCAGCACGAGATCGCTCACACTGGCGCACCACTCGGGCCGTAGCGTACCCGCAAATCCGGGATGCGTCGGTGCGATCACCCGTCCTGCGCTTGACAGCGAAGCAGCAAAAGTAGCCATCGACTCCGGGCCGCCGCCGCCATGGAGCACGAGAAACGGACGGCCTTTGCCTTGATCGGAAACGCTGCGCGCAAAGGTCTCCACGTAAACATCGATGGCCGGTGCTGCAAGGTCCATATCGGTCTCCTGGTTGAGCTGCTAGTACCCCGCCGCTTGCCCGTCGCGCCGCGGATCGCTCGCCGCCACGTAGCCCTCCACGGCGGGATCTCCCAAGCGCCAGATGAATTGACCGGCGCCGAAGTCCTGGTAGCTGTCTTGAATCACATCAATCTGATGGCCGTACGCCATTAGCTCTCGCCTCGTCGCGTCCGGCATCGAGGCCTCGACGTTGATCGAAAGGCCCTGATTGAATCGCCATCGCGGCGCATCGCAGGCCGCTTGAGGCTGTTGACGGTGCACCAGCATGCGCACCAATGTCTGCAAATGTCCTTGCGGCTGCATATTGCCGCCCATTACGCCAAAACTCATTTGCGGCACGCCGTTGCGGGTGAGGAAGCCGGGAATGATGGTGTGAAACGGGCGTTTGCGCGGGGCGACGCAGTTGGGACTTTCAGGATCGAGCGAGAAAGCGTGACCACGATTCTGCAGGGACAGCCCCCATTCGGGAACCACCACGCCGGAACCGAATCCCATGTAGTTGCTTTGAATGAAGCTCACCATCATGCCGCGCTCGTCGGCAGCGGTCAGATAGATGGTGCCGCCTTTGTCCAAGTGACCCTCGCCGAACACCTGCGCACGCTTGGGGTCGATGAGCCTGGCGCGCTTTTCTAGATAAGCGGGATTGAGCATTTGCTGTACCGAGAGGCGCATGCCATTCGGGTCGGCCACATGCGCGTACGTATCCGCGAACCCCAGCTTCATTGCTTCGATCTGTAGATGTTGGCCTGCCGCGGCGTCCACTGGATGGGCCGCGAGGTCCAGGTGTTGCAGGATACCGAGCGCAATGAGGGCCGCAATGCCCTGCCCGTTCGGCGGAATCTGGTGCAGCCGATGGCCATAGACGTCCATGCCGATGGGCTGCACCCACTCGGGGGAAAACGCCTCGAAGTCCGATACGCGCATCACCCCCCCGTGCCGGGCCGCATGCGCAGCCGCCGCTGCCGCAATCTCTCCGCCATAGAAAGCCTCGCCATGCGTGTCGGCGATGGCGCGCAGGGCGCGGGCGGCCGCGGGAAATGCAAAGCGCTCGCCGACGCGAGGTGCGCGGCCGTCGGGCAGAAATGTCTCGGCAAAGCCTGGGATATCTTCGAGATCCGCGACAGCCGCCGCCCACTTCTGGTGAACCACCACCGGCACCGCAAAACCACGTTGCGCGATCTCGATCGCCGGCGCCAGCACATCGGCAAGCGGCAACTTGCCGAAACGCTTGGAAAGCTCAACCCAGGCAGCGACGGCGCCGGGGATTGTTACGGAGTCCCATCCGCGCACGGGCGGCTGTCGCGCGCCATCGCCGTATTTTTCCCGAAAATATTCCAGGGTCCAGGCTGCGGGCGAGGGTCCCGAGGCATTGAGGCCATGCAGCTGCTGACCATCCCATACAATGCAAAAAGCATCGGATCCTAAGCCGTTGCTGCACGGCTCCACGATGGCCATGGCCGCCGCGGCGCCGATGGCGGCGTCCACCGCATTGCCTCCCCGTTGCAGCAACGAGAGCCCCGCCTGCGCGGCGAGCGGATGCGAGGTGGAGACGATATTGCGCGCGAACACCGGCAAACGCATGGACGGATAACCAGCGTTCCAGTCGAAGTTCATGGACTGCCCCTTATTCGGCGGCCACCGGTGCGGCTCCGCCGCCGGCGGGACGCCGCACCAAGAAACATAGGGGTATCAAGAGGACTGTGATCCATGCCGAAGCATAGAACAGGTCCAATGATGACAGCAGATAACTTTGACCAATCATGGTTTGAGTGACGGCGCCCGCCGCGCCTTGGTCGGTCATGCCCAGTTGATGCATTTGCGTCAGCGCTTCTTGATACGCCGGCGTGTACTGCGTCACCACATCGGCCAGCTGCGACTGATGCAGCGCTTCGCGCCGATCCCAAAACGTGGTGATGATCGAGGTCGCGAAACCGGCGGCGGTGATGCGGATGAAATTTGATAAACCCGACGCGGCGGGCACCTTTTGCGCGGGTATCCTATCAAAAGCGACCGCGAGCATGGAGACGAAGAAGACGCCCATCGCCAGACCCTGCACCAATTGCGGCGCCACGAACACAAAATAGCTGGAGTCCGCCGTCAGGTTTGCGCGCATGAAATAGGACGCCGCGAACAAGGCGAAGGAACTCGCCGCGAGCACGCGCGGATCGAAGCGTCGCATCAATTGCCCCATCATGATCGAGGTCATGACGGCGGTGATGCCGCTCGGAGCTGACACGAGACCCGCCCAGGTGGCGGTGTACCCTAGATTGCTTTGCAGCCACAGCGGCATCAACACGATGTTGCCGAAAAATACAGCGTAGCCCAAACACATGGCGAGAGTGCCGATGGCAAAGCTGCGCGACTTGAACAGGCTCAAATCGACAATGGGATGCTTTTCGGTCAGTTCCCAAATGAGCCACGCGGCGAAGCCGACGACAGTGACGATGAGCAGCGCGACGATTGTCGTGGAATTGAACCAGTCCAGGTCCTTGCCCTTGTCGAGCATGATCTGCAATGCACCTACCCAGATGAAGAGCAGCGCGAGGCCGATCCGATCGATGGGTATTTTCCTCGTCGGGGTTTCCTGAGACTTCAAGTTGGTCCAGCACATCCAGGCGCAGAACACGCCGACGGGGACGTTGATGAGAAAAATCCACGGCCAAATATAGTTGTCCGAAATGTAGCCGCCGAGCAAAGGGCCGGCGATGGGCGCCACCAAGGTGGTGATGGACCAAATGGTCAAAGCCAGGGTGCGTTTAGCGGGGCCGAACACATTGATGAGCAGCGCCTGACTGCCGGGAATCATGGGTCCGGACACAGCTCCCTGCAGCACGCGGAAGGCGATGAGCGAGGGCAGGCTCCAGGCGAGCCCGCACAATAAAGACGCGATGGTAAAGAGCGCCACCGAGACGACGAATGTGCGCACCACCCCGAAACGCTGCATGAGCCAGCCTGTCAAGGGCACGGACACCCCATTCGCGACCGCGAACGACGTGATCACCCAGGTGCCTTGATCCACGCTGACGCCGAGGTTACCGGCGATGGTGGGAATGGACACGTTCGCAATGGAAGTATCGAGCACCTGCATGAAGGTCCCCAATGCCAGGGCCACCGCGGTGATGGCTTTGCGTCCGCCCGCGAGGCTTGGCGCGGCTGCGCCCGGTGCGGCCGTGGCGGCGTTCGCGCTCACGGGCGTGCGGCTAACATCAGCGCGGCTGCGCCATGCGCGGCGGCGCTGGACGCGCCTGGGCCTTGCGCGGAAGACGTGTCTTGCGCAGCAGGAGTTTTGCGGCTCAGCTTGGCTGGCTCATTGGCGCGCGGTCCGGCATTCTCCGCAATGATGGATGCGATCCGCGTATTCACCGACGGGTCATCGCCCGCGCTGTTCTGCTTCGGCAGCGGAACATTGCGCACCGCGGTTGACATGAGCGGACCGGACATATCGTGCAAATCCACGCGCACCGTGGTCGAGAGTCCGATGCGCAGCGGATGCGCCTTGAGCTCATTCTCATCGAGCAGGATGCGCACCGGCACGCGCTGCACGATCTTGATCCAATTGCCTGAGGCATTCTGCGAGGGCAGCAGTGCAAAGGCATTTCCGCTGCCGGCGGCGATGCCGGCGACGCGGCCGTGATACGTGACTTGGTGGCCATACAAATCCGTTCGCACCGTGACCGGTTGGCCCGCGCGCATGCGCTCTAGTTGCACTTCCTTGAAGTTCGCATCCACCCACACGTTCTCGAGCGGCACCACGGCCAGCAGCGGCGTGCCGGCCGCGACTCGCTGCCCCACCTGCACCGAACGTTTGGCAACGACACCGCTCACCGGGGACTCGAGCTCAGTTCGATGCAGGGCCAGCGCGGCGTTGCGCACCGTGGCGGCGGCCGCCATGACCTGCGGGTGATCGGCAATGGTCGTGCCGTCGATTTGGGCCACCGTTTGGCTCAATTGTTCGTGCGCCGCCGCGACATTGGCGCGGGTGGTGGTCACAGCATCGCGGGCATGCGAGAGCTCCTCGGCGGAAATAGCGCCGTCCTCGATCAAGGCGCCGCGACGCTTCAAGTCGTCATCCGCCGTGCGAGCGGCTTGCTCACGCTGCACGATTTGCGCCCGCAATTCCTTCCCCTGAGCAAACAGGCCGCGCACTTGGCGCACGGCGCGCGCCAGGTCGGCCTCGGCATTCTGTTCGGCGATTTTCGCGTCCGCAGGATCGAGCTGCAGCAGCGTTTGGCCCTCCTTGACCAGCTGGGTGTCGTCGACATTCAAAGAGAGCACGGTGCCCGGGACTTCGCTGGTGACCTGCACCACGTCGCCGTTGACGTAGCCGTCATCGGTGCTCTCAAAGTACCGGCCATCAAAGAACCAGTAGCCTGCATAGCCTAGGCCGCCGAGCAACACCACGGCGCCCAAGGCGAAGAGGCTCAAGCGGCGTGCGCGGCTGCGCGCGGGGGGCGCAGCGGTCCCGGCAGGCGCGGCAGGCGCGGCCGGTTTAGGTTGCGCAGTCGGTTGAGCCGCGGCAGTTGATCCGGCGGGGTCGTTATTGTCTTGGCTTGTCATGGTAATGCTCGTGTCAAAACTTGATTGGAATTCGGTGAGGAGGTCCCGGGCGCGCCCGAGGCGCGAGCATCGAAGCTCCCGCCAATGGCGAGCAGCAGCGTGACCCGAGCCACGGCCTGATTCGCGACGATGTCGACCATGGATTGCCGCGCGGTGAGCACTTGGGTTTCTGCATTGAGCACGGAGAGATAGCTGGCAAGGCCTGCGCGATAGCGCTCCTCGGCTAACTTGTAGGCCGCTTCGTTGGCCTCCAACGTCTGTTGCTGTTCTACCCGTTCGCGTGCCAATGCCTCGATGCGGGTCAGCTGATCTGCCGTTTGCTGCACGGCGCGCAGCACCGTGTCGTTATAGCTGTCGATCTCGGAGTCAAGCTGCGCCTCGCTGCTCTTGTATTGCGCGCGCAGGCGGCCGCCATCGAACAGCGGTAGCGAAAGAAAGGGGCCCGCGCCGTATCCGGCCGCATTCCCCTGCACCAAATTGTGCAAGCCGAACGCCGCGACGCCGGCGAGCGCCTTGATGTTGATGTCCGGATAAAACGCCGCTTTGTCGGAGAGCCGTTGCGAGTCCGCGGCTTGGACTCCGAGACGCGCCGAGAGCACGTCCGGGCGACGCGCCAGCAGGTTAATGGGCAACGCCGTGGGTATCGGCAGCGCGGCATCGAGATTCAAGGTCGGTCGCTGTATCGAGGCATAGGCATCGGCACCCTGCCCGGCCAGCACCGCCAGCTGGTGAACGGCAAGATCTGCGGCGGCTTGCGCCTGATCGCGCGCCACGTGAGCTTGCGGCAGCTGCCCTTCGGCTTGCCGCAATTCAAGCTTGGTATCAAGTCCTGCAGCGACGCGGCGGCGCGTGATCGCAAGAATGTTTTCGCGCTGGGCGGCCGAACGCTCCGCGATATCGGCCAAGGCGTTTTCGCGATAGAGCTCGACATAAGACTGCGCAATGGCGGTCGCGAGCATCAGCTTTGCGTTCTCCACATCCATCGCGGCGGACTGGGTAAGGGCCTGCGCTCGATGCACCGCGTTCGCCTGCCGGCCCCAGAAATCCAGATCCCAGCTCAAGTTGGCACCCGCCTGAGCCATCCAAAAGGTATGTCCGGCGAGGGGCGGCGGAATGATGTAGTTCTGCGGCGCGC
This sequence comes from Steroidobacteraceae bacterium, assembly GCA_036401515.1. Lineage (GTDB taxonomy): Bacteria > Pseudomonadota > Gammaproteobacteria > Steroidobacterales > Steroidobacteraceae > Bog-1198. Next base: position 11,531 of record DASWUU010000018.1, read on the forward strand.
GTTGATACAACGCGCTCGCATCCAAGTTGGCACTGGGCAGTAACTTCGATTGGGCTACTTGTGCACGCGCCAAGGCGTCCGCGACGCGCGCTTGCGCATCGGCAAGCGTCGGACTGCCTTTCAGACCCGTGCGTATCAATCGGTCGAGCTGCGGATCGTCGAAGGAATTCCACCAACCATCGACAACCGGTTCGACCGCCACGCCGCTCAAGCCCACGTGGGTATTTTCCAACGCCTTCGGGTGTTCGGACTCCTTCGGCGGCAGCACACATCCGGCGAGCAGGAGGCTGCCGAGGAGCAGTGCGCTTTTGAAGTACATGGCTCTCAGGCCTCCGCGGCAACGACGTGGGGATCGAGATGCGCTTGCAGCGTGCTGTTGAGCTTGATCAGTAAGCGCAGCAGCTCCTGCACTTCGGCCTTGGTGAAGTCGGCCAACGCTTCGTTGAGCTTATCGACAACCAGCGGGATGAGACTTTCGATGACCTTGTGGCCCGCCGGTGTGAGCTTCAGCTCCACCTTGCGGCGGTCCCGACTGCGCCGTATGCGTTCCAGCAGGCCACGATCGGCCAGCTTGTCAATAACGCGGGTCAGAGCGCCGCTGTCGTGACGATATTGCATGCAAATGTCCTTTGGATTGACCACGATCCCGTCGCGCAGCGCGGCCAAAATCACGTACTGGATGAAGCTGAACCCGTGATCCTCGAACAAGGGCTCCATGACGTCGAGCATCATGGTGTGCGCCCGCTTCACGAGATACCCGATGCTGAACTGAGACTTGTACGTTGACGCGTGATAATACTGCTTGGACATTGAGTGCCTCGGCAATTACTGCTTTGGCAGTCATTATCCGCCAAACGTCGCCTATGTCAATTAGCGTTAAGCCTTATGATTCATACAGTTGTAACAATCCCGGCCTCTGCGGCCGCGAAGGCTACGACGGAAAACGCATGAGCTTATGCGTTCGAGAGGCGGACCCGCCGTGCGTTAAGCGACCGAGTCACCATCGCGATTGCGATCGCCCTTGCGCGCTCTCAGCGCAAGGAAGCTCGCCCTGAAGTAAGCAACGCAAAGGACAAACCCTACGAAAATCACGAGAAACATGAAAGCTTCGCTGATGCTCATGCGCAGTGCGCTCCTCGCCAAGTGCAGCCCACGCGCGATGCGACCGCGCTCGGTACCTGCAGCGACTGCTCGGTGATTGCGTCGGGCTCCGTAGCTTCTGCCGCTGACACAGGCGCCGCTACCACGGTTGCCGCCGCCTCTTGCACAGGATGCGCATGTGAACTCTTCACCATCATCAAAGCCATCGACCAGCACCACAACGCAACCGCGATGACACTGCCGCCGGGCAATGCAAATACTTCGAAGTCAAATTTAGAGCCGGCGTTCTGCAACCCACCGGCGGCCTTCGCAGCCACTGATTCAATCAATTCCTTCAAGACCCTCTCCTTCCCCATCGCTTCAGCTGCCTTCGCAACATATGCCTGGGCAACCTTCAAAATAAAAAAAACCACCAAAAAATTTAACTATTCGCAAGCATCTGCTTCAAGGTCCTCTCGACTTCGCGCACCTGCGTCTTGCTGACTCCCTTCAACAATTTATTGAGCACCTTGACCAGACAAGCTTGCATCTTTGGAAACGCCGCTTTGCCGGCCTCCGTTACCTCGACCGATTGTTCGCGCCGCGTGTGGGCAAGTGCGACGCGGCGCACAAGATTCTTGCTCTCGAGCCGGTCGATCATTCGGCTCATCGCACCGCGGTCATAGTCCATGGCTCTGCACAATTCGCACGCCGATTTCGAATTTCCTTTGAGCAGGTTTGCAATGATCGAGTATTGAGCCGCAGTCACTTCCAGCGTAGCTAAATCCCGGTCGAGCAGAAACTCCTGGTCGACGCCTTTGATAATGGCGAGCTTCACCTGGCCCACGAGCGGCGCTAGGGCGTTGTTGATGTCAATCGACTTCGGGTCGTAGATGTCGCTCATATCAATGCTTTCCGACTGGGAGTTATGATAGATGCCTCGGCAACAATTGTCAAGGCATGGATACTCGTGACGGCCCAGTCCCGCGCGGCGGCCGCAACCGACAGAGGAACGGGGCGCATCCCTGATTTCTTAACAACGTCTTAACCGGCGCCCCAATAAGATTATCTCCGAGGAGTCCTACCATGGCGATTCAGGATTACGTTAGATCTATCGCAGCGACGGAAACCGTCTCGAAAGAACAGGTGTTCCGCTTTCTGGAAATGCAATTCGCGCGGGCCGATCGGGACCACGATGGCCAACTGGCGCCCGACGAAGTCGATAATTTGGTACATGCCATCGCGTGCCCCGAACGCGATCAGAGATGACTTAGACCGAGCCAAAGTCAAGGCGCGTGTAGATCCAGAAATCGCGCAAGCACTGAAGGTTCTCGCCTCAGGGGCGGCGCGTTCGTCGATGAAGGCCTGAACGTCGCGCTTCCGGTCGGGGCAGCGGTATCGACATAATCGTGCTGGTATCGTACGCGAAACGCCGCGCGCGTCTCCGAATCCGCGCGCAGCCGCGACCTTTATGCCATACCCCCCCACCCCATGTATACTGGCGCCATGTCGCACACAATTCGTGAAAAGCACAGACTGTTGGTCCGCGTACGGCGCTTGCGGGGACAAGTCGAGGCGATCGAAAGAGCGCTCGAAGAGGAAAAAGGTTGCGATAAGATCATGCACCTGATCGCAGGCGTCAAAGGAGCGACTTCGAGCCTGATGGCGGAGGTCATGGAAGATCACGTGCGTGAACACTTCGTCGCTGCCAAGCAGCGCTCCCTAGGCTCATTGTCGGAGGCCGCCGAGCAACTGATCGACGTCGTCCATGCGTATATCAAGTAATCCACCCGTGAGCGAGCGCGGCCTGCAAAAGGCTTTTTCCTCGCACCACCACGTCTTCCTCGCGGCGGATCACGAGCGTAGCGAACGCAAGACCTGGGCCGTCATTGTCTTGTGCGGCTTGATGATGGCTGGCGAAATCATCGGCGGAATTCTCTTCGGGTCGATCGCTTTGGTGGCAGACGGCCTGCACATGAGCACCCACGCCGGGGCCTTGTTGCTCGCGGCGCTGGCTTACAGCTATGCGCGAAAGCATGCCCGCGATGGCCGATTCACCTTTGGCACAGGCAAGCTTGGGGATCTGGCAGGATTTATGAGTGCCATTGTGCTTGCCATGATCGCGATATTGATCGGCTATGAGTCGGTGATCCGCGTGTTTCAGCCCGTGCCTATTCATTTCAACGAGGCCATTCCCATCGCCTGCTTAGGCTTGGCGGTAAATGTGATCAGCGCCTGGCTATTGAGCAGCGGCGGCCACCATCACGCTCATGCTGAACATGGCCACAGCCGAGGCGATACCGGTCATGCAGACGAGGCGACCGGAAAGCACCGTCTCGCCGTGGGCGGCGGTGCGCTTCTGCTAGAAATCCACGAAGACGGGGTTCCGCCGCGGTTTCGATTACAGGGCGAGAACTTGAGCGTGCCTGCCGACACGACGATTGAAACGCTGCGCCCGGACGGCAGCCGTCAGGTGTTTGAACTCGAGGAGAGGGACGGCTATCTCGAATCGGTGGACGAGATTCCGGAACCGCATGCCTTCACGGCTCGCATCCGCTTAGGCAGCCAAGGCGATCATCAGGTCGTTTTCGAAGAGCATCACCACGGGCATGTCGGCGCTCATCGCGACAACAATATGCGCGCGGCGGTGATACATGTGCTCGCGGATGCGGCGGTTTCCATGCTGGTGATCCTCGGCCTCGTCCTCGCCAAGGCATTCGGTTGGCTGTGGATGGATCCTCTGGCCGGCATGATCGGCGCGTGCGTGATCGCCAGCTGGTCCTATGGACTCATCCGCGACACCGGCGCAATTCTCCTCGACATGAATCCGGACCGCGAGCTCACGGATAAGCTGCGACAGGCAATCGAGTCTGAAGGCGATCGGCTCGACGATTTGCACGTGTGGCGCGTCGGACCCGGGCATCTAGCGGCCATCCTTTGCGTGGCGACCGCTCGACATCGAGATTCCAACTATTACCGCAAGCGTCTCGCTCGCTACAAGATTCTTTCGCACCTGACCGTCGAGGTCGTTCCGATCCGGACCCCGTGAGGACCGGTTGCCGCGGGCGCGGCAACCGGTATCGCTAACGTGCCGGCCTATCCTAACGTGCCGACTGGGCTTCGCCGCCTCTAAATCGACTTCGAAATGCCCACGAAGAAGCCGCGGCGCGGTCCGAACTGCGGTGCGCCCACGCCGACGCCCGTGCCGTTTCTAATCTCATAGACCTTGTCGAACGCATTGATCACATCGAATCGCGTGGTAAGCGTGCCGGCATTGGGAATGTGAAACAAGTGGCTCACACCCAAATTGACTTGGGTGTACTCGGGCAAGTGCGCTCCGTTCGGAATAACGCTGCCGTCAGGCTCCACCAGGCTCGCGCGCAGCCCGGAACCGACCAGGAAATCGCCGCTGAAACGCGTATCCCGCCAGAGGTAGGAGGCTCCGCCGGACGCCGTGAATTGCTGCTCGTGATCCAGGTGGATGTAGTGGGTTGCCACATAGGCAATATCATCGGCAGTGAAATTGAACTGCGACGAGGCGAAGTTCTTGCCCTTGGCGCTTTGACCGGCCAGGTTTAAATAGGCCGAGAACGCATCCTTTACGTAATTGCCGGTCAACTCCACGCCGTACTGCTTGCCATACGTGTAATTGAATGGCGTCAAAATGATGGGCGCCCCAAACTGGCCTTCATCGATCAAGTTGTGGGATTGCTTGTAGTAAGTATCGAGACCCACGGTGAACTCAGACGTGATCGTTTGCTGTACGCCGAGATCGTAGTAATTGGCAGTCTCGGATTGCGGCGTGTCGGCCGTGGTCACCGCCGGCGCCCCGGTAGTATTTAAGAATTTCCCGACGGTTTCCGTGCCCACCAATTCAAAGGGCGGCGGAGAAAGATAGCGTGAATACCCGCCATGCACGATGGTGCCGGGCAGGGCTTGCCAAACCACATTGAGGCGAGGGCTCACTTGGTGCGCGCTGGTGAATGCGGTGAAATGATCGTAGCGCAGGCCGTAATTCACGGTCACGGCCGGCAGGATCTTCCACTCGTCCTGAAGATACACGCTCTCGATCCATTCGGTCTTACCCGAATTATCGACGATGGTCTCGGGTATGTCGCTGGTCTGAATGCCATTGGCGTCGAGCGCAATCACCTGCGAGCTCGTCAGGCTCTTGGAGTGATCGCTCTGCACGAAGACGCCTCCTCGCACCGTATGCGTATCGTTGAGTTTGTATGCGGCATCCGATTGCAGGGCATAAGCGATGTTTTGCTTATACGCGTCTTGGGCGACGCCGTTATAGAGCAAATCTCCGGTGGGATCGGGCGTAAAACTTAAGCTGGAGTAGCGAGCGGTCGCCGAGGTCTGCACGTCCCAGGGCCCCTGCGAATGCTGCCAGCTCACGATCGCGAAGTGGTTGAGCTCTCGTTGATTCTCGTTGAGATTTTCACTGGGAAAAGTGGTTTGGCCGTTGACCGTCAGCGGCGAACCATCCCCGTTGAGAAACCCGGGCTGCAGCCCTGACTGATTGGGAATCTGAAATTTTCCCACCGAAGTGCTCAACACCAAGGTCAAGCGATTGCTCTCATCCAAAATGTCTTCGAAATAACCAAAGCCGTGATATTGGGTGGTGTGATCGTGGAGTGGATTGGAGCGTCCGTCCGGTGATTCGATGCCGAGATCATTGCGCAAAAAATCGCCTGAGACGAAGTAATTGATGTTGCCGACGGAGCCGCCGTAATTGATGCTCGGCAACACCTCGCCGTGACTGCCGCCGTAAATGGATATGGCACCGCCCGGATCGATCACCCCGCTCTTGGTCTTCAAGTCGATGATACCGGCGGTGCGCAAGCCATACTCGGCGGGCAGCGCCCCGGTCACCAGCGACAGCGAAGAGATGAGCCTCGGATCCAACGACTGGCCGAAGACGCTTATGCCCTCGGGGAGAATGATGCCATTCAAGCGGTACTGCAGACCGTTATGTTCGCCGCGCACATGGAACTGCCCGAAGGAGTCCTGCGCCACGTCCGGCGCCTGCATGATGACTTGGTTCAGGAGCTGGTTGTCACCGCCGGGCGCCGCGTTGATGGCGGCTTGATCGATGACATACGTAGAGGCGCCGGTCTGCGTCTGAATGTTTGCGCGCCCTTCGTTCAAGCGCTCGGCGATCACGACGATTTGCTCGACGCTGGACGAGCCGGCGTCGGCAACATCGGCCGGATCAGGGGAATCGGCAAAACTTGTGCAACTGGCGGCGATGAAACCAAGCCCTGCGGCAATGCGGTAGCGCACTGCAACGCGTGGAAAACTGGACATTTAGATAGCTCCGAAAAAACTTAAAGTTCATTGAAAACCGCTACCGATGGCTCGGGCGGCTCAACATCACAAACAACTTTTAAGTTTTAGACCGGAGGACCGCGGCTGCGCGGCCGAGGCGCCGCAGTGTCGATGGCCGCATAAATCGGCTCGGCGCTGCGTTCGTAGGCAGTTCGAATCAGTGAAGGAACATAAAAAGAATGGCTGAATGCGGGGGAGACGACCTGGGCAAAGCCTGGACACTGCGCGCAAGCTGAGTCCAGAACGTTCGAGGAAGCCTTGAGGGCCTTGCTGCCGCCGGACACGTGGCTAAGTTCGTGAACCACGGCACCTTGCTGCGCGGCGATCAGCAGCAGCAGGAGTGCCAGCAGTTTAACCACGTGTTTCATTCGAATCCGTTAAGACAAGCGCCGTCAAATAAGTTCTGCACGCTACCAGAATATCGAGTCGCGCGCAGGACTTGCCGGCGGGCACTCGTGGAGGGCTAACCTATATTGTTAAATTGTCTGATCACGTAGGAGACGGAAGTGGAGTTAGCTTGACCGCTTGCCGGGGGGGCATTTTGGGCCTGCTCTTCCCACTGCGCGTACAACCACTTGTCGATCGCTGCGAGGATCACATCGGGAGTACTGTCGTCTTCAACCACCCAGATCCCATGCGTCCCGCCTTCGCGGTTGGCCTGCGGGTTGGTGGTATCGGTGATAAAGAAATCCGCTTGATAGAAATAATAACGAAGCATGAAGGCCCCTCGCCAATTCGAGAGGCCAGATTACCGGGATTTTACCCTGACTGTGGGATTTGCATTGGCCGCGCCACTCTCAGCCGCGCTATTCGCCGTGTTCGTGGGAGTGGTCGGATGATTCGCTCGACTCCTTGCGCACAAAGATCAGTCCGCGGGCGCTTTGCAGGCCCGTGACGACCGGGGTGACTACGCCGGTGTCAAGACCCAGCGTGCCGACGATTCCGTAGGTATCCGAGGCGGAATATGCTTGGCCGGTGGGAAATCCGAAGTTGCTTCGCGTAATTTTATAAATGCCGCCAGGTCCGCCCGTACCACCGACATCGGCCACGAGCAGATAATCCGAATGCGACCGCGCATAGTACGTATCGTCGATGGTTATACTTTTGGTGGTCGCGGTGCTCACCGGCGAGGTGATGCTCAGAAAGCCCACGGTCTGCTCCGGGGTACCCACGTGCTTGACGAAGATGAGCTCGGAATCGGCTTGGCTGGTGAACACGATATCGCCGTTGAGATCCGTGGTCATGGAGTCCGGATCGGTCAGATTGAGCGTCGTCATCGCACCGGTGGAAATATTCGTGGCCTGGGCATTACCCAGAAGCACAGTCTCCAGCACGACCTGATTCATCCAGAGTTTCGCTCGTACCAGGGCCGGGAATACATTATTGCCATGGGCATCGAGGTTCGGATTCGAAGCGGTGAGATACACCGCACCGTCATGAACCACAATGTCATCGTAGCCCCCGCCGTGGGGCGTGGGTGCGAACTTGTAAATCGTTTGGTTTCCGGATTCGAGGTTGATAACAACCAGGTTCGGATTGGCATCCTCGTTCTGCACCGCCCATAAATCACTTTCACCGACGACCCGCAGCCCGTCGTTGTGTCCCTTCACGCTAAAGGAGCGTTTGACCGCGCCGTGCGAATCGAATTCGACGATGGTGCTCGATTTATTGTCCGTGCCATCCTTCGCGACATGGTTTTGATAGCCCACAATTACATCGCCTTTCCACGTGACGATGGAATCCGGTTGCGAGGTATTCGGCGGATTGAGCGCAAAAACACTGACCGCATAGGGCGGCGATGCCACTACCTGGGCGCGGCTCGGTGCGGGAAGCGCAACAGCGATGGCCGTGACGGCCAGCGCGCATGCTGCAGCACTCAAGGAACGAGTTTTGAGTCGGGGATGTTGCATAGGGGTTACTCGCATTGGAATTGGTTACCTGTAGCGTACCCACCCTTTCATGACATCTTGATGACCGACTCGCCCTTCCTCGAGGCCGCCGCTCGCCTTGGGATCAGCTCGAACGCTCGATCAGCGCGATACCGGAAGTTTCCTGAACCCGATCGAAGATAATTTCCTGCCCGTCCGGCGTGACGTCGAAATCGCCGATGGAGAAATTGCCGGGTAGGTCAGTGAGTTGCCGCTCGGCCCCGGATTTGGGGTCCCACAACACGAAGTTCTTGTGGCCAATCTCGCCGCGCAGAATGATGAGGGATTGCGAATTGCGCAAAAATGCAACGCGGCGCGCCCCCCGAGTTAAAATCAGCGACGGCATTGCGTAAGGCCTGCCATCCGGACCCAGAGTTCGCAGAGGGAAATTTGTTCCCACATCTGCACCCGAATAGTACAGATACTTGCCGTCGCTCGAGTAGGCCGGATTGAGAGAATACTCTGAGGCCATTGGCTGCGGCGGCTTGCCGTCGAGAAATATCCTTGCGAGGCGCGGCTCACCGTTACGCACAATTGCGCCCACGAGCGACTGCGAGTCTGGAGCCCACGCCAGTTCGCCGCGCAGCGGTAAATTATCTGCAATCAATCTCGCGTTCGAACCGTCGCTGTCGATGACATACAACTGCGTTGAGTCCTCTCTATCGACCGAAAACGCGATGCGCTGCCCATCGGGCGCAATAGCCGGCGCCCCGATACGCCCAGCGGACTGGTCATGCCACAGGTCCGATTCCGCACCATCCTTAAGCTTGCGGATTTCCGTGCGTCCGCCGCCGCTCGAGACATAAACCACATAATCGGGGCCGAAACGCGGTGTATGGGCGCTGGGCGCGGCGGGACTTACGGGCCTGGCGGTGATTTGCGGCGGTCCGCCGTCGCTGATTGTCACGCGCCACAGGTCCGAATGTGAGTTCGCGACCGTGGCCACGAGCCGCATCCCGTTCGCGCTGGAAGCAAGTGATGTGTACCTTTCCAATCCCATGCTGACGCGGTGGGCGCGCCTTTGCCTCACATCCATCGCGTTCAGCCACGGTCCGGACCCATCGGCATCTATGACCAGATACAGCAATGTGTGCGGGTCGATCAACACGGGGTAACTGACTTCGGCGTCGTGAAAAGTGAGTCGCTCGACTCCCTCACCGGATGGCCGCAGTCGCCAGATGTCCCAGTGCGCCGGCGGCTCACCACGTGTGAAGTAGATGAATTGGCCGTCGGGTGACCAGGTCGGGAAGTGGCAGTGCACACCGGGCTCGGCGGCGTAAATTTGGTGTGCGGCGCCCTCGCCCGCGGCGCGCACGAATAGCGGATCTCCAGGTGCGGTGGTGTGAAATACCAGCCGCGTTCCGTCCGCGGACCAATCGAACTCGGCGGCTTCTGGCATATACAGGCCAAGCGGGCCGCCCGCTGTCGGGGCGGCAACCAATTTAAAGTCCTGAGGCCGCGCGCCTTGCGCATTGCGTGTCCAAATGGACACCAGGGATCCGTCCGGGGAGAACCCGACCGAACGGATCGACGGATTGGTCAGTTGCGGAAATTGCCCCTCGGTTAGATTGCGGAAGCGATTGCTGCCGGTTTTCGTCAACCAGGCGTCCATGTGACCGCTGCGGTCTGCGAGAAAAGCCACCCATTGGCCGTCGCGCGAGATGGCGGCCGCCCGTTCAGTGCCGAAGTCCGTCAGGCGTGTGGTCTTGGCCTCCGCCAACGGATTTCGCCAGAAAAGGTCTGCATGCCGCTCGTACCAGACGGTGAGTCCGATCATTAGGAGCAAAATCGCAGCCAGCGATAACCGGCGCATCAGCCTCGAGTACCGCTTCCACACTGGCATCGGCGAGGGACTCGCCGCTGGTGGCGCTTCTGCGGTGTCGCCATCGTCCACCAGCCGCGCGCGGCGACCGGCCCACCAAGCATCGAGTTCGGACCGATAAGCGTATACGGAACCCTGCTTACCGTGCTGGTGCCTGTGCACGGGCATGGCTTCGCGTCGTTCCCAGCGCTGCACAGTCGTGACATCGCGCTTGAGGTACGCCGCTATTCGCTTCCACGAATCGAGACGATCTTCCCCAAAAGTCCCGGCCCTCGCGCCTGCGGTGCCCGTTTGATTTTCGTCCATGGCTGCTCAATCGCCATTTTTGCCTGTCCGGCGATAGTGCACGTGTGCGGCAGGCACAGCAAGAAACAGTATTAGGCAGGCGCGGCGCGGTTGATGCGCATGCTGCCTTTCGTTACCGTTTGCGTGGGGACGAATTGATCAAAGCCACGCTGCGAGGGGCGGGGCGCGGCGGCCGCGACCCCTCATCCAGTGCTATCGCGGCTCACTCTCCCAGGTTGCAATCTTTCGATTCACGTTCACCTGGTCCGCCGCACCTGGTCACCACACCATGAATTGCCTGTATCCCGAAATGGGTGCTGGCAGGTGTCCCGAACGTCATGGTGAAGTTCGAAGACTTGACGTTTGCCCCTCCCAAAACGCAAAGGGTGAGGTGCGAGGGGTTTCCAAATGGCGCCGGGCTTCCGTTTCCTGTGACGAATGCCGTACCGCTCACTACAAATCCATCGGTGGCTGCGGGGCTAAACTTTGGACAGCTCGTCATCCAATCGGAAGTAATTACGCCGTCGGTCATGCTGATGTGATGGGTGTGGGCACCCCGTGTCGTAGGATCGTCCTTGTTGACCGTGCCCTGCGAAATTCCGAAATCCGAAGTCTCCATATTCATTGCGGCTAAAAACTTAGCCGTACCGCCGCGCGGGTCCACCTCCAATGACCATTTGCCGCGCATCTCATAAGGACCGCCCTTGACGACCGCGGCCGAAGGCGTGTAGTCGTTGAGCAACCCGCTGTAGAGCGCTGGCTGCGGCGAAGGCGGCTGTTCCTCTGCCCCCATAACCAGGGTGAACCCGCCCAACCCCATCGTCGCCAACACTATCGGGATTTGGCGAGCCGTCGACATCAGCGCTTTTTTATTCATCGGGAAGACTCCTGCTTCGTATGTTTAGACCCGCTGAGCACCATCGGATGCTGCCTCGGTTGGGTCAAACGGCAATGCGCGGAATCCGGCTGTTACCGTCAAATACCGTCTTTTGCCGCCCTGCTTGTTGCGCATCCGCGACGCCCCCTCGACTTAATTCACTTTGTAGTGCAAAGTTTAAACTACGCGTTAGCCGCATTACCCAGCATGTCACTAGCTCAAACGAATTGGTCAGGAACTCCCATGTTCGCCGCGCCTTCATATCGCAGCCAGGTCACAACGACTCTTCCCTGGGTGATCCAAACCCTTCTGATCGGCACTCTTTTCAGCCTGATGCCTGCCGGCACTGCTCGGGCCGAGAGTCTGGATTTGAGCGCTTACCGGGGCAAAGTCGTGTACTTGGACTTCTGGGCATCGTGGTGCGCCCCGTGCCGCGAGTCATTTCCCTGGCTCGGGAATTTGGTGAGTGAATATGGCGCGCAGAACCTGGTTGTGATTGCGGTCAATGTGGATCACGACCGCCGGCGGGCGGAGCGATTTTTACGCGAGACGCCGGCCAATTTCCCGATCATCTACGACCCCCACGGCGAGATTGCCGCCGCCTACAAGGTGGCCGGCATGCCGAGCGCAGTGCTCATCGATCGCGAGGGCAAAGTGCGCTTTCAACACGACGGTTTTTCAGACAAGAGAAAGGAAAATTATGAAGAACACCTGCACGCCCTCATCGGCGAATCTGCGAAATAAGTGGTCCCTGCTGATCCTTCTCGTGGCCGGCGCGGGCAGCGGTTGCGCTTCGTTAGGGGCTAAACCTTGGGATCATGACCTGCTGGCCGAGCGAGCAATGCAGGTCGATGCCTATCCCTTGCAGAGCGGGATGGATGATCACATTTACTTTAGCAAGGAGGCTTCCAGTGGCGGTCGCAGCTTTGCGGGCGGTGGTTGCGGATGCAATTGAAGCCGAGCGGCAGCTTGGGTGCGCCGACCTTGCGCCAAGCCCTGCAGGTGGCGGCGGCTGGACTGCTCGCGAACGGCGCGGCCAAAGCTCAGGAGGCGCCGCCCAAGCCGCCCGCCACCAGCGTGGACTCAGGGGTGCTCTATTATCACGAGAACGGTCGGGTGCAAGCCGTTGAACCGGAGCTAAACGTCTCTGAAAAGATCAATGAGGACAGCACGCTGTCGCTCGGAATCGTTTTTGACTCGCTCACCGGCCCCACGCCGTACGGGTCGGTGCCCTCAACGCTGGCGCAATCGTACATTCGTCCCTACAAGATCGTCCCGGTCGGTTCGCCAGTGCCTCTGACCACCTCCTCGGGGGGTTCGACGGTGGTGGTGCTTCCGCCGGTAAACGGCGCGAAGACCGAAACGCTGGCCGCGACCAGGATCGTGCCCCCGAATACGTATCCGCTCGACCCTTCGTTTCACGATACGCGCGTGGCCGGCCACGTCGGCTGGGAGCAGGCGCTCACCTCAACACTTAAGCTCAATGGCGGTCTGGCCTATTCGCATGAATACGATTATCGCTCGGAGAGTGGCAGTTTAGGGCTGTCCAAGGACTTCAACGCACACAACACCACGCTAAGCGCTGCCGTCAATTACGAGTCCGATCTGTCATTTCCGGTCGGCGGAACGCCGACACCCTTCACCCCGATGAGCGGCTACTTCAAGGGTCCGGACGCGACGCGGCAGGAGGTGGATGCCGTCGTCGGAATTACCCAGGTCATGAGCCGGCGATGGCTTTCGACGTTGAGCTATTCCTATGCGGATTCGCACGGTTATCAAAACAATCCCTACAAAATCATTTCCGTGGTCGACCCGGTCAGCGGGCAACCGACTGCGCAGCTCTACGAGAATCGACCGGAAGAGCGGCGCAAGCAAAGCCTGTTTTTAGAAAACAATATCCACCTTCCCAGCGATGTCGTTTCGGTCTCGATTCGCGCCTATAAAGACGATTGGGGAATCAAGTCTGTGACCGCGGATCTTCGCTACCGCTATCAGATCACGCAGGATTACTATTTGGAGCCGCATCTTCGCTACTACGAACAAGGCGCCGCGGATTTTTTCCACTACTATCTGGTGGCCGGTGAAGCATCGCCGCAATATGCCTCGGCCGATACCCGCCTGGCTAAGTTCAATGCGCAGACATATGGCATGAAATTCGGCATGCCGCTCAACAGGGGTTCTGAGTTCAACGTACGGGTCGAGTACTATGACCAGCACGGCAACGGATCGCCCTCTTATGCGATCGGCCAGCTGAAGCAACAAAACCTGTTTCCCGATCTCAAAGCGTTCACTGTGCTGTTTGGCTACAGCTATGCCTTCTGAAAGCGCAGAGGACAGTTTCACATCGACGCGCTCGCGCCCGCCGCCGGAACACCGCGATGTATCAACGACGTTCACTGCGATGGCCAGTCCGTGCTTGGTGTTGGCCGACACGGTGGACCCACAGCTTGGCGCCGCCGTCGGAATCATCGTCAAGGACGAGGCGCTGCGCATCGAGGCGAAGTTTTCGCGCTACCGTCCGAGTGTCGTGACGACCCTCAACGAGAACGCCGGCGAGGAGATGGAAGTCGATGCGGAGACGGCGGATCTCATTGATTATTCGGTGTTGTGTTACCAGTTGAGCCAAGGTCGCTTCGACATCACGTCCGGGGCACTCCGCCGCGTGTGGAAATTTGACGGTTCCGGAGCGTTTCCGAGCCAGGACCAAGTGCGTCAGGCGCTCAAATACGTCGGCTGGCACCGTGTGATCTGGAACAGGCCGTTTCTGCGGCTAGGTGATGGTATGGAAATTGATTTTGGCGGAATCGGCAAAGAATATGCCGTTGACCGCGCGCTATCTCTTGCCGGTGAATTCACTGACGAACCCTTGCTGGTGAATCTGGGCGGCGACCTTAAAGTGTCCGGCCCGCGGCGCGATGGCAGCCATTGGCACGTGGCCATCGAGAACGTTGACCGTCCAGGGGCTGCCGCCGGCATCCTTGAGCTATCGCGGGGAGCCCTCGCGACAAGCGGCGATACCTACCGCTATCTGGTAAAGGACGGAAAGCGATATGGACACGTGCTCGATCCAACCACCGGCTGGCCCATCGCCGGCGCACCCCGATCCGTGACGGTGCATGCGGATACCTGTAGTGAAGCGGGACAACTCGCCAAGTTGGCCCTGCTTCGCGGCACGGGCGCCGAAGAGTTTCTCAGGGCGGAACAGGTCCGCGCGTGGTGTGCGAGGTAAGTGAACAACTCGCGCTGAGAATCACCAGCGCTTGCTAAGCGGCCGATTTGGATATGACGGAAAGCCAGCCGGCCACAGGCGCCACCACTCCGACGGACTCCAAATAACCGATCATGCGCCCATGAATTGCCCAAGGTCGCGGTTAAGCGCCGGAGTCTTTTGTGCGATCAGGGCGCCCCGCTCATGTTCATTGATTTCGCCATGATGTAAGGTAACTCGCAATGCAACGACGGGACTTTTTGGGAGCGGCAGCCGGCGGGTTAACGGCCTCGCTCGCCTCCTCGAGATCCGCTCGCGCCATTGCCGCGGAGAATGCAGCAAGCCCCGATCGAGCACCCGGTGCGACATTT
>DASWUU010000019.1:0-4139 GCA_036401515.1 Steroidobacteraceae bacterium
GGCATGGCCGCCCTCGCCTATTTGAACCGAGGTGACGCCGCGGCGGGGGGTACGCAAATACCGCTCCAACCCCACGGCCAGGAGCAGTGCCGCGCTTCCCCACAAGATGAGCTTTACTTCGGGGGGCAGCGCCGTCAGCTCTCGCAACTGATATGCGACACATCCCAAGCACACCAGGCAGGCGATCAGGGGCGCGTGCGTGCGGCGGCGAAGCCCGATGACGAGGCCCGCCACCGCGAGCACGGCACTGGCCACTCCCGTGAAAGCTCGGATGACCATTGCCTGGTCCCATGCGAGCCATAGAAATCCACACAGCGGCATGAACACCATCAGCCAGTTGAGCATCTGATCGTGGGATGGCCTGCGAAACTCGATGCGCCCGGCGAACAAGGCGATCGCGCCCATCGCAAAACAAAAAGCGCCGGCTGGGACCGGAAAGCCCGGTGCCGACAGGAGCTGGTGCCCGCCGATGAAGTTGATGGCTAACGATGCCGCCAAGGCCGCCAAGCTTACGAACAGTGGGTTGAGCAGCCGAATTCCCGCCACGGCCAGCGCCAAGGCGATGAGGAGCGCGTTGCGCGAGTCCAGATTGATATCCGTCGCCTGTATGAGTTGCAGCGCGACCGCAAGCAGCCCGCCCGTCCAGAGTGCTTCCTCAATGCCTGCGTGAAAAAGATGCTTACGCAGGATGAGCCACTCTGCTACCAGCAGCATGAGCAGTCCCGACGCAAACAACGCGTTGACTACGTGCAGAAACTCGAAGATGGCGACGGTAAGGAGCGCAGCGACCGCGCCGAGGACAAAAAAAGCGCAGCGCGCGATCGACGAGGGCGCCGTCCAACGGCCAATGCGGTCGGCTATGAAGCGCAGGTCCATTCCGAGTTGCAGTCGCGCCGCCGTCGCCATCCAACGCTCCTGCTCTGGGGATGGACGAAGCGCCCTCATGCCGGCCGCGCCTTGATGCGTACACGAAAATTCCAAAGCAACAGCGCTCCTAACACAACGGTGGCCAATTGCAGCAGCGCCGCCGTTAGTCCTGCCTTGAGGACTTGCGCTTGCAAGCAACACAGCGTCAGTGCGGGGTAAGCGCTGGCGTAGATGGCGAATATTTCCTCTTTGCCGCGCAGTGCTTTCACCGCGCAGACTAGCGAAAGGATCATCAGGATCGCTAGGCCGGTGAGGCGTGTTTGCGCGTCAAGGCACAACGCCAAGGCGCCCCAGAAGCCGATGTTGGCGGCAAAGTGTTCGAACACGGTTTCAAACTGTGCAGGTCCTCGCAGGCGAGGATTGGCGGCGCGCCAAAATAGAATCGTCGCGGCACAGATAATGGCCTGTGTCCCTAGCTCGCCGCGCGCGCCAACGCGTTCAAATAAGGTTCCGATGTGTGCTTCGATACCGAACCATCCGGCAAGGGAGGCGAGCGATACGCTCAGCAGCAGGCGCGAACGGAAGGCATAGGCGCCGGCTGCGTGGAATACGGCGAGGATCAACAAATGCCATGGCCATTGCGCTGCCAGCCAATGAAATTGGGATTCTGCATACCCTAAATCAGCGCTGGCGATCAGCGCGCCGAGCAGCAACACGTAATCACCGCCGATCGAACGTTGTTTGCCCAGTAATCGCGTGCGCACTGCCGTGGCATAACAGCCACAGGCGGCGACGGCCAAAACCCCGACCAGCGCCGCAGGCCCGATGCGGTTCAAGTGCTTCTTGAGCAGGAGCCCTAAGCCCGCGGTGATGGCGGCGACGGCTGCGTAGAGGAGGAAGCGAAGCTCTTCGAAAACGGAGAAAATGGCGCCTCGCTCCAAAGCCACAGCCCGATTCGCCCTGGCTTCATCGATGATCCCGGCCGTTTTCAGTTCCAGACACTCTGTTTCAAGTGAATTCATGCCCGAATTGTACGGGTCCGCCCCCACCCCGCGCTCCGGGTATAATGCGCTTATGAGATCCCGTCGACATTCCTTGATCGTAAAAGTGGGTGCAGTTTCCATCGGCGGCCCCTCGCCCATCGTTGTGCAATCCATGACCAACACCGACACGGCCGACGTCGAAGGCACCGTGGCGCAGGTCAAAGCGCTGGCCCGCGCGGGCTCCGAATTGGTGAGAGTGACGGTCAACAACGACGAGTCCGCCGCTGCGGTACCCCATATCCGCGAGCGCTTGGATGCGCAAGGCGTCGCCACTCCCCTGGTCGGCGACTTTCATTTCAACGGCCACAAGCTGCTCAAAGCCCACCCTGCCTGCGCCGAGGCGCTTGGCAAGCTGCGGATCAATCCGGGTAACGTGGGCCGCGGCAGTAAGCGCGATCCACAATTTGCCGAAATGATCGAAACCGCGATGCGGTATCAAAAGCCGGTACGCATCGGTGTGAACTGGGGAAGTCTCGATCAGGACCTGCTCACCCGCATGATGGATGAGAACTCGAAGCTGCAAGCCCCTTTGGCCGCCATCGATGTGATGCGTGAAGCCATCGTGGTTTCGGCGTTGGACAGCGCCAAGCGCGCCGAAGCGTTGGGGCTCGGTTCCAACATGATTGTCATCAGTGCGAAAGTGAGCGGCGTACAGGACTTAATCGCCGTATACCGCAACCTGGCGGGCCGCTGCGCCTACCCCTTACACCTAGGGCTCACCGAGGCCGGCATGGGCAGCAAGGGCATCGTAGCCTCTACCGCTGCCATGGGCGTGCTGTTGCAGGAGGGCATCGGCGACACCATCCGCGTTTCACTGACGCCGGAACCCAACGGCGATCGCACGCAGGAAGTCATCGTCGCCCAAGAAATTCTCCAGACCATGGGCCTGCGTGCCTTTACGCCCATGGTGATCGCCTGCCCGGGCTGCGGGCGCACCACCAGCACTTACTTTCAAGAGCTGGCGCAAAAGATTCAAAGCCACATTCGTCACCGCATGCCGGAATGGCGCAAGCAGCGCGAGGGGGTCGCCGACATGACCGTGGCCGTCATGGGCTGCGTGGTCAATGGACCCGGCGAAAGTAAGCACGCGAACATCGGCATCAGCTTACCGGGCACGGGAGAGCACCCGGTGGCGCCCGTGTACGAAGACGGTGCAAAGACCGTCACCTTGAAGGGCGATCGAATCGCCGAGGAATTTCAGGACCTGGTGGAGCGCTATATCGAGCGCACCTATGCGCGAATCTAGTGTGACGGACTTGGCGGAAAAGAACTGCGCTCCGTGCGAGGGCGGTGTCGAGCCCTTGCCTGCGGCGGAGGTAAACCTCCTCAGTAAGCAATTGCACGAGGGCTGGAAAATCGCCGCAGACGCCAAAAGTATCAAGCGATCTCTCAAGTTCAAAGATTTCTATCGCACCATGAGTTTCGTCAACGCAGTGGCATACCTCGCGAACATCGAGGACCATCATCCCGATCTTGAGGTGGGTTATGACCACTGCGATGTCACGTATTCCACCCACTCGATCGGCGGGCTGTCGATCAATGATTTTATTTGTGCCGCGAAGCTAGATCGCCTTCAAGAATTCGGGAACGTCACCCGCCATTCCTAAGGCACGCTTTGCGAAGCGGCGCTTTATGTTTGGCATGCCTTCCACGGCGCTCAAACCAGCCCTGCGCAATGCCGCGACCCTAGGGTCGTTGTTTGAAAACAATCGTTCCAATCCGTCTAGCGCCGCGGCCGCCAAGAGGTTTTCGCTGCGCCGCCAGCGCTCATAGCGCCGAAGATGTTTGTAGTCGCCGAATTGCGCCGCACCCCGAGCTTCCCCGAGCACTTGAGCGAGCGCCGCGCAATCGAGCAGACCTAGGTTCAGCCCTTGCCCCGCCAAGGGGTGCACCACGTGCGCGGCATCGCCCAGCAACACGGCGCGAGGCCGCGCGTAATCCACCGCGTACTTCAGCTTCAACGGAAAGCTCGCGAGCTGGGTCGTGAGCTCGCACCGCCCCAATACCTCGCCGCTCGCCTCGGTGAGGGCCTGACTGAAGCTTTGAGAGTCCAAGGCGCAAAGATGCGATGCCTGATCTCGTGCGACACTCCAGACGACTGAAGAGCGGCCATCGCTAAGCGGTAGGAAGGCCACGGGACCGGTGCTCAAGAAGCGCTGCCATGCCGTAGCGTCGTGGGGTTTTGAGGTCTGCACATGCCCCACCAAGGCGTCTTGATGGTAGGCGTGA
>DASWUU010000020.1:0-2110 GCA_036401515.1 Steroidobacteraceae bacterium
GATGTTGCGGTCAACGACAATTCTAAGGGGATGAAAAATGAACTCGAAGCTGTCATTCGCGATCGCATCCATTTTGGGGAGTGCGTCCTTCGGCGCCTCTGCTGCCGATCAGGCGACGAGCAGCGCCGCCGTAAGTTCGGATGCGCTTCAGGAGATCACGGTCACCGCGACACGCCGCTCGCAGAGCATGCAGGACGTGCCCATCTCGATGCAGGCCTTTACCGGCCAGACGTTGCAGGAGCTCAACATCTCGACATTCGACGACTACATCAAGTATCTGCCGAATGTCACCTCGGCCAACAACGGGCCGGGACAAAATGAAGTCTTCATGCGCGGCTTGAGCGCGGGCGCCCAGCCCAGCCAAGGCAGCGGTTCGACCGGGTTATATCCGAATGTCGCCATCTATCTTGACAATCAATCCGGCCAGCTGCCGAACCGCAATCTGGATGTCTATGCGGCCGATATCGATCGCATAGAAATTCTGGAGGGTCCGCAGGGCACGCTGTTCGGTTCCGGGGCCGAGGCCGGCGCGATTCGCTACATCACCAACGCGCCCAAGCTCGACGTAACCGAGGGCAACGTGAAAGCCGGCTACGGCGTGACCGCGCACGGCGACCCCAATGCTGACGTGACCGCGGTGTTGAACCTCCCGCTGATACCGGGCACCTTCGCCGTACGCGCCGTGATCTATGATGATCATCGCGGCGGTTACATCGACAATGTGCCGGCCACCTTCACGCGCAAGAACAGCGACATCGGCATCCACTATGCCAACTTTGCCACCGCGTGTTCCGTCGGCGCACCCACGCCCGCGGGCACTTGCGCCGCCGGAACAGCGACCGCGTTCGGCGTGCCGCCGGGCAGCGCGGTGCTCAACAACGACAGCGTGGCCGGCAGAGCCATCAACCCAGTCACCTATCAAGGCATACGCGTCGAGGCGCTGTACAAGTTCAACGATGACTGGGACTTTTTACTCACCCAGTCCTATCAAGATATGCGCTCGCAGGGCGTGTTCTACCAGCAGCCTAACGCCTCCGATGGAGCAGCGCTGCAGCCGCTGCAAGCGACATTGTTCAACCCAGCGCGCGACACGGACAAGTTTGAAAGCACCGCTTGGACATTGAACGGTAAATTCGGCGATTTGAAGGCCGTCTACACCGGGGGTTATCTGGTGCGAAACGTCGACCAGGTCGGCGACTACACCAACTATGCGCGCGGTTTCTATGCCGACGTCTACCAGTGCTACGGCCCCGGATCAGGAGGCGACGCCAATCTCACCTCAACCTGCTTCTCACCCAGCGCCACCTGGCACTCGGTTGAAAAGAATGAGCATCAACAGCACGAATTTCGCTTGAGTACGCCGGACGACTGGCGGTTGCGCGCAATCGTCGGCGCGTATTGGGAGGACAACAAACTGTTCGACCAGACCGGCTGGGGTTACAAAACAATTCCTTCCTGCACCTCAAATGCCCCCGCAGGCTCGCCGGGTAATAGCGGCTGTTATTCGAACATCGGCACCGCGCCGGGAGCGACGGTCGTGAATCCCGGTGTGCAGGCCGACAACGTCTCGTTCTATCAGGACACAGTGCGCGAAACCAAGCAAACGGCTTTCTTCGCCTCCGTGGACTTCGACATCATCCCCAAGGTTTTGACGGTTACGGCGGGCACGCGCCATTTCCGATTCGTGAACTCCTCGTTGGGCAGTGTCACCGGCAGCTTCGGATGCTTCGAACAGGGCGTGCCCGCGGGCGGTTGTCTTGCTGATAATTTCAACCTCAACTCGCAGAACCTCAATGACACGGAGTCGGGCTTCAAGAGCCGCGGCAACGTGACCTGGCATGTCACGCCGAACGTCATGGTTTATTACACTTACTCGCAGGGCTTTCGGCCGGGCGGGTTCAACCAGAATGGCGGTGCGCTACATGCCCCGGGCACGGATGGGAAACCCCAGTACGCGGTCCCCAGTTCGTACAAATCCGATCAGTTGACCAACAATGAAATTGGCTGGAAGACCGAATTTTTCGACCACCGCCTGCAATGGAATGGCGCGGTCTATCGAGAGAACTGGGACAATGTGCAGGTCGCCTTCTTCGACCCGGGCTTGGTCGGC
>DASWUU010000021.1:0-12237 GCA_036401515.1 Steroidobacteraceae bacterium
GTGCGCTTGTCGACGATCGCGTGGACTTTGACATCGAAGGCGTCCCCGGTAGCCAAGGACAGCGTGGAGCCCATGGGCGTGTGGTCGATGCGGCTCTCGCCGATGAACTGCGGATCGCCGCGTTTGTCACGCATGTAGAAACGCAAGATTCCGGCCGGCAGCTGGTCGCCCAATCCGGCATGCGCGCTGGTCGAAAAGCTATAGATGCTCTTGGCGCTGATCGGCGCTTCCGCAGTCCCCAGCCAGCGATTGCGAAATTCGTAGCCGTGCTCGGCCGGCACGCCGTGCACATCGAGAAAACTCACCTGCTTGGTCTGCTGATTCGCGATGGTGGTCCGTTCGGCGAGTGGATACAGATAGTAGTCGCCCAATCGCTCGCGATTGCCGCTTTCCGTTCCTGGTTGCTGCAACGTCGAGCGCCGCTGCGACGGCCGATAGTTGTTCGAGGAGCCGTTGTCCACTTGGCTGGGAGAACCCGCCACCAGCAGCGTTTGGGCGTTGTCGTACGTGGTGCCGCTGGAATTCGTCAGGGTCACCCATCCCTGCACGTCAATCTTACTGTCGCTTTCGTTGTAGAGGGCGACATAATCTGCCTTCCAACCGAGACCCGGGGTCAAATAGCTCAAGGTGGCCGGCCGGGTCCCCGAATGAGCCCCGACAACCGTCACTGACAAGGTCGGCCGCGCGCGAAGGTTGTCCGGCACCTTGTTGAAAATCACGCGCACTGGCAATCCGTCATCGCGCAGCACCTCGATGCGCTGGCCGATCTTGAGGACCACCCCGCCGTTCGTCGCCAGGACCTGCGCCTGCTCCCGTGTTTCGGCGCCCGTGGCCGGATTCACACGAACAATGGTGATTTCCTGACCAACCGCCTTCTCCATCATTTTGGCGGGAGTCAGTAGATCAAAGTCAAAATTCTGTTCGACAATGCTGATGTCCCCCGCCGTCAGGGAGACCGTTTCCGGTCGAATTTGCGCCGACACGTCCGCGAACTCGATCCGTTGCCGGCCGCCCTTGAGATCGATGTCCCGCCGATCCTGCACCAGTGCCAGATCATCGGCGTAAATCGTTACCGAGAGGATTCTATCCGCAGCAACGGCCGGACCTGCCAGCAGTGAAGCGGCCCATGCCGTGCACAAAAGACCCATACGCATTTTTGACTCCCCGGCCTCGCAGCCGTTATCTCAGCCTTTAAGTACCTTAATGCTTTGAATCGTTTGGAGTTGGGTTTTGGGGTTAATCGGGTGCAGTTCGCCGTCGGCGATGCCGGGCGGTCATAAGCTTCAAGCCGCGGGTGTAAACCCGCCCTCCGGCCGGATTTAGCGGATCGTTGCCTGGAAGAGGCGGTTCGACGGATTTTCCATCCAAGTCTTCACGCGCTGAGCGTCGGCAACCCGGGTGTACTTGCCAAACGAGTCGAGCAGCACGATCACCACCGATCGGCCCTCGATCACGGCCGACATCACCAAGCACTTCCCGGCTTCTGCAATGTAGCCGGTCTTCTGCACGATGATGTTCCAGGTGGGATTGGCCACCAGATTGTCCGTGTTCCGGAACTCGACCATGTGCCTCTGGACGCGCACCACATAATTTCTATCCGTCGAATATTCGCGAATGATCCGGTTCTTCGATGCCGCGATCACGAGCTTTGACAAATCCTCGGGACTTGCCACGTTTTGGCTGGATAGGCCGGTCGGATCGACGAAGTAAGAAGACGTCATCCCCAAGGCCTTGGCCTTGGCATTCATCGCGGCCACCATGGCCCGCATGCCGCCGGGATAATTGTTGCCCAATGCGTGCGCTGCGCGGTTCTCGGATGACATGAGGGCGAGGTGCATGAGATCGCCGCGGGTCAGGGTCGTTCCCACGGTGAGCCGGGAAAACGCGGCTTTCGGGAAATCGCGGTCGGCATCGGTAATTCGGATTGGCTCATCCAAGGGTTGCTTGGCATCCAATACGACCAAAGCCGTCATGAGCTTGGTGATGGAGGCGATAGGCGCGGCCACGTCCGAATTGCGGGAATACAGCACCGAAGAGTTGCTTTGGTCGACGATGAGCACGGACCCGGATTTCAATTTCGGGTCGCTTAGCGCCTTGGCGTTCGCCTGCAAGGCTAGAAAACCGAGCAAAAGTCCAGCGAATGCCCGCATGGGGCCTCCCGATGACCGAAACGATGCTCGATTAATAGACCGCATTAATCCTTTCTCCAAGTGGGGAATGACCGTAGCTGACCATATGTAAAGCAAGCCAGGCGTGATGCAACGCTAACTTTGCCAGTATTTTCGAGAAAGTCCAGCACATTCAATCGTTTGCCGGAAAATATTCATGCATTTGCTTCCGCGCCCGGCATCCGCCGCAATTCTTTGTCGCGATACATGTGATCATCGACCAGGCTCTGCAAATCGCGCATGTCCTTTGCGTCCTTCGGATAGCTGACCGCGCCGATGCTGACATTGCAGCGAATCATGCGCGAGCGAAGGTCCAAGGTGGTCTTGAAAACGTTGTGCCGGATGCGCTTGATCACGACCTCTGCCACTTCTTGCGACGCGCCCGGCAGCAGGACGGCAAACTCATCGCCGCCGAAGCGGGCGGCATGATCCGTATTGCGAATGCTACGTTGCAGGCATTGCGCCACCAAAATCAGTGCGCTATTGCCGGCCTCGTGGCCGAACATTTCGTTGATCTCCTTGAGCTTGTCGATATCGATCATGAGCAGCGCGTACATGCCGCGCGAACGCGCGCACGCGGTGTGCTCGCGTTGCCACACTTCATTGAACATGCGTACGTTATATAGACCGGTCAAGGAGTCGGTTTGCGCTAAATTCTCGATGCGTTCGCGGGCTTCGGTGATATCGGCCGACAAGGTGGTCGTGAGATACGCCACCAGTAAAAAGGGCGCGAGCTGGCCGACCGCTTGGCTCGCATAGAACAGCGAAATCACATCCACGCCCGGCGTGGTCACGGCGAGCAGCAAATGGCAGACGGCAATGACCGCCACCTGCAGCAGCGTGACCACGCGGCCGAGCGTAAGCGCGCTCAAGATGATGGGCAATAAATACAGATTGAACAGCGGGCTTCCGCCCTTGCCCGTAAACCACAGCACGCAGGTGATGAAAATCACCATCGACCAGGATTCGATCAACAGCTTGGTACGGCTGCGCCCCGGAAGAAAGCGGCGGCGGCGAAACCCAACGATGGCGAGGGCGAACGCCGCGAGCAGGCCCACGACCGGCCACATCTGAGCGGCCAATGCGCCCGACCAAATAAGCACCAAGGCCGCAAGCACCAAACACAGTATCTCGATAGAGCGCGTGCTGCGCATCAGCGAAGCCCGGCGGCGGTGGTCACCGCACCCGGACGCGCGTTCGGCGATGCCTTCAATTCATCGAGGGCACGCTTCACGTCGCGGTCACGCTGCAGCAGCGGCCCATCCGAAGGTGACGCAGACGGCGGCTTCGCGTCGCGCTCCAGCTCAATATCAGGGGCGATACCGCGATGGTTGATGGACACGCCCGAAGGCGTGTAATAGAGGGACGTCGTGAGCTTGACGGCGCGGTCCTCGGACAACGGGATAATGGTCTGCACCGAGCCTTTGCCAAAAGTCGTGCGCCCCATGAGCTTGGCGCGATGCTGATCCTTGAGCGCGCCCGCGACGATCTCCGCCGCCGACGCCGAGCCCCCGTTCACGAGCACGACCATCGGCGCGCCGTTCAGCGCATCCCCCGGCGTTGCGTCCATCTCGAATTTCGAATCCGGTGTTCGGCCCTTGGCGGTCACGATGACACCACTGTCCAAGAATGCATCCGCGACGGCTACGGCGGCCTCGAGCACCCCGCCCGGATTATCGCGCATGTCGAGCACCAATCCTTTGAGCGGCGCGCCATTGTGTTTGCGCAAGGTCTTCAATGCCGCGGTCAAGTCATCGCCCGTGGTTTCGCTGAATTGCGATATGCGCACGTAGCCATATCCGGGCTCGAGCATTTCCGCGCTCACGCTGTGCAGTTCGACACGTGAACGTTTCAGGGTGAATTGCATCGGTTCGGGGTTGCCCTCGCGCATGATGCCGATTTTCACCGAGGTGCCCTCCTCGCCCCGCATTCGCCCGATGGTATCGGCCAAGGTGCTGGTATTCACGGGTACCCCATCGATGGTCACGATGACATCGCCCGAGCGAATTCCCGCCAATGCGGCGGGCGAACCGTCAAAAGGGGCGATGACGACAACTTGCTCATCCTCGATTGACAGCTCGATGCCGACCCCGGAGTAGCGTCCTGAGCTGCTGATCTTGACCTCGTCGTATTCGTCGCTGTCGAGGTAAGCTGAATAGGGGTCCAGCGAGGCCACCATGCCGCGGATCGCGGCCTGCAACAGTTGATGGTCATCCACCGGGTTCACATAATCGTGCTTTACCCGCTCTAGCACGGCGGCGAGCATTCGGGCGTCTTGCCAGGGTAAATCAGCCCCCAGGACGGCTGGCTTGTCAGCCAGAACCCCATGCGCCAGCCCGAGCGAGAGGCCGATGGCGATGCCCACGCCGAGCAGTACTGCGTTAGCGGATTTCTTGATCATTGGATGCGAGCATACGTGCGCAGCGGATTCGCCGCCAGCCGATGCGGGCCTTGCTGAATTATAGTTGTAGCTTACCCTCAAGGGTTCGGTTTCAGCCAAAGCTTGGGGTCGACGGTTTTGCGCCCTTCGCGTATCTCGAAATACAGCTGCGGACTGGCGCCCTCGGTATCGCGCAGCGCGGCAATCAGGTCGCCGGGCGCGACTTTATCTCCCACCGATTTGTAGAGCACCTCGGCATGGCCATAGAGGGTCATGTAGCCGCCGCTGTGCCCGATGATCATCAATAACCCCAGGCCCTGAAGCCAATCCGCATACACCACCCGGCCGAAGAAGGGCGCGCGCACCTTGGCGCCGCGCGCTGCATCGATCATCACGCCATTCCAACGCACGCCGTTCACCGAATTGTCCCGCGGTGTTTGATAGCGCGTGCTCAAGCGGCCGGCGACGGGCCAAGGCAGCTTGCCGCGCATGTGATCGAAGCTCTGGGACGGATCGGTCGGAAAATCCTGCAGCAGGCGAGAAAGATCCGCGATCAGCGTCTCCACCGCCTGCTCCTCGCGCGTAAGGTTTGCAAGTTCCTCGTTGCCGCTTGCTAGCTTTTGGGTAAGGGCCGCGGCCGCCACCGCGCGTTCGGCACGCGCGTGCTGCAATCCGGCGATTTCCTTCGCCGCGCTGTCCTCCAGCATTTGCAGTTCCTTGGTTTGCTCCTCGATCTGCGCGACAAGATGCAGCAGCCGCTCTTCGTCATCTTGAATGATTTTGATCTTACGGCTGCGCTGCTCGGCCAGGTAGCCGTAATACGTCAGCGTACGGCTTAAAGTCGCGGGATCGCTCTGATTCAAGAGCAGCTTCAGCTCCTCCTGGCGTCCCATCATGTACGCCGCCCGCGCTTGGTTCGCGAGCGAGAGGCGTTCCGATTGCAGCGCACTTTGATTGCGTGTCTGTTCCGCGCGCAGCTCCGAGCGATGGCGTTCAGCAACGAGCTGCGCCGCGTGCAGTTCTTCCACGCGTTGTCGCCTCGCGGCGATGATAAGTTCCGTCTCGCGGACATGCGCACTCAGGGAATCGCGTTGCGCAAGCTGCGTGCCCATCCGATTGGCGAGTTCGGCGATACGCGCGCGCACCGCTGCAAGCTTGGCCTTGGCTTGCGCCGAATCGACCGTGTCGCTGCCGGCGCCCGAGCCGTTTGCGCACAGCACGCAGGCCAGGAGTGCGCTCATGCAGAGACGTTGCAAGCATTTGTTGCGCCACTTCAGGATCATGCATGCAAGCATACAAGCCTTGCGCCCGCTGCTATACTTGCGCGCCCAAAAACCCCAGATTGTGCGAGCCGAATGCAGCGACTGTTAGAGTACCTTGGCAATCATCCCTATCTTGTAGCCGCAGCCGTTCTGGCGGCAATCGCCGTGCTGGTTTATGAGTTTCGAGCGCGCGTCCAAGCTTTTGCGGCAGTGAGTGCCATGCAAGCGGTGCGACTGATGAATCAAGGCGCGCTGGTGATCGATTTGCGCAGCAAGGACTTATACGATGCGGGCCATATCGTCGATGCCCGCAACGTGCCGGCGGCGGAACTCGAGTCGCAGGCCGACACTCTCAAGAAGTGGCGCGACAAGAATGTCATTATTTATTGCGATACTGGTACCAGCGGTGCAAACGCGGCTCGCGCCCTCGTCAAGCTGGGATTTACCAAGGTCTTCAACCTCCAAGGCGGACTGAGTGCCTGGCTGAAAGACAACATGCCGCTGACGAAAACGGCGGCGGGCAAGGGCAGCTCGAAATGACTCAGCCCGTTACCGTGTACGTGGCGGACTGGTGCCCGTATTGCCAGCGGGCCAAAGCATTGTTGAAGCAGAAGAACGTGGTTTTCCATGAAATCAATGTCGAGGACGACGAAAAATTCCGCGAGGAAATGTTTGCGCGCAGCCAGCGGCGTACCGTTCCACAAATTTTTATTGGTGACAAGCATGTCGGTGGGTGCGACGACCTTTTCGCACTGGATCAGAGCGGCGAGCTGGATCCGTTAATTCAGGGGGCAGGATGAACGAGGTTAGAACCGCGGAACCCGAGGCGGGTCTGGGGCCGCAAGTGACGCTGCAAACGGTTTATTTGAAGGACTGTTCCTATGAGTCGCCGAACGGGCCGCGCTTGCCCCAAAATCAAGCGTGGGAACCGAAGTTTCAGCTGAATATGAACACCTCGACGGAAGAGCTTGCGCCGGACGCTCGCGAGGTCCTGCTGACCATTACCGTGGAAGCCAAACAGGGCGAGACGACGCTGTACCTGGTCGAGGTCAAGCAGGCCGGCATATTTACCATCAGCGGCGCGTCCAATGAAGACTTGAAGCGCCTGGTGGGCAGCTTCTGCCCCAGCGTGTTGTTTCCGTATGCGCGAGAGGTGATATCGGATTTGATCGTGAAGGGCGGATTTCCCAACTTCCTTCTGCCCTTGGTCAATTTCGATTCGTTGTTCGCGCAGGCGCAGCAGGGTCAGCAACCGAATCTGGTGAACTAGCGTTTATGCCGGCTCGGCGTGCGGAACCGATGACTGTCATCGGTGCCGGCTCTTGGGGCACGGCACTCGCCATTCTGTTGGCGCGCGAAGGACACCCCACTCAACTGTGGAGCCGCGATGAGGCGCAGCGGGATTCCATGCGCACGACAGGCCGTAATTTGCGCTACCTGCCGGAGGCCTCGTTCCCGCAATCGCTGCAAGTCGCCGTCGATCTTGATCAGGCCCTGAAGGACGCGCGTGATGCGTTGATCGCGGTGCCTTCGCATGCATTTCGCGCGACATTGGAAAAAATAAAACCCCACCTCGAGGCCCGTACACGCATTGCCTGGGCGACCAAGGGGTTCGAGATTGCGACCGGCTTACTGCCGCACCAAGTTGTTCAGCAGGTTCTAGGCGAAACGCCCGGTGCGGTGTTGTCCGGCCCGACGTTCGCCAAGGAAGTGGGCGCGGGACTGCCCACCGCCATGACCATCGCCTCCTGCGATGAGAACTTCGCCAAGGAACTGGCCTTGAGTTTGTCGGGACCGAACTTTCGCGCCTATACGCAGACGGACATCATGGGCGTGGAGGTCGGCGGCGCGGTCAAGAATGTCATCGCCATCGGCTCAGGCATAGCCGATGGCATGGGCTATGGCGCGAACACGCGCGTGGCCTTGATTACACGCGGTCTCGCCGAAATGATGCGCCTCGGAGTCAAGCTCGGCGCGTTGCGCGAGACTTTCATGGGGCTCGCGGGACTTGGGGATCTGGTTCTCACCTGCACCGATGATCAATCGCGAAATCGCCGTTTCGGCATGGCACTCGGCCGCGGCGAGTCGCCGGCCCAAGCGCAAAGCGCGATTCATCAGGTTATCGAAGGCGTGCCCGCATCGCGCGCCGTCTACGATGTGGCCCGGCGCTTGGAGGTCGAGATGCCCATCTGCCGCGAAATCTACCGGATCATGTACGAGAACAAGCCGGTAGCAGCAGCGGTGCAGGCGCTGATGGGCCGTGAAGTGCGTTCGGAAACCGAATAGTTACGAGAGAGGGAACTTATGAGACGTATGGAGTTCAAGATGGGCGTGGCCCTCCTGACGAGTTTGATCGGCGCAACCTCGAGTCATGCGCAAGCACCGGCGACGCTGACATTGACGCGGCTCGATTGCGGCAAAACCACCACCCTGTCAGACGTCAGCCGCTTCTCGGATGTTGCCGCCTTCCCGGGACTCAACATTCAGCTTACCTTCAGTTGCTACCTGATCAAGCATGGCAACGAATACTTGGTCTGGGATACCGGCAATCCCATGGCCGCCGGTGCTACTCCTGCTCCCACGGCGCCGCAAAGCAGCTTGATCGATCAGCTGTCGCAACTGCATTTGAAGCCCGAGCAAATCACCTTCGTGGGGATCAGCCACTATCACGGCGATCACATCGGCCAAGTGGCATCGTTTCCTCAAGCGACCTTGCTCATCGGCAAGGGCGATTGGGATGCCCTCACTGACGGCAAACCCAACCCGGCGATCAATCCGGCGAATTTCGCCCATTGGATCAGCGGCGGCGGCAAAGTCGAGCCCTTGCCGGGAGACAAAGACGTGTTCGGCGACGGCAGCGTCGTCATGTTGAACATGCCGGGGCACACGCCCGGACATCACAGCCTGCTGGTGAAGCTCAAGGAAAAAGGCAATGTGCTGATTACCGGCGACTTGGCGCATTTTCGCGAAAATTACGACACCAACGGGGTGCCGACCTTCAACACCAGCCGATCCGACACCCTGGCATCGTTGGATCGATTCAAACAGCTCGGCACCAACCTGCACGCCACCGTGATCATTCAGCACGATGCGCGCGACATTGATAAATTGCCCGCTTTTCCCGCGTCCGCGAAGTAACCCTGAAAGTTAACCGGTGAACTCATGTCCAAAACTTTACGCCTAGCACTGTTGGTCTGTTGCTCGTTCAGCGCCTCCGCCAAGGCGCCGGACCCGGCTGCATCGAGAATTGCCGCGCAGAACGCGCTATTCGAAGAGCAATACGAGTCGGACCTCAAGAGCCACCCCGACCGCGCAACGGCGGTGGGTGACTACCGGTTCAATGATCAGCTCGATGATTATTCCCCCGCGGGATTTCAGCGCCAGCACGACACCGACGAAAGTTTTCTCGCGCGCCTGAAGCGATATCGACCGCGGCCTTTCCGGAGCAAGACGCTTTGTCGCACCAGGTGATGCAGCGCGCCTTGCAGCAGCGAATTGAGAACTTCAAGTTCAAAGAATACGAGATGCCGGTAAACCAAATGGACGGTCCGCAGACACGCTTGGCCGATATGCCGAACGCAGTGCCGCTCGATTCGGTCAAGCACTACGAGGATTACATCGCGCGCCTGCACCAAATTCCGCGCGTGTTCGCGCAAACCGAAGAGTTGCTTCGCGACGGAATGAAGGACAACCTGATGCCCGTGCGCTTTCTTCTCGAGAAAGTGCCGGCGCAGTGCGAGGGTGTCATCACCTCCAATCCGTTCCTTTTGCCCACGAAGAAGTTTCCGGCCGACATGTCCGCCGAGGATCAGCAGCGCTTGACGCGTGCGATCACCGAGGCCGTCAACGTCGAAGTCATACCTGCTTACAAGAGCTTCTCCGCATTCGTGGCGGGCGAATACGCGCCCCATGGTCGAGCCGCCTTGAGCGTGACTTCTCTGCCCGGCGGCAAGGAACGTTATCTCAATGACATTCGCAGCCGCACCACGATCAGTACCTTGACGCCGGACCAGATCCACGACATCGGCTTGCACGAAATCGAGCGCATCCAGGGTGAAATGCTGACGATTGCGAAGAAGGAAGGGTTCTCCGATGTTGCCTCGTTCCGCGAATCGTTGAAGACCAATACCAAGTACATCCCGACTTCCTCCGAGCAGATCCTCGACGATTTCCGAAAATACATTGCGCAGATGCAGCCCAAGCTGCCGGAATTGTTCGGCTACATCCCCGGATCCCCGGTTACGGTCGAAGCGATTCCGCCTTTTCAAGCGGGATCCGCCACGCACTATCAAACCGGTACTCCCGACGGCAAACGTCCCGGACGCGTGAGTGTCGCCACGTCTCATTTCGAACACCGCTGGCTTATCGATGATGAAGCGACCGCCTACCACGAAGGCATCCCCGGACATCACATGCAGCTTTCGGTGGCGCAGCAAATGACCGGCTTGCCGAAGTTTCGCCAGCATTCGGGCAACTCCGGTTATGTCGAGGGCTGGGCGTTGTATTCCGAACAGCTCGGCAAGGAGGTCGGATTTTACCAAGACCCGGTGAGCGACTACGGCAGGCTCAGCAGCGAGTTATTTCGGGCCGTGCGGCTGGTGGTGGACACAGGCCTCCATGCCCAAGGCTGGAGCCGCGACCAAGTGGTGGAGTTCTTCCGCAAATATCAGCCGGTAGATGAGCCCACCATTCAGTCGGAGACTGACCGCTACATTGCCTGGCCGGCTCAAGCGCTTTCTTACAAGCTGGGGCAACTTAAGTTTCGCGAGCTGCGCGACCGCGCGCAGAAACAGTTGGGCGCCAAGTTCGACATTCGGAGTTTTCACGATGAGATGCTGAATGGCGGCGTGTTGCCGCTCGACCTGCTCGACGCCCGCACCAACAGCTGGATTCAGGCGCA
This sequence comes from Steroidobacteraceae bacterium, assembly GCA_036401515.1. Taxonomy (GTDB): domain Bacteria; phylum Pseudomonadota; class Gammaproteobacteria; order Steroidobacterales; family Steroidobacteraceae; genus Bog-1198. The sequence continues at coordinate 10,711 of DASWUU010000021.1, forward strand.
GAAAGCGGCCGTCAAAACGGCCGCCAATTGAGGCTGTAACGCGCGGGATATGCGGCTAGCCCGAGGACAAGACAAACTGGTTGCCGTCGGGATCCTTGAACGTCGCGTACTCGCCCCAGGGCTGCTTTTCGGGCGGCGAGGTGAACTCAACGCCGCGGGCGCTGAGCTGTCGATAGGTCGCGCCGACGTCGTCGCACGCAAATGAGCCATTGAAGAACGTACCGATTCGCTCTTCATGTCCTTCTGGGGTAAACAACACCACGCGCGTTGCAGCATTGGCGATGCGCAGCTCGATCCAGCGCTGCTTGCCGTCGAAATTCTGATCCGTCGAGACTTCGAATCCGAGTTTCTCGGTGTAAAACCTCAACGCGCGATCTTGGTCGCGCGTAGGTATGCCGACGAATTTGACTTGCGTGATCATGGCAGCTCCTGGTTCGTGCACTCGCGAGGGCGAAACGCGGATTATCGAACATTCAGCTTGGCTCTCCATAGCAATGACCGCTATAGTGATTATCGTGCGACAGTTCAATCTCGAGCATTATGTCGTCGATGTTCTGATGCCGGACCTGGTAGGTCACGACCGGCGTCCTGCGGCGTTCATCGTATACCTCTATCTGTTGCGCCAGTCGGCAACGGCCAAGCGAGACTCCTTGGCGGTGAGCCTGCAGACCATTGCGACCAAAACGGGATTGTCTAAATCCACCGTGCAGGAGGCCATCCGGCATCTGCGCCGTCGCCGCTTGCTCGACCCCGCGGTCTTGGCGACGACGGGGAACCCGGTCAGGCGCGTTTTGCGGCCCTGGAACCGGTGAGGCCGCGGGGGTCGGGTTATTCCGCGGCTGGGGCTATACTCCGCCAACCAGCCTTGTGAGACGCACAAGATGAACCACCTGCTGAGAGCCATGGGCTTCTGGGTATGGGGATTGATCGCCATTGCGATCTCCGCGGCCCTCGTTTCGCTGAGCTTCAGGATGATAGCGATCTACCGCTCTCAGGCATCGCCCACTCCCACCACCTACAGCGGCAGCGAATACCATGCGCCGAATGAGCTGAATGAGCTGAATTCGGCACCGCCGGCGACCGTGGGCAGAATCTCGTCCAAGACCAGTCCGCTCATATCTCAGGAAATTGCGGCGGCCCAGAAAGCAATGCGAGCCAGCCAGTGGTCCGAGGCATTGCAGAATTTGGATGCGGCCGAAGCCAAGTCGCCGCTCACCCCGTATGACAAGAGAACGATTTATGAATTCAAAGGTTTATCCTATGTCCGTTTGAACAACCTACAGGCGGCACAAGCGGCCTACGAAACGGCCCTTGCGACCAAAGCCTACGAGCTTGAGGAATTGGTGAAGGCGTTCCGCTTACTATTTCAATTGGCCGCCACCAACCAGCAAACCGCCAAGGCCATCGAATACGGTAAGCAGGCATCTGACGCCGGTTCGGCCAACGACAATGACTTGCTGATCATGAGTCAGCTTTATTATCAGCAGAAGGATTGCAAGAACTCCTCCGTGTGGGGCGATAAAGCCA
>DASWUU010000022.1:0-28901 GCA_036401515.1 Steroidobacteraceae bacterium
AAACTTAAGCGCGCGGCGCGCGAGCTCGAGGTCGTCCGCAAAGCGCGCATAGCCGTATTGAGTGAGGTCGGCGCGGTTGCGCAGCCTCTCTTCGCACTGTTTAACGGCGCCCGGCGGAAAAAGATCCCGTAGAACCGCCTCCGGGTCTTGCGGCGAGCGAAGGTCACAATGCAATGCGCCTGATTGCCCTGTTCCGCGCTCATCGATCAACAATAGATCGCGATCCTGCAGAAGTGGCGCGAATTGCCGCGCGTACAGGGAAGCTGCGCCAATGGCGCCCTCTCCAGGTCCGCCCATCAACACGACGATAGGGTCGGAATGGGATCGCCCATCCTGCGCAGGGATCACCGCAAGGCTGATCGAGAGTCGACGACCGGCTGGCCGAGCGGGGTTTTCAGGAACAGAGAGCGCGCCGCACCTTGCGGTTTGTACAACGTCAGGCAATGTGCAAGAAGAGAGTTGGAGTGGTTGGGGTGCGGCCATGCCTAAGCTTGCATAACGGAGCGAAATGGCCGCCGATATCAGAAGCAACCAAATCCCGGCCGCCCGCCCCACGCTTATCGGCTGTCGCTTTCGAGGGATCAGACGATTGCCCTACCGTCGGGCCGCCAAGGCCGCAGGTACTTTGGTCAGCTGACTTTCCATGCCCATTTGTGCTCTCCGCCTCCACTTTTCTTCGTGGTCCAAAGATGCCATAAATCCTCAACCGCGGCACCTTTGGCACCGTAGGGCTCGTGTCGATTTTGAAGCGGTGTCTTCGTCGTAAGGATAGAAAACGGACGGATGGCCGCCCGATTATCAATGAGGACTCGAATATGCTGACGCTTTACTACCACCCGCTGGCTTCCTTCTGCCATAAGGCGCTCATCGCGCTTTACGAACACGACATCGAATTCGAAAGGCGGGTCATTAATCTCGCGGACGAGTCTGATCGAGCGGAGCTTCACGCAATATGGCCATTCTGCAAGTTTCCGGTCATCCGTGACCACGCGCGCAAACGCGACCTTGCAGAATCCAGCATCATCATCGAGTACCTCGACCGCTACTTCGCTGCCGAGCCCTCATTGATTCCACACGACTGGGACGACGCGCTTGAGGTACGTCTTTGGGACCGCATCTTCGACAATTATGTTCAACGGCCGATGCAGCAACTTGTCAGCGACCGCATGCGCGGCGCCAAAGAGGACGTGACTAAAGAGCGATCCACCCTGGAAATGGTGTACGGCATGCTGGAGCGCCGCATGGCATCCAGGATCTGGGTCGCTGGCCGAGGGTTTAGCATGGCGGATTGCGCTGCCGCCCCGGCGCTTTTTTATGCCAGCACCATCCAACCGCTTCCAGACGATCACCACCACCTAAGAGCCTATTTCGACAGACTCACCGAGAGGCCGTCATTCCGTCGGGTGCTCGAGGAGGCCAAGCCCTTTTTTTCGTTTTATCCGTTTGCTGAAGGCATTCCGAAGAAGTTCCGCTAAATCAACGGCACATCTTCGTGACGCGGTCAGGACATCTAGAAGCCCGAAACCTGCAGCCACTTATGGGAGAATTCCGGGGTTGAGCTTCGGGTCGCCTCTTTATCTGATGTTGAGGGAACATGGAAAAATCGCGTAGACAGTTTTTGAGCCATACGTCTCTCGCAGTACTGGCGAGCCTTGCTGCAAGCCGTCCTAGTGCAGCAACTGCGCCGGATGTATCGGGGGCTGAACCACCAAGCCCCCCCCCACCCGGCACTCCTTCTGCTTTCGCGACTGCGCCGCCCGCGGGACCGGAGGTTTCAGCGTCAGCATTTGCCGCTGCCGAAAAACTCACGCGCGTTGAATTGAGCGATGCTGAGCTGAAGCAAGCAGCCGCCAGCTGGCAGGTAGCAATGGCGCCACTGTACGAGCGCAGGACCGGACCCAAAAAACTCCCACTCGAAGGAAACCTGGCGCCTGCGTCCCGCTGGGATCCGCGGTTGCCGGGGGCGCGGCAACTTGAGCTACGACCTAACTTCATTCGCGACGAGTTCAAATCCGAGCGTTTGCCGAAGCGCGACCAGGACATCGCTTTCGCCTCCGTGGCTCAGTTATCACGATGGATCGAGCAACGGCAGCTTTCATCCGAGCGGCTTACGCATATTTATCTCTATCGTTTACAGCGCTTCGATTCTCAGCTCAAATGCGTCATCACGTTAACGCAGGACCTGGCTCGCGCCCAAGCAAAACAAGCCGATGCCGAGATTGCCGCGGGCAAGTATCGCGGACCCTTGCATGGTATCCCGTGGGGCGCGAAAGATCTGCTCGACACGGCCGGCATTCGAACCACGTATGGCGCGGAGCCTTTCAAGGATCGCGTGCCGGCGTCCGATGCCTTCGTCGTCAAGCGTTTGCGCGATGCCGGCGCAGTGCTTGTTGCCAAATTGAGCATGGGCGCGCTGGCGTTGAATGACATTTGGTTCGGCGGCCAGACGGTGAATCCATGGCTTTTAGAGGAAGGCGCTTCAGGTTCGAGCGCGGGTCCTGGAGCAGCGACCGCGGCAGGATTGGTTGGGTTCGCCATCGGCAGCGAGACCGGAGGGAGCATCGTAAGCCCGAGCATGCGATGCGGCGTCAACGGATTGCGTCCTACTTTCGGCCGGGTGGCTCGCACCGGAGCAATGACGCTTTGCTGGTCTCTTGACAAACTGGGACCCATGACACGGGGCGTGGAGGACACGATGCTCGTGCTGCAGGCCATTTCAGGGTCGGATGACGGTGATACAGCTAGCATTGCCTGCGATCTCGATTACGATGCCCACGCCTCGATCGAAGGACTTCGAGTCGGGTATTTTCCCGATTGGATGCAGGAAGCCACCGAGGTGGATCGTACTGCGCTGGACGCGGCGAAAAAACTCGGCATGGAACTGGTTGAGGTTTCAATCCCCGATTGGCCCTACGATTCCCTGAACCTGATTTTATTCGCGGAGGCCGCTGCCGCCTTCGAAGACCTGACGCTCAGCGGCGGAATCGACCAATTGAAAATGCAGGTGCCGGATGCATGGCCCAATATTTTTAGGCAATCGAGATTCCTATCTGCCGTGGACTACGTGCAAACGGACCGAATGCGACGCAACGTGGCCCTCGAGATGGCACGCTTGTTTTCGCGAGTCGACTTGCTGCTCGTGCCATCGCTGCGCGACGAGATGCTCACGATCACGAACTTTACAGGGCATCCATCTTTGACGATCCGCGCCGGCTTCGTCGAGGTTGCCGAGGCTCGAAGCGATTGGGCCCCGGACCCGCAGCGCCCGTTGCCGAAGTTCCACCCGCCGCGGCGCGTACCGCACGGCATAACCTTGATTGGTAGACTCTTCGATGAAGGCACGCTGGGCCGGGTTGGCCTCCGGTTGGAACGCTACTTTGGCGTTTCAACCGCGCGGCCGTCCGGATTCTAGCGCGAGGGTACGCTCACAAGGTCTACGCGGCCGGCCGCCGCTTTAAAATTGTCAAAAGGCCGTTTTTGGGGCGCAAAGTGATGCGGGTTTGGAGTTTGACTTCCTGAGGCTTCTTGACGCGCACTTGAAATCGCCTCGCGAGCACCGCGAGGATCAACGTGGCCTCGGTCATGGCAAGCGTCGCGCCGATACACACTCGAGGTCCACCGCCGAAGGGTAGGTACGCAAAGCGAGGGCGTTTGTCGCTCGATTCCTTGGTGAACCGTGTCGGGTCGAATCGTTCCGGATCGTCCCAGAGACGACGGTGACGGTGCAGTACCCACGGCGATATCAAAACCTGCAATCCGGGCGTGACCTTGAAGCCGCACACCTCGTCCGCTTCGATGGCTTGCCGGATGGACATTCCCGGTGCCGGCGGAAATAGGCGCATCGCTTCTTCGATGATCATTCGCGTGTAGCGCAAACTGGGCAAGTCCTCCACCGTCGGAAATCTGCCTTCGAGCACCGCAGCCAGTTCTTCATGCAACTTCGCCTCTTCGGATGGATGCTGCGATAATAAATACCACACCCACGTCATGGTCACGGCGGTAGTTTCGTGGCCGGCCATGAAAATGGTAATGACCTCGTCACGTATCTCGCCAGCGTTCAATCCCGCTCCATTGTCGGGATCCTTCGCGAGGATCAGCCGGGTCAGAAAATCTTTTGGAGCCTCATCGCGAATCTTTTCGCGCTCACTGATCAGCCGATAGATGGCTGCATCCATGCCTCTGAAGTGTGAGCGTATGGCACCCACCGTGCGCTTGATGCGCCAAGGACCAAGCACCGGCAAAACGTCCAGAAGTCCAAATTCCATCGACGCTTGCGCGAAATCGAGTGCCTCGTGAGCGCACGCCGCTAGCTCCTCCGCGTCCGAGGAAAACATCGTGCGGCAGATGATCTTCAGAGTAAGGGCGTTCATTTCTGCGGCGATGTCCACTTCCGCAGAATCGGGCAGCGCGTCCCAGCGCTCGGCAAAGGCTGCCGTGGTGTCTACCATCGCCGGTGTATACGATTCTACCGTGCGGACGCCGAACGACGGCGCCATCACCCTGCGATGGGTGCGCCACTTCGAATAGGGCGCGCTCAACAGGCCTTCGCCGAACATGGCCGAAAAGAATTCAATCTCCAAGTCATTTTTTGGGTAATTGGCAACGTTGTCCAAAAGTATTCGACGTACGCCTTCCGGATCAGTGACCATGAGCACCCGACCGAGCGGCGACTTTGATAAATAAACTGGCTGCTCGTAGGCGACCAAGGGGATAATTTCAAAGGGGTTGTCGCTGGAAGCGCGAATGGTCTTCAGGAATGATGCGGGTTTCAGCGGGGGAGGGGAGAGCCCGGCCAGCGGCTTGGCGGCAGAAGTGGTTTGAGTAGTCAACGACATTCAGCGCCACGGGTTATTCAATAGGGGAAAGTCAAAGCCCTATTGGGTGCGGATTGAAAGTCCGCGAGCGCCTCAGTGTAATACGCTCCACGGCATCATTATCGCGTACCAATTTCAATATTCGATCGCGCTGCCGCAAGGACGCATCCCAGGTGTGATCATCGTAAGCGCAGCGCAATTCGATCGAATTGCCGCTAACCAGCAAGCGCTTGAGTTCTATCCGCGCAAATGACACCACACTGTGTCGTTTACAGGAGTTACAAATCACTGGAACAAAAATAGTTTCCATGCAAGTCCTTATTATCGATGAACTACCGCGAATACCTGCACGAGAACGCGCACCGAGTCTGCGACCCGCGGTATGGTAGCAGTAATTATCCCACGAACCGCCCCGCTAACCTCAACCAACGTTATGATTTGATCCGCTTTTGAGTTCGATTGCGGGGTTTTTGTGCGCCGCCACGATAAATAACCACGCCACGCATAAAAAGGCGGACCAAACAATGGTCCGCCGCTAGCCCAACGATATTTTTTTCAATTATCGAAATGCAATCCCGGCAGGACCGCCGTGCCTTCCTTGCGGACCGCGTCGAGGCGGTTCGGATCGAGACCGAGCAGCTTCAGAACGGTGGGAGCCACTTGCGAGGTTTCGACAAAACTCCTAACCGTCGTCTCGTGGATCGATGGATTCGAAACCAACAGCATGACATTGGTATCGTCTTGCGCGAAGCCGCCGTGCTCCTCTTGCTTCTTCAAGCTGCCGGTGTAGATCACACCGACGTGCGGTGCCACGATGATGTCGGGGGTTCGAGGATCCGCGCCGTCCCACGGTAAGCCCGGCTTGTCGTACAACGTCGATAGATACGTACCCTCGAAGATTTGACCGATGCCTGCCGATGACGCATTGCTTTCGAGCAGGCTCACGGCTGCAGAGGTGCTGGCGCCCGGCTTCAACCAGAGCAGCGACACGTCATCTTCGGTGGGCCCAATCTGATTGAGCTCGGAATTCGGCAGGAACGAGGACCCTAGGATCGAGGAGGGAGTTGAGCCGTTGGTCCCGCTATGGCCGGGAATGGGCAGGAAACGGTTCGGGTCGATCGGTGACTGGCCGTGCTTTGCTGTGATGATGATAGTGGTCGAATCCAACAGGTGCTGCCCTTGCAGGTCCGCGACGAATTGCCCGACGGCCCCATCGACAAATTTGATTTCGCCGAGCAGCGGTTGGCTCGGCGTTGCGGCCGCATCCAGGTACCCGCCTTTCACTCCAGATTCGATCAGTTTCTGACCGACGCTTACGGCTTGGAAATTCATGCCAAATATCATCGGGACTTTACCCTTGGCGCCGCCTAAGTGATCATTGCCCTGGATCCAGTTGCGAACCGCATTCACTTTCAGCTGGTCGTTACACTTGATGTTGTCAAAGTCCCCGGTCCAGTCCGTACCATTGTTGTTGGGAATGATGCTGCAATCGAGGCCGGCCGCAGTCTTGACACCCGGCAGCGGAATCAAATTCGAATTGACTTCGGGCGCGTAGAAATCATCAAGGTTGCTCGGCGAGGAAGTGCCTGTGGGGCCCGAGACTGCCGCGTAAACGACATGCTTATCCGACCACGCCGTAAAACCGCCCGCCGTGTGAATGACGCCAAAAATCGTATTGGTGCGGATAAAATTCCATGGGTACACGGGGTCGCAATTATGGAATGGATCGCGCACTAGTTTCTTAGGATCAATCGACAGGACCCCGCCGTCTAAGGTGCTGTACGGTCCGCCGCCGTTGATCTTGGTCTGATCGATATCATCGCCTTCCTCGTATTCCGTGCGCGTTCCGTTAGCTTGCCCCGTAAGGCATGCGCCAGCCAAAAGGCCGTTGCCCGTGTTGGACGCGGGCGGCGCGAGCACGCGATCGTAAGCGACGTCGTACCACACACCAAGAACAGCAGGCGTTCCGCCGGTGACAATTGCCATTAAGCCGGGAAAAGAATCCGAAGGCTTGGAGGTCGAGGTGCGGCGATAATTGACGCCATTTTTCGCTAAAGCGGCCATGTTGGGGCACGTATTCGCGGCGATGCAATTCTGGAAATCGACCGAATGCATTCCATCGATGCTCAGCAAGAGCACGTGACGTGTCCTGTCCGAGGCGTCGGACTCATCGGCGTGTGCGGCGAAAGCCATGGCCACCGAGAACCCGAGGGCCAAGGCGGCAGTTTTATGAGGCAGGTGCATAGGATACTCCTTCAGTGAGCTGGGCGATTGCCGAGGGTACCGTTTAAATTTGACGTTTTTTTGACAGCGCGGGCCGTTCGCGTCGCGGCAATCCAAGGTCTTAATCCCGGCGGTGAGTCCTACTTCGGAGTGACGGTAGGAACAGCGAGGCGCGGCGGGGCCGCGAAATCGAAGCACTCAAAAAGATCCCCGGAAGGATCGCCTTGGGCCAGGGCGGCTGCTTTCCACGCGGTCAACCCGAACAACCGGATGCAGAATTTTATCACGCTCGCGTGAGAATAGAACTGATGATTGATCAGTTGCTTTGCGTAAGGGCTGACAATGAGACACGGGACTCGTGGCCCAAACCGAAACTGAGAACCTTGATAACCGGCTAGGCCCGTGCCCGTCCACTGCGATTGATCGGGCGAGGCCACATGGTCGTACCACCCGCCCCAGTCATCCCACGTAATGATAATGGCGGTGCTGCCCCAGAGCGCGGTGTTCGCCACATTCAAGACTCGCTGCGCCGTCCATTGGGCACCCTGAAGGACGTTCTGAGCTCCCGGGTGCTCGCTCTCGCCAAATGGTGCATACAGCCAGCTGACTTCGGGCAAAAATCCTTTCGCGACATCAGTATCGAACTGGGAGGTCGGGACATTCCAAGGATTGCCTAGCAGCGCCTTGATGTGAGGGAAGTACGACGCGTTGGGATCGGCGTAGTTGCGCCAAGTGTGGCCCGCCGCCGCGAGGGCCTGAGGAAGACTGGGAATATCGAACGGCGGTTGCGGCTGATAAGTGCGGCCGTGGCTGCTGTTGTCGATCACGGGTGAATCCGCTGCGATTAAAAACAGATGATTAGGCTCGGACTCGCTTGCAACGTCCGTGAAATAGTTATCGCACAGGGTATATTGTTGCGCAAAGGCCCAGTACGCTGGAATGTCCGTGACTGTGTACTGTGTCTTTGCGGTACCCGTAACCCCCCTGGCGCCGTGGCTTTTGAGCCAGGCGTCGTGACCATGCCCTTGATCTGGGTGCGGATCGGCAGCATGAGGGAGGCTCACACCCGTAGCCCCCGGAAAGGTACCGAAGTAATTGTCAAAGGTGTGATTTTCTTTGGTAATGATGACCACGTGATTAATCGGAAACATGACCGCTCCTGCAACATGTTCTGTGGAAATTCGCCCGTAGGAGTTTAGCGAGAATAGCCTCGGTGAGAGGCGCAATCCATGGCATCTATTGAAAAATTATTTTGTCTCCCGCAAGCCCAAAGTAAATGCGGTTTGGACTTGCATGCCGGCAGCGGTACGACGATGTAATTCATGACGAAGAAAATGACTACGCAAAAGGCGAGCCCGCGCGATGCCTGCGCCCCCCGCAATGACTCGCCGAGAAGAACGCCGCCATTTGTTCATCCAATGATTCGTTTTGTTATTCTCCGGTCAGCCCTTTAGCCTCAGGAAGTTCCCATGCTCAATGCAGCTTGCACCATCCGCCATGTCAGTCTGACAATCTTTACTGCGCTATTTGCGCTTTCAGCGAACGCTCAGCCTGGGCCGACCACGGCCAACGCTGCAAGCATTGCCGGCGACCCAGACGTCCTTGGCGCTGAGCGCCTGTTTTCGGCATGGATTGAGGAACAAATCGCCTATCGAGGGCTCCCCGGAGTCGCGGTCGGCGTAGTGAGTGATCAGGACCTCATCTGGACCAAGGGCTTCGGATTTGCGGACCTCAAAGCCAAGACACCGATGACCGCGACTACAAAGTTTCGCATGGCATCCAACAGCAAGCTGTTTACCGCCATCGCCATCATGCAACTGCGGGAGGAAGGCAAGCTCGGCCTCGACGATCCCGTTATAAAGTACTTGCCCTGGTTCAAGGCGAAGCCCGCCGGCGACGATGATGGTCCCGTCACCATCGAGCAGTTGTTGTCACACAGCTCTGGCCTGCAGCGCGAAGCTGGCGACCATTGGGTGTCGTACAAATTTCCGACCTCTGACGAACTTCAGCGCCTCTATGCAGATCGACAAGCGGCCTTCGCCCCCGCGGTGCGATGGAAATATTCCAACCTTGCTTATGCCGTTGCAGGGTCCGTGGTCGAAAAGGTCAGCGGGGAGCGGTGGTCTGATTACGTCGAAAGCAAAATATTCAAGCCGCTCGGTATGGACGCATCCAGTGTGGACAAAAATGTTCCTGGCCTCGCGGTTCCGTATGGTCGCCGAATGCCGGACGGTACGCGCGAGGTACTCCCGTTCGTAGATTCGCGTGGAATGGCCGCAGCGACCGGAGTCACTTCGAACGTGGAGGACATGGCGAAGTTCATGTCGGCACAGTTCCGCCGAGGCCCGCGAGGCGGGTCGCAAATCGTCAGCAGCGGATCTTGGCGCGAGATGCTACGGGTGCGCTCGGTGGAGGAAAATTGGACGGCCGGATCGGGTCTGGGTTTCGACGTGAATCGCCTCAAGGGTAGGACCTACATCGGACATGGCGGCGGCTATCCGGGTAACACCACCCAGACTCTCATCCAGCTCGACGATAGGGTGGGCGTCATTGTGCTCACCAACACCAATGACTCAAACCCGGGCGACATCGCTCAGCAATTAATGGCCACCGTTGGGCAGGTGGCGACAAAGGCGGCGAACGCTGCTGCGAGCTCGAAGCCAGCGACCATAGCATGGGAACCAGCATGGGAGAGATTTGCGGGGCTTTACCGCGGGCGCAATGGCGACCAACAGGTCGTATTTCTCAACAAGAAATTAGTCATCATTAATCCAAACGGCCCAAACTTGGATGAACCGGTCGCACTCGAACCCATCGGCGGCGGAAAATTTCGCTTCGTCGCGCCTACAGGCGGCGGCGTTGTAGGCGAAGTTGTGCGATTTGTCGAGGAGAACGGCCGCCCGATGCGGATGTACGCAGGAGACAGTTGGATTGATCGGGTGCGGACGCCGTAGGGCTAGCGCCTGCTTGGCCGTTCAGGGCGCGCCCTCTCGTTCGATGGCGGGCATCAGACGCGCATTGTCCGCCGGTTGTGTGTGATGGTGTTGATGCGCGGTAAAAGTCACCCCGCCGAGTTCTGCACGGATGCCGACGTATGCAACGGCGATCGTCGCCACCGTTACCGCGAGCCCAATGGTCAGTCTAGATGGTAGACGCATATTTCACTCCAGATGGCTGTATTAGTTCCGCCCACTAATAAGAACGCAGATTTGGAGTGAAACCCGACATAAGGCGGCGCGATAGTCGCGAATATTTACTGCTGCATAGCAACGGCAGTGCGTTCGGTGTTCCCCTTACGGTCCCGTGGCAGCGATCGGCTCCGGCTTCACGGCCGGTGCAAAAGGCTTGACTCCAAGCTCGCCGTACAGCTCAGCAGGGTAATAGGCATCGCCGTCCTGCAGGACGAGGGCGACGTTACGAATGGCGGATATATCTCGTGTCGGATCGCCATCGATCAATATCAGGTCAGCGCGCTTGCCGCGCTCGATTGACCCGCGATCGGAGAGCACTCGCGCATAAGTGGCGCCGTTCCACGTCGCGATTCGCAAAACTTCATTCGCAGGGATTCCAGCCTTCACGTACAACTCCAGTTCTCGCTGAAATGCGAAACCCGCGACATCATCAGTGCCGGAGACGATTTGAATGCCGGCCCGGTGAAAACGCGCGACCGCCTCGAGCATCTTTGCATAAGAGGCGCGCCACCGAGGCGCCATTTGCTTAGTGATCTCGCTTTCGCTTTTGTACAGTCCGCGGTGCAAGGTGATCGGAAGATGGTCAGCTATCGCGGCAAATGATGGGTTGAGTTCACCTGGCATTTGCGTGAACTGTGCTTCGAAGGCTGTGAGTGTCGGATCAAGCACGGTTTTGTGTACAACAAACAGCTTGATCAAGTCTTGGAATGGCTGCGCGTCCAGGTCGAGGGAATTCGCGTTTTCGGCGATGAGAGTGAACCGCTGCAGCGAACGTGTATCAGTATCGGCCTTGACGTAAAAATTCAGCAAAACTTGATTGATGTGCTGAATTTCATCGTAGCCATCCCTGACTGCATCTTCGGCTTTCATAAAGGCCGGAATATGGCCGCTCACGCGCAGGCCGCGCTGGTGCGCATACGCGGCGGTATCCTTTACCCATTCGGGTTTAAACGAGTTGTATATTTTGATTTGCGGATAGCCGCGTTGTGCATAGAAATCTACCGCGTGTTTGGCGGCATCCAGGCTTTCGACCAAAATACCGCCGCTCGCGTTGAATGGGCTTTTGCCTTCGATGAACCCGGCGGGAACCACGTGCGGGCCGATGAACTCGTGGCGATCGAGACGGACAATCGCCTCTGCTAAGGTCGCATTGTCGTTGCCCATGTCGCGCACGGTGGTCACGCCTGACGCGAGATTCAGCAGGTAGTCGCCAGGGGAAACATGCGCGTGCATGTCAATCAGACCTGGCAGCAGGGCGCGGCCCTTTGCGTCGATGACCGTGCCGGGCTTCTCGCTCGGCGAGCCGGCTGGATAAACAGCGCCGATGCGGCCGTGATTCACATACACATCCTGCTCGGGACCGAGCGCCGCATGTTCCGAATCGAACACCCGCGCATTTTTGATCAGGGTCGGCTGTGCCAGTTCGTGGCGATCGCGTCTCGCAATATCGCGCTGGTAGGCGCTCTGCGCCTCCAGCTGCAGTTTTTCAAGATCAGCGGCTTGCGACTCCCAACCTTTTAGAATGAGCTGCGCAAAACCAGGAAAGATCAGTGCAAAAGGGCGCTCGCCGTCCGCCGTCATCCAGACGTAACCGGGTTCAAGGTCGGGCCCGCGCAACGCGTACAACGTCAGCGCGCGTGTTTCATCGCCATTCTTCACGGCGGTATTCGTTAACTTCACGATAGACAACTCGCCGCCCGGAATTCCCGGCAGCTTTAAGCCGGATTCGTGAATCAAGTTGCGAACCATGATCCCGGTCACTTCAATGGTCGATTCGATCGGCACATACACTGCCTTGCCGCTGATTTTCATCGAACCGTGATCGACCTTCCCCGCCCACTCCGCCCGATCGGCTTTTCGCTCAAAACGCTCGTCAACCAGCGAACCAAACGTCGATTTACCCGTGATTGCAAACCGCCGCAGCGTGCCATCGCTAGCCAACGCGAGATTTTCTTTGTAGTCAGGCCCCCGACCGTTGGCCCGATAACTGAAATCGGTCGCGATACTGCCGTCATCCGCGATGCGCGTAATGTGTTCTCCGCCCACGTGACCTGAAAACAGCATTGTGTAGCGATATTCCGTGGCGCCTTGCGCTGTCGATACAGCGCACGCAGCAAATAGCAGCATGCACAACTGGAGGCCTGAATTCATGCAAATCTCCCGCCTTAGGTACGCAATTCCGGTGAATGATAACTGCAAAGTAAGTGAGGGTCGCGGGATACCGCTCTTGAGCGGCGCTCACTTTCCGAAATGATATTCAAGTTGTGCAGAAACGAGTCTCACGTTGCCGCCGGCAGATCCCGCCCCCGGCATCCAGACCAAGCCCGTAGTCGCCCTTGATATAAGCGCCTTTGGGCGTGAATACGGAGCTCATTGCCAAGGCACCTTATTGACGGAGAACAACAATACAGATGCCGGCGAATGCCACTATCGCTCCGGGAAGTCGCGCTGCAATCGGCCACTCGCCAAGCAGAAAGCCTGCGAACAAGGCAGCGAAAAGTGGAGTCAACAGCGTGAGACTGGTAGTGACTGTTGTGGGTAGACGCCTCGATGCTTCGCTGTAAGCGACCGTCGGAATTGCCGTGGAGATTGCGCCTAAAGAAATCAATACCCACCAGTCGTGTATGGAAACCGTCGATATTGAACCGGCACCACGGATTGCCAGCAAGGCAACGCTGGCAATTGCGCCCACGATGGAAGCGCGCGCCGCCACCGCCACGCCATCAGGAGCATTCCCCGCGCTCGCGGCAGCGCGTAGCAGGGTGACGTAGATAGCAGAGACAATGGCCGCCGCCAGCGCCAGCACATCGCCGATGATGGACGTGAAGGAGTATCGGCTGCCGGGTATCACGAAGCCGGCGAGCCCAACTACGGCAACTACAACTCCGACGAGTCGCAGTGGGGATACAGGACGGCCCATAAATCGCACGAAGCAAACTGCGATTAAGGGCGAAGATCCCACCAAGAGAGTGACTTCGACCACGGGTGCCCGGGTAAACGCCTCGGTGGCAAATACGTAATAGGCCGCTATCGCCGCTATGGCCATCCGCGGCGGCGCGGGTCGTCGCGCATTGCCTCGCCGTATCATGGCGATCGCGGTCAGCACCAATGCCGACACCGCCAGTCTGCAGACGGTAATCAATCCTGGGGAAGCGGTGGTGACGAGATGAATGAACGTTCCCGTCATTCCCCACGACAGCGCGGCGATTAATCCCGAAGTCAGCCCTGCGCGATCCAATGTCGCATCTTGTACGTCTGCCATCTATCCACCACGGTCGAGCTCATGCCTTTATCAAGGGTGCCAGCTTTCACGAGTACGCGGTATCGAAATGGAGGTGAGCCTCGGTAAGGGGTACCGTGGCCGGGGGCGGGTGCCTTGCGAATTCGGACGCCGGCCTTCTTGCCGGCGCCCGAATCGAAACCCCGAAGAACTGCTTAGCGAAGGGGTTGGCCAGTGCTCGGATCGAGGATCAGTCGCCGATCCTCGTCGTGCCTGTCGCCCCGTTCGTCGTGTTCTGTGGCGAAATCAAACAAGTTACTGAGAGATCCCGCAATCTGATCAAACGAGCCGCCGTTCGCAACGGACTTGGTGCCTCCATCGATGCGTCCAAGCTCGAAGTTATCCTCGATGAAGCGAAGCGAGGAGGACTGATCCGTCACGGCGTGATCCACGAAGTTCCTGCGTGCAAACGGTGAAATCACCATCATGGGCAGCCGCGGGCCATAGCCGCATCGACCGAGTACCGCACCGGCGACTGGAACGCCGCACTGACCGGGCCCAGTTAGGGCATCAGAACTCGCCGGCAAGGCATTCAACGCCGAGGCGTTGACCAGAGGCGGATAGACGTGGTCATACCAACCGTCGGAATCGTCGTAATTGATGATGATCGCCGTGTCCTTCCAATATTTCGACGTCATGATCGCGTTCGCCACCTGCACGACGAACTGTTGTTCCAGCACCGGATTGGAGTATTGCGCGTGGCCGTCCATGAAGCCCGGTGCCTTGAGATAGGTCACAGCGGGCAGGGCGACGCCAGGCTGTAGCCCGGTGATGTTATAGGTGCGGCTGCTTGCGCCCGAAACCGTGTCGATGGTGAACAACGCAGTCAGGTCATATTGGTGGTTGGCCTGATCCGTAAGGCCCACTATGCCTGGCGAACTGGGCGGCACATGCTTCAGATTCTGCGTCGAGGCGAAATATTGGAATGGTTCGTGATGGCCGATGTAGTCCTGCTTCACGGACCCGTCGGCCGCCATATGAATGGAATTGCAGTTGATGAAACCGCCCTGGAACCAGCCCCAGCTCAAGCCCTTTGCATTCAGAAGATCACCGACATTTTTGCTCGGATTATTAATCACGACTTGAGCCGAGCCCAAGGGATTACAGACGTCGCCGAACGGACGGGGATCCCCAAGAAGTGATCCGGCCCCAGTGTTACCGTTGCTATCGGCTCCCGCGACAGTCACCGTTGCGGTACCGCTGGCCCCGGTTGACTGATTGATTCCCGGCACCGGCCCAACGTTGTTTTGGGTGGCGCCGGTGACACCGTGGGTATTACCGGAAACCAGATTGATGGCGCCAGGGGCCGACGGGCCGTAGGTCGTGCCGAACGAATTGTCGCTCATCGCAAAATTCTGCGCGTAATTCCACAGCGCGGTCACGGTATTGCCATCGAAGTAGCCCATCACCGTCGACTTGTCGGGAGCGCAATTGGCTGCCGCCGAACTCAGTTTCTGGACGACCAGATCCATCTGGCCGGCGTGATAGGCGGCTTGCTCGTCAGTATAATTGTGGTCCTCGTCGCAGGTCGTTGCCTGATTCCGACCGAGACGGAACGGCTGAATCGTGCCGGTGCCCGAGATATTGAGCGTCGGATTGTTGGGCGGCGCGGCGGGGCCCGTGAGCAGACCGTTGACCGACGGAGTATCGCCGGCGGCCTTGAACACGGGCTCCCCCGTGGTGCTATTGGCCGCAAACGGATAGGTGGCAAAATAATGGTCAAACGAGACGTTTTCCTGAAAAATCACGATGACATGCTTAATGGGCGTGGTGGTGGGCGGGTCTGCCGCCAGACTGGGCAGCGCGAAGCCGGCCGTGGCGGCTGCTAAAGCGAGCGATACGAATCGAGCGATGCGTGGACTGTGGTTTTTGGCCATGGTTTTTCTCTCCTACGGGTTTGAATTCTAGCGGCGGCGTTGAATCAATCTCGCCGGCTCCAAGGTGCGACGTCGGCCCTTTGTTTTCGAATGCTGCCGACATCGCATGCGTGCAATCTGCCCCAGGAATATAGACAACGCACATGACAGAAGCATTGCAGGCTAAGCGCATGACAGCGTGACGCGAGCGCTACCGAGCTCCCTGTAGGACAATTCGCAACCCCTCCTCCGCGGCTGAATTGCCTGGCCGCGCAGCCTCATTTTTGTTAGCTAAGCCTTTACGTGTAAGCTTGCGGCGAAAATATGACCGACCTTTTCTTCATTATTACGACGACGACAAAAGAGCGGTCGGAGTATATCTGCCTCGATGATGCGGTCGTTGCCTTGAGCGGCTTGCTCGAACTCCAAACGGCGAGGGGTTACTTGACCGAACGAAATCCAAGCGGTCGGCACATGAGTAAGCACCCCGATAAGCCGCCCGTTATGTTTTGGATTGAGGATGCGAAAGGAAAGGTCGTGAGCTAGTCGGGGTTCTATTTCGCTGTGGCGCAATGGTTCGGCACGGGCCCTGCTGTCTTTTCAAAGCGTATTGAGAAACGCAATCAGCTCATTTTTCTGCTTTTCGGTGAGGGACATGTTGAAGCGCAGATTATAAAAATTGATTAGCTCATGCAGGTTTGCGGCGGCACCATTGTGAAAGTACGGCGCGCGGGCCGCGAGGCCGCGCAGTATCGGGCCCTTCACGCGGTTGAAATCGGCACAATGCCCCGTAATGAGCGCGCGCTCGGGATCGGTAGTGTAGAAAGATTCGGCTTGGCCTGCATTGAACGGATTGGGGCAGCCGGAGATGAGAAATATTGGCAAGTCAGGCGTGCTCAATTCTCCGACCGCTTCGGCAACGACGGGATCCGGCTCGTAGCTGGCGACAGATGTATGACCTGTACCAATATCGAGCGGTAGCGGCAAGGAATGATGGCCAATGTTAGGTGTGTCATGGCAGGTCGCGCACGTCCCAGCAAATGTCGTCGGCTTATTCAGCGCCGCATTGTCATTTAAGCCGCGAACGTTGCTGATCGTCATCGGGGCGCCATCAAATAATTGTTCGCCCGCCGCAATCTCGGCGCGCGCGGCGGCGCGCTGGCCATCGCGATCATCGCCCCGATGATCGCTCGCGGATGGGTCCCATGCCGCATATAGGGTCATGGACACGGGGGTGAAGGCGAAATGATTCGGGTCCGCACCCAAAGTATCGTTGATACCGGGATAGTAGAGCTGATTGGCGAGATTGATTGGGCCGCCCTTGGCGCCATCCTCGCTTAATAAGCCTGCTCGCCGGTCCCACAGTTGTCCCGAGTACATTGAAAGCTCGAAGTCGACAATGGAGCGAAGCTGCGCGTCGGTGGGTGCTGCAATCCCCTCCGCGTGAATCATCGTAGCGTCGATGGCTTGATGAGTGAGATCGACACGTAGGTTGGCGTCCAGCGTGCCTGCGCTAGTCAGGGGTACAATGGTCTCGCGGCCGTCAAACATGACGGCGCTCAGAAAGGAAAGGTTCGCAGTTGGTAACGGACGCCGATAGACGGATGCGGTTAGGACCTGTGTTTTTGGGTCGATTTGCAAGGCGCAGCCGTATGGATCGTGCACCACCGAGATAGAAAATTCGGCATTTACAGGTACGGGCGTAGCGATGCGAATTAATCCGTTGTTGATCAGCAAGCTGTGGCCGGCTCGGTCGCTGCGCGCGACGGAAGTGCAGTTCGCGCCGTCGACGCTTGCGAACAGAGGATCTGTGCCGCCGGTTCGCTCATAGAGACGCTGCGCATGCGCCGGTGTGAAGCTCATGGCTTGCTCGGCGACATGACAGGTCGAACAACTCCGACCATTGGCGCCAAGACTCTGGAAAAACTCATTACGCTTATCGACGTGTCCCGTGACGCTATATGTGGCGATGACGCCGGTGGCATCGACCCCCACGGTCAAGCCGTTCCCATCTAAGTCTGAGTCCGCGTAACTCGATCCGGCGGCGATGAAGGCGCCGATCAGGCCTAACAGTACGCCTCGTGCAGCTGGAAATAACTTCCTGTTCATTGTTAAATCCCCATGACTTGAATGATTGAGCCCTTATCCTTTAAAACGGAATCGGGCCGTGAAACACGACATGCAGCGGCTAATATCTTTCCTGTGTAAAGTAAAGCGATGGAAATCGAGGCGCTGTCCCCTCTCAT
Source organism: Steroidobacteraceae bacterium (assembly GCA_036401515.1). Classification (GTDB taxonomy): domain Bacteria; phylum Pseudomonadota; class Gammaproteobacteria; order Steroidobacterales; family Steroidobacteraceae; genus Bog-1198. The sequence goes on from DASWUU010000022.1 coordinate 17,611, forward strand.
CGCCGAGGCCGAGGCGGGTGCCCCGGGCGCGAAAGAGCGGCTTTTTTCGGCGCTCTATGCCGAACTTCACCGGCTCGCTCAACACCATTTGCGGCACGGTGCGGGGGTTTCGATCAGTCCGACCACACTGCTGCATGAAACGTATCTCGGCATGATCCATGGCCAAGCCAAATTTACGGATCGTGCCTGCTTCATGGGCTATGCCTCTAAAGTCATGCGCGGTTTGATCATCGATTTCATACGCCAACGAAACGCGCGTAAGCGCGGCGGCGAATTCGAAATTACTCAATTCGATAGTCAAGTCGACGAGGGAGGGTGGCTGAGGCCGACGGGGAAAAAATTGTGCTGGAGCGCTTATCCGAAGCGCTGGACCAACTGGCGGTGCACGATGCGCGCTTGGCGGAAGTCGTGGATCTTAAGTACTTCTGCGGATTTTCTCTTACCGACATTGCAGGCATGCGCGGAGTCGCGGTGCGCACCGTCCAGCGCGACTGGGACAAAGCGCGCCTTTTTCTCTTTCAAGAGCTTAACCCCGCGGATTAGCCGGAGGAGCGCATCAGTTCAAGCGCTGCCAGCGTCGTGGGATTGTCTGATCCTAACGTTGGGGTGTATTGGTTAACAGCCTTGCGCGCTGCTTCCTTGGCTCCTTCGGCATTGCCGCGAGCGTTAAGCGCACGAGCAAGGACCAAGTAAAAATTGCCGAGAGTGGCCGAATGCGAGCCTTCGGAAATCGTGGGTTCGAGCAGCCGAATCGCCTCCCGGACGTCGCTCTCGGCATCCTCAGTATGCCCCGCGGATAATTCCACTCTCGCTCGGCGATTGAGGACCACCGACCAGCCAGAAACTCCTTGAGCGCCGGATTCAGCTGCTGACTTCGCGACGGTGACGGCTTTGTTTGCCAGAGCCAGCGCGCGCGGATAGTCGCGTAAAGCCGCAGCGACCAGAGCCTGTTGTGAATACAGCCCGGCGAATGCGTAGTGTTCCGACGGCAACGCGCGCACTAGACGAGGCTCGACTTCAGAAAGCATCTGGCTGGAGTGCAACGCATCTTCTTGATCCAGATATATCTCGGCCCGCAACAGCAGAGATTGATCTACCGTCTGCTCGGCGCCGGCCTGCTTCGCGATGGCGTAGGCTCGTTCCGCCGTAACTGCCGCCTGATCAAGGCGCGCAAGTTCACGTAAGGTTCGCGCGTAGTTGTTGAGCAATAAGGGTGAAACGCCCTGGTCGAAAGGATCGGCGCGGCTGAGGTCTATGGCCTTTCGATAGACCGCCTCAGCCTGCAGTGCCTGTCCCGATCTGCTCAAGGTCAGAGCCCAGTTGTTGTACAGCGTCCCCGCTGTCTGTGTGTCGTCGCGGCCCAGTTTCTCCATCAGGGCGGCGGCCTGACTGAATGCGGGTATGGCCTCTCGAAAACGTCCGGCTTCACGGTAGGATTCGGCAACGTCCATGACGGCGTGCAGTTCGGTCAGATCGGAATCGAACACCGATCCACGCAGGACTTGTAATGCACTCAGCGCGGGCGCGATCGATTTTCCACCGTCCCCAGCATTGCGTGCAACGAGACTGGAGAACGCCAAGCAAGACACCCGATCAAGCGCGTATTGCGGCTCGGCCGGGATTCGTGCGAGGCCCTCCGCAATCAGCTGCGATGCGCGGGCAAAGTTACCTTGGTAAGACACTGCTGCCCCAAGGGCGCATGCCGCGCGCACGCGGGTCGACGGGTCCTGCAGCGATTGGGACGCAAGGTAAGATTTCTCCAGTATGGGTACGGCCTTGGCTGTTTCCTCCTGGAAAAGGTATTGCACGCCGATTGCCGTCTGAATACCGATCTGAGCGGCGTCGGGCGCACCTTTCTGACGCTCGGCGACGTGCTCCGCGCGGTCCAAGAGGTCGTTGACCGTAAACGGTTTGCCCGAAGGCGCGGCGTCGGACAGCAGAAATTTGTTGAGATCCGCGATCGCTTCAGCCCGTATCATCTGCCCGACAGCGACGTCGCGCTGTTTACCGGCTTCGTGCGCTTGCAAAATTGTGCCAATTGCCCCGCCAATGATGGCGATGGTCGATAGCGCCGATAAAATAACGCCGCCTCGATGCCTGCGGACGAACTTGGTTGTCCGGTAGGCCACTGTGTCGGGCCGCGCTTTCACCGGTTCATCGCTTACAAAGCGCTGAAGATCATCTGCAAACGCGCCGATGCTTGCATATCGCTCGGCGGGCTCCTTCTTGAGTGCTTTGCTCAGTATGTTGTCCAGATCGCCCTGCAGGTGTCGTCGCCGGATCGCGCCGAGGGCGGCGGATGAAGCGCGCGGCGGCTCCTCGCCAAGCACGGCGCGCACTAACTCCGCTCGCGCATGAGAGGTTTTGTCGAATGGATGCGTGCCGGCCAATAGAATATACAGCACCAGTCCCGCGCCATATATGTCGGTTGCGGTCGTCACTGGCTGCCCTAAGAGCTGTTCAGGCGCGGCGAAATGCGGCGTCAGCGCCGCCGCGCTCGGCTTGGAGAGAGCGGCTCCGAGTGCGCTGTCATCAATTAATTTAGCGATGCCGAAATCAAGCAGTTTGGCAACGCCGTTCCTCGTCACCAAAATGTTGGCAGGTTTGATGTCCCGATGAACGATTAAGTGACTGTGGGCGTGCGCGACAGCAGACAGCACATCAATGAAAAGACGAACGCGTTCCTGCACAGACAGTGCGAGCCGGTCGCAGTACAGGTCGATCGGTTCTCCTTCGATATATTCGAGAACCAGGTACGGCTGGGTGCCGTCGAGAACACCGGCATCCAAAAGACGGCCTATATGAGGATGATCGAGCGATCCTAATAGCTTGCCCTCGACCAGGAATCGCACCTCACCTTCGCGGCCTATCCACGCTGCATGCACAAACTTAATCGCAACGTTTCCTTCGAAGCGACCATCGATGCGCTGTGCTCGCCAGACGCTGCCCATGCCGCCGCGTCCAATTTCTGCGCTGATGACATAGGAACCTACTTTTCTGCCTATGAGTGTCGGCGAATCAATCCCCGCTGGGTTTGACGGGGAATCCGCCAAGAATTCGCCAAAGCCTGGGCTCTCCAAATCTTGCAGCAAACGCGAGATCGTTGCGGCCAACGCGGGGTCGTTTGCGTGGAGGTTGGCGAGCCAGCGAGGTCGCTCGGTCACCGCCAATGACAATGCCTCATCGAGCTGAGAACTGACGAGCCGCCAGTTTTCGTCCAAGCCGGTTGGAATTTTCATATCGAAGTCCTTGCTGAGTGATATACAAGAGCCCTTCGGACTTACTTCATAATCCTACTTAGTAATATCGATATTCGACCTCAGGCAGCGACAAATACACATTGCTCATTGTGATATATATCATGCCAACGTCCGACGGCCGACTGGGAGAGCCATGAGTTCTTATTCTTGAAGTCGCCCATACTCGACCAGCGACGCAATTTATATGCGTTCGGCGTGGGCAGCGCTTTGGTGACGGTCGGCGTCGTGCTGCACTTGCCGATGTTCTTGATGAGTCGGGACGCCCACTATGTGCTGTCAGGCATGGCCATGGACCAAGGCATGTATTGGGGCATGGCGCTTATTATTGGCGGCATCGGATTCGCAGCCTACGGATTGTTGCCGAAATCGCCTGTCGCGCAATCAGCCGTTGATCGGCTGTCGTGTCAGTTATCGGTTTCTTCCACAACGCCGCTGACGGCTGCTCACTGGGGCATGTCGGCTCTCTTGGCACTGGCGCTCATCATCGACATCATGAAGCCGGCAAGCTTGGGGTTCGTTACCCCTGGGATGCGCACTGAATATCACCTCAATGCCGGTACGGTGGCATGGTTGCCGTTCGCAGCGCTATGCGGAACCGTGGTCGGCTCGTTCGTTTGGGGGGCACTTGCCGACATATACGGCAGGCGCGCCTCAATCCTACTGTCGTCCGTCATGTTTATCGGGACTTCCATCTGCGGCGCCATGCCCGATTTTTGGTGGAACGTCGGCATGTGCTTTTTGATGGGAGCTGCCGCTGGCGGCATGTTGCCTGTGGCCTACGCTTTGTTGGCGGAAATCATGCCCGCCCGTCATCGTGGCTGGAGCCTCGTCTTGATCGGCGGGATCGGCTCGGTGGGCGGATATTTTGCGGCGAGCGGCTTCTCGGCTCTGCTACAGCCGATATTTGGCTGGCGAATCATGTGGTTTCTCAACTTGCCGACCGGCCTGCTTTTGGTGGTTTTGAGTCCGCTGCTCCCCGAGTCTGCGCGATTCTTGCAACACCGCGGCCGCGGTGCAGAAGCGCGAGCCATGTTCGCCCGGTTCGGCATGACGTTGATCGAGGAGACCGCCTCGAGCGCGGACGCACCCATCATCAATCGTAGTCACTTGCCACTTCCCCCTGTCGATCGGCAGTTCATCGGGATAAGCGTGGCGCTCACGCTTGCGGCGCTTGCCTGGGGGTTGGTGAATTTCGGTTTGCTCCTATGGTTGCCCTCTGCGCTGGTCGCTGAAGGTCGCAGTGTTGCCGCCTCTAGCGCGCTTATTGCGAAGTCGACGTTATTGGCGGCGCCTACCATCGTCATTGCCGCCTGGCTCTATAGCACTTGGAGCACCAAGTGGTCATTGATAGTTATGGTCGCCGTCACAGCTTTGGGCTTGTTGGGCTTGGCGTTGAGAGAAATGGGCATCGGCGCGCTCTCAAATCCCCTTCTGCCGCTGACGTTGGTCATCTTGGGATCGTGCGGGGTCATTTCCATTTTGTTGCCATACACAGCCGAGAATTATCCGGTTCGCGTGCGAGGCCGGGCGGCGGGGTGGGTGGCCGGCTGCAGCAAGCTCGGCGGCTTGCTGGCTCAAGGCCTAAGCGTTGCCGGCGCAGTTCCAGCGTTTGGTGTTGCGGTGGTTTTTATCAGCGTGCCGGCGGCAATCGCTCTGGTGTTGCTCGCTGTTTTTGGACATGAGACGCGCGGGATTGATTTAGGGGAACTCGATGCCGCAGGATCTCTGAAAGCGAGGGAAAGAACGAGCGGATCGAAATAGCGTGCGAATCACTACAATTTGGGTATATGAAACCGGCTGATCATTAGTGAACCCGACAGGCCGAATATCAGTGCCAGCGGGTGAATCACGTGACCCGCTGCGGTGACTTCGCCTAGCCATAACCGGTCGCCGATATCTCCTAAGTAGGCGGCGAGCGTCAAGATGCAGACCACGAGAAAGGAGGTTGGTATCGGGGTCCCTTCAAAATATTTTACTTTAGCGGTGCCTCCGGACAGCTCTTCCGCGGTCACGTTATAGCGTGCGAGACGTGAAACTCCGCAGGCTACGAAGTAACCCAAGATGATCCGGTCATAGAGCCCCTGCATACCGCAAGCGTAACCAACCATTGCCGGAGTGACTCCGAATGAAATTACATCAGCCAATGAATCGAGTTCGCGGCCCATGGCAGAATTGGTTTGCCGCCATCTCGCTACACGTCCGTCAACGACATCAAAGATAAAGGCAGCGAGCACCAATGCTGCCGCGAAATAGATGTGCCGTACGCTTCCGGTTTGCACGTACGTTATCGTGGAAAATAGTGCCGCCGTTCCGCATACGGCATTGCCGAGCGTAAACCAATCCGCCAAATGGAACTCGCGAATCATCGAGAAAGGTTTTCGGGGTCTAGCTGAGTTCATGGCGCGGTGTGCTCAAGTCGATTGTTTTGCCTGATCCTTAATGGGTAGCCTGCGAATTCGTTTGCCGGTCGCCGCAAATACCGCGTTGCACAGCGCTGGCGCAATGGGCGGGACACCAGGTTCTCCGACGCCACCCAGTGGGATGCTCCAATCGGTCACCGGAATCAGATGCACGCGGATATCACTGGGGGCCTCATTCATCCGTGTCACGCGATACTGGTGGAAGTTGTCCTGTTGCGACCGTCCGCGTTTGAACGTTATTTCGCCGAACATCGCCAGGCTCAGTCCCATGATGACAGCCCCTTCGAGCTGTGAGCGAATGCGTTCGGGGTTGACTTGCGGGCCGCAGTCGAATGCCACGTCCACACGAGGAACCTTGATTCGCCCCTCATCGTCGATGTCTACTTCGACCACCGCAGCGGTATAACTTAAAAAGCTGTAGTGAGCGGCTAACCCCTGACCACGGCCCCTCGCAAGTGTCTTGCCCCAGTCGGCCTGCTGCGTAACCGTTTCGACAACGTGTCGCAAGCGGCCGGTATCGACGGGATACCGAACCGGCGATTCGCCATAATTCCAGTTGTCTTGCTGGCTGCGCGGATCGATCTTGCGCGCCGGTCCAATGAGTTCCAGCAAGTAGTCACGGTGATTCTTATTGGCGTTCGCCGCCAGCTCCGCCACAAATGACTGTATGGCAAAAGCGTGGGGTATGTTCGAGACGGAACGAAACCAGCCGATGCGGCAATGTGCGTTGGCTTCCGGGTTTTCGAGCCGCAGATTGGCAATATCATAGGGCAGGTTGATAAAGCCCATTCCAAGCTCAGGGGGCACTTCGTGGTTGATGCTCGGGTCGAATAGGGTCGCGAGAGAGGGCGCAACGCTCCGATGTAGCCAAGCGTTGACCTTGCCGTCAGCGCCAACACCTGCTTTCAAGTATTCAACGGACACGGTATGCAGAAAATCGTGATGCAAATCATCTTCGCGAGTCCAGGTCACTTTGACCGGACGTCCTCCCATCGCCTGCGACAAGAGCGCGGCCTCGGTGGCAAAGTCCGGCTTTGACTTGCGTCCGAATCCGCCGCCGAGCAATGTGACGTGTACCGTGACGTTTTCGAAGGGTAAGCCAAGATACTTTGCGACATCCTCGCGGGTCACTTGGGGCGCCTGGGTAGAGGCCCAGACTTCGCACTTGCCATCGACAATGCGAGCCACGGCCGCGGGCGGCTCCATGGTGGCATGTCCAATGTGCGGAATGTAGTACTCCGCTTCGATTGATTTGGCACTCGACTGGAACGCTGTGTCGACGTTGCCCGTCTCACGCACCACCTTGCCGGGTTGCCGTGCGGACTCATGCAGCGCCTCACGATAGGCGTCGGAATCGTAGCTGCCGTTGGGGCCGTCCTGCCACTCGATTTTCAACAGCTTGCGCGCCGCGATGGCGGCGCCGGTCGAATCGGCAATGACGGCCACACCGGCGAGCGGGTGAAATCGAGCACTCGCGACGGGCGAGGGCATCTGCACGACTTTCTGCACGCCGGGGGCGGAGGAGGCGGCCGCGCCCTCGAACTGCTTGACGCTCCCGCCCAGCACCGGGGAGCGCGCGATGACGGCGAAGCCCATGTCCTTGAACCAAGGATCGATGCCGTATTGCGCTTTGCCGGTGACAATGTCGTGCCCATCGGCAAGCGGTACGCCCTCTTTGCCGACATAGCGAAACTCCTCGGGCCTCTTCAAGCGAACCGTATCCCGGGAAGGAATCGGCAGCTTGGCGGCGCGCCTCGCAAGCGCACCATAACCGAGCCTACGACCCGTTTTCTGATGCACCACTTCATGATTAACAGCGCGCACTTCAGCGGCCGGCACGCTCCATGACAATGCCGCAGCTTGTTCCAGCATCATTCTTGCAGCAGCGCCGCAGCGACGCATCGGCTCGATGAAATGTCGCGTGCTGCGCGAGCCATCCGTGTCTTGATTGCCGTATTTTTCTTCATCGGCAGGCGCCTGTTGGACGCGGACTTTTGTCCAGTCCGCTTCCAGTTCATCCGCCACGATGAGGGGCATGCCGGTGCGTACGCCTTGGCCCATTTCCGAGCGATGCACGATGATGGTTACCAATCCGTCATCCGCGACCGTCAGGAATACCAGAGGATTATCGACGGTGCCATGCGGCATGCCCTCGGCGCCGTACTTTGGGGGATCCGTCGGTGCCGCCTTCGCAATGCGCAGATCGTCCGCGACCAGCAGCAGCCCGCCCAGCGCCTGAAGCTGCAATAAGAATTCTCGCCGACTCAAGCCTTGGGATGCGCGCAATATGGCATTCATGTCTTGCCTCCCTGATTAGCTGCCTGCTTGATGGCCGCTCGAATGCGCGTGTATGTTCCGCAACGGCAGATATTTCCCGACATGGCGGCATCGATGTCGGCATCGCTCGGGTTGGGTTTGACTTGCAGGAGGGCAGCCGCCGACATGATTTGCCCAGCCTGGCAATAGCCGCATTGAGGCACATTCATCGCCTGCCAAGCACCTTGCAATGCCGCACCCACTGGCAAGGCTCCCACACCCTCGATTGTGGTGATTTTCTTTCCGAGCGCCTGCTCAACGGTGAGCACGCAGGAGCGCAGCGCCTGACCGTCGATCAGCACCGTGCATGCGCCGCACAATGCCATGCCGCAACCGTACTTGGTGCCTGTCATTCCGAGCAGATCGCGCAGAACCCAGAGCAGCGGCAGGGCAGGCTCGGCAGCGATGGAGACCGTCTGGTCGTTGATCTGCAATTCCATCGAATCCCCCAGTGGCGCTAATCGCGGCCTGTTCCCGACAATACTTTGACGAGCCTCTTTTCCCCGGCGCCCACGAACGTTTGCTCTCGGTAGACCACCGTGTCACCGGTGCGTATTTCAACAACATGCTCGCCCGATGCTACGTTTAGCACTTGCGGTTTGCCATTCAACTCTGCAATTTGGCCATTTTGTACACCATCAACGAAGACAACCGAACCCACCGGAGCGCCGGTCACGACGAGCTCGGGAGGGTCTGGCGGCGTCTTCGTGCGGTGAAACCAACTGCACGCGGATAGGCACAGCAGTGCCAGAAAAAGGACGTTTTTCAATGAGACCTCTTAGATTCCGAAATGCGCAGCGTAACACTCGCATCGCGCGGTGCAACCTCCGGGACTGTCTTGAATCGCAGTGCTAGATAGTCGAGAAGGGCCCGGACTGAGGGAAGCAATCCGCGCTTTGACGGATACACTGCATGAACAACATCGAGTTTTGGCGCCCATCCTGGAAGCACGTGAACGAGATCACCGGCGCGAATTTGGTCGCAGACCATCAGCAGCGGTAATTGCAGGACACCAATGCCCGCAATGGCGGCCTCTCGCAGTGCCAGCATGTCGTCCGTTACCATGCGCGGATGATGCGGTACCGCCGCCTGCGCGCCGTTCAGCCCCCAAAGCTGCCAGACGTGCTGCTCCCGAGGCGGACCCAAGTCCAAACTGGGAAGTCCCGCGAGATCTGCGGGTACGGCAATGGAGTGGTATCGCGCCAGCAAAGCCGGGCTCGCGACCAGTGCATGTCCGGCTTCGGCCAGGACTTTGAGCATCAAGCCGCTGTCCTCGATGGGCATGGTCCGCACGCGCACGGCGATATCGATGCCTTCACCAATCACATCGACGCGCCGATTCGTGGCCTCGATCTGCAGTTCCACGTTGGGGCACTCCACCATGAATCCTGCAAGCATCGTTCCCAGCTGCGCGTGGAGCAAGGCAATAGGACAGGTCAGGCGAACGATGCCGCTCGGGGTCGATCGGATCTGCTCTACCGCCGCTTCCGCCGCGCCCGCTTCAACGAGCATTGCTTTACAGTGGGCATAAAAAGTCCGGCCGACCTCGGTCACTGAAAACTGGCGGGTCGAGCGTTGAATGAGCCGCACGCCTAAGCGGCCTTCGAGGGCCGCAACGCGCCGGCTGAGCTTGGATTTCGGCAACCCCAAAGCGCGGCCTGCGGGCGCGAATCCACCGTGATCGACAACCTGAACAAAATAATACAGGTCATTGAGGTCTTGCATGTTCGTCCTATATATAGAACGCAGAGTCTATAAAGGCGCGCCTACCGCGTCCATTGTTCTTGGAGTAGCCTTAATTGCAGTCAAAGGGTGCAGCAACTGGGTCTCGAGGAGTATTCACATGAAGCAAATTTTGGGCATTTATAGTGCACCCGGGCAGCACTGGGTGGGTGACGGGTTCCCTGTGCGCTCGCTCTTTTCTTACAACAGTCACGGTCAGCACTTGAGTCCATTCCTCTTGCTCGATCGCGCAGGACCGCAGAGCTTTTTGCCGACGGCGGCGCGGCGCGGCGTCGGAGAACATCCGCATCGGGGCTTCGAGACCGTCACCATAGTCTACGAAGGCGAAGTCGAGCATCGGGATTCGACCGGCAGCGGCGGCAAGATTGGCCGTGGCGATGTGCAATGGATGACGGCGGGCGCAGGCATTTTGCACGAGGAGTTTCACTCGCAAGCCTTTGCAAAGGCTGGCGGGACATTGGATATGGTGCAGCTCTGGGTCAATTTACCCGCCAAGGACAAAGCAACGCGGCCTCGCTATCAGACCTTGCTGAACCAAGATATTCCCGTGGCGCAATTGCCGGACGGTGCAGGCTCGCTGCGAGTGATTGCCGGCGATTTCGAAGGACGCAAAGGTCCTGCCTTGACCTTCTCACCCATCGATGTGTGGGACGTGAAACTGCAGCAAGGTGCTAGCACGCGTTTCAGTTTTCCCGCGAACCGTACCGTTGCGTTGGTGATACTGCGGGGTACGGTGCAAGTCAACGGCGACGCCGTTGCGCGCGAGGGTCAACTTGTCGTGATGGATCGCGAAGCCGGCCATGTCTCGCTAGAGGCTAACAATGATGCGACGTTCTTGGTGTTGAGCGGCGAGCCGCTCAATGAGCCCATTGTGGGCCTCGGCCCGTTCGTCATGAACACGGAACAAGAGATAAAAGAGGCTATCCAAGACTTCAATTCCGGTCGATTCGGGCGCATACCACCGGCGAGCGGTGTTCAGTTGGCCAATGGCTAAAGGAATTCGTACTCCAATCGCGCAAGCCATGTCTGGCGTGCTGCATCGGCATTGAGGCCGAGCACCACGCCGACTCGGTACTCCACGCTTGCTTTGGTACCCGCAAGGTGCCACTCGCCGGACACGATGGGGCCTGCTTGATAGGAGTTGTCCGCGTGACGACCGTAAAACTCCACCCCCGGACGGAACGCTTGCGAGACCGCATAGGTACCCGAGTATGTATACCGGAATCCATAGTTGGCACTGGCGCCCGAGCCGATCTGCTTCTCCCAAATCAGATTCACAATGTGCGCAAACCGGCCCATCGTTTTTTCGATGAGGGGCCCAACCTCGATCGCATCGTGACCGCCGGCGATAGTCAGGTGCTCAAACTCGGCAATGAGTCCAAAATCGGCCCAGTACTTACCCGGATCGGTTAGCTGAAAGATGTTCTCAAATTCGTATCCGATCAGCCTGCCCGCGGAACCAGGGTCTTTCTGATATTCGGCGATATAAATTTCAGGCTTCCACCAGCTATTAACGCTATGCGCGATCGATACCTCCGCGGCGGCACCGCCT
>DASWUU010000023.1:0-4881 GCA_036401515.1 Steroidobacteraceae bacterium
AGTGGCATCAAAGCCGATACTGGCATTCTGAATGTCGAGCCGATCGGTGGTAAAACCGGGAAACTGCTCCTTGGACCTCGAGTAGGAACCGTCCAGCTGCACGTGCGGGGCGTAGTTGAATTGTGCTTCGCTGAAGGCCGCCCGTGCCGAATGCACGCGCGCGATCGCGACATGCAAGTCGAGGCTTTCGGCAAGCGCGCGAGCTTCGAGATCGGCAAGCACCGGATCCTCGAATTGTTCCCACCATGCAGCGTTGGGTTCCTGGGTACTGAAATGTGCACCAGCAATGTTGCGCGGTTCGCTCGCCGGCGTCTCTGGACGATGGTAAGTCGGTCCGACGGCGCAGGCGGCGAGCGCCGCCATCAGCGACGCTACCGAACTCATCCACATTACGTTTTTAAGCATGAGGAGCGCTCTTATTAGTGTGTTTCGGTGGTGTGAATCAATGCACTGGGCCCCGCCGCGGAACGCCTAGCCTCGACGATTTTGCGGATCACGAGGTAGAACACCGGGGTGAGGAGTAATCCGAAGAAAGTCACGCCCAGCATGCCTGAGAACACCGCCACGCCCATGGCGCGACGCATCTCAGCGCCCGCGCCGTGCGAAATTACCAGCGGCACCACGCCCATGATGAACGCGAGCGAGGTCATCAGAATCGGCCGCAACCTCAAGCGACAGGCATCGAGCACGGCCTGCCAAATGCTCTCACCTTGTAATTCACGATCGCGCGCAAACTCGACGATGAGAATCGCGTTCTTGCAGGCGAGTCCTACGAGCACGATGAGACCGATCTGGGTAAAGACATTGTTATCGCCGCCGAAAATGTGCACGCCGAGAATGGCACTCAGCAGGCACATTGGCACGATGAGGATCACGACCAGCGGCAGGCTCACGCTTTCATACAATGCACCCAATACAATGAATACCAGCAATATTACCAATGGAAATACGTAGGCCGCGGTATCGCCCGCGAGAATCTGCTGATAGGTCAGCTCTGTCCACTCGAACTGCATGCCGTTAGGCAACTCCTGGCGCGCGACTTCTTCGATCGCCTGTTGTGCCTGCCCGGTGCTGTAGCCCGGCGCCGGGGCGCCATTGATGTCCGCCGCTGCATAGCCGTTGTAATGGGTTACGCGATCGGGCCCCGAAGTCTCGCGCACCGTGATGAAGCTATTGATGGGGATCATGTCGCCGCGCTGATTGCGTGTCTTGAGGCGACCGATATCCTCGGCGCTCAAGCGAAAGCCGGACTCCGCTTGGGCGTTGACTTGGTACGTGCGGCCGAAGCGATTGAAGTCATTGACGTACAGAGTGCCCAGATACACCTGCATCGTATCATTGAGATCCTGCAGGTTGACGCCGGCAGCTTTGAGCTTTTCGCGGTCCACGTCGACTTGAATTTGCGGGACGTTGACTTGGAAGCCAGAGAACAGCGCGGCCAGTTCCGGGCGGCGTCGCGCCTTGGCCAAGACGTTCTGAGTCTGGCGATACAGTTCCTCGGGACCTAAATTGCCGCGGTCTTCGATTTGCATCTTGAAGCCGCCGATCGTGCCAAGCCCTTGAACCGGGGGCGGCGGAAAAACTGCGATATAGGCTTCTTGGATCTGGCTGTATTTGGCCGATAGCGCGGCGGCGATCCCGCCGGCCGACTTCGCAGCATCGCGCCGTTCCTCAAAAGGCTTGAGCGGCGTGAACGCAATCCCCGCGTTCGTCGCATTGGTAAAGCCGTTGATCGACAAGCCGGGGAATGCGGGCACCGATTCCACGCCAGGAGTGGCGAGCGCTATCGTGCTCATGCGCTTCATCACCGCCTCCGTGCGATCGAGGGTTGCGGCATCGGGAAGCTGTGCATAGGCAACCAGGTATTGCTTGTCCTGCGGGGGAACGAAGCCGGCTGGTGTGTGGCTGAACCCGAACCAAGTCAAAAGAATGAGCCCGCCGTAGATGAACAACGCGATTGCGCTCGAGCGCAGCACCCGTGCCACCGCACCGACGTAGCCCGCGCTCGCGCGCGCAAAGAATCGATTGAACGGCGCGAAGAACCATCCCAAGCCAGCATTGAGAACGCGTGTGACGCCATCCGGCGCGGCACCATGCGGTTTCAACAGCAGCGCGGAGAGAGCCGGCGATAGAGTCAGCGAATTGAATGCCGAAATAATGGTGCTGATTGCAATGGTGAGCGCGAATTGTTTGTAGAACTGCCCTGACAAACCGCTGATGAACGCCGTCGGCACGAACACCGCGCACAGCACCAGGGCAGTCGCGATGATCGGCCCGGTTACCTCTTTCATGGCCTGACGAGTAGCATCGATTGGCGCAAGGCCCTCTTGAATATTGCGCTCGACGTTTTCCACGACCACGATCGCATCATCGACGACGATGCCAATAGCGAGCACCAAACCGAACAGTGATAAGGCGTTCAGCCCGAAGCCCATCAGGTGCATGATGCCAAAACTGCCGACCAACGAGACCGGTACAGCGATCAGCGGAATGATCGACGCCCGCCACGTCTGGAGAAATATGATGACCACGATGACGACCAGGATGATCGCTTCAATCAAGGTGTGTACCACGGCATGGATCGAGCCACGGACGAATACGGTGGGGTCGTAGGCCACATTGTAGTCGATGTCTTGCGGAAAGCTCTTTTTCAGCTCCGCCATCTTGGCGCGCACCGCATCTGATACGGCGATCGCGTTGCTGCCGGGCCGTTGGAATATCGGGATCGCCACCGCGACGCGATTGTCCAGCATGGCGCGCAGCGCGTAGTTGTCGGAGCCGAGCTCAATGCGCGCGACGTCGCGCAGGCGCACGATCTGCCCCGCGGCGCCGGTCTTGACGATGATGTTTTCGAAGTCCGTCTCGTCGCTCAGGCGGCCTTTGGTGTTGATTGCGAGCTCAAAATTGGCTCCGTTCGCCATCGGTGGCGCACCCAACTGTCCGGCGGCGACCTGCACATTCTGCTCGCGTATGGCATTTACAACATCGCCGGTCGTGAGACCGCGTGCAGCCACTTTCTCCGGATCCAACCAGACTCGCATCGAATAGTCACCGCCGCCGAAGCGCTGCACATCGCCCACGCCGTCGAGTCTCGCGAGCTCATCTTTGATACGCAGCGCGACAAAGTTTGCAAGATAAGTTTGATCGTAGCGGCCGTTCGGTGAGTACACGAATACCGCCATGGTAATGTCGGGCGACGCCTTGTTGGTTACCACGCCCAATCTTTGGACTTCCGTCGGCAGCTTGGGCAGCGCCTGGCTGACGCGGTTCTGCACCTGCACCTGCGCCTTGTCGACGTCGGTGCCGAGCTTGAATGTGACGGTCAGGGTCATCACTCCGTCACTGGTGGCCTGAGAGTATTGATATAACATGTCCTCGACGCCGTTGATCGCTTGCTCCAATGGCGATGCGACGGTGTCGGCGATGACCGTGGGGTTTGCGCCCGGATAAGTCGCTTTCACCACGATGGTGGGAGGCACTACTTCGGGGTATTCACTGATCGGAAGGCTGGGTAATGCGATGAGTCCACCGAGTAAAATCAGTGCGGATAGCATCGCGGCGAAAATCGGGCGCTGAATAAAAAATCGCGAAATGTTCATCGTTGCACCAGCACCGGTTTCTCAGCGGGCGGGGTGATTATCGCTACCTGCGAGAGTCCAGATCCGTTCGCCGTCATGCTGACTCTCGTCGCCTGAACCTTGGCGCCGGCGGCGGCATGCTGCAGACCATTGACGACAATAATGTCGCTTGCCTGCAAACCCTCGTCCACGACCCGCAGTCCATCGATGCGGGCGCCCAACGTGACAGGGCGGTAATCGAGCGTGTTATCGGGTTTCAGAACCAACACGAATTTTTTGCCGAGGTCGTTGCCTACGGCGCGTTCGTCGACGAGGACGGCCTGGTAGCTGTCGTTAGCGACCAGCTTAATTCGCGCGAATAGTCCGGGAGTGAAGCGTCCGTCCTTATTATCGAAAACGGCGCGCACATGTATGGTGCTGCTGCGCGAATCGACCTTGTTGTCGATGAAATCCAGCGTACCCTGATGAGGATAGCCTTGTTCTCCGACCAGCCCCATGAATACCGGGCTGGTCGCAGTTCCGCGGGTGCCGTCTGTGCCATGGGTGCTGTCAGGTCCGCGCGTGCCGTGATGATCGAGCCCTGTGAACTTCAAGTATGTCGCCTCGTCGGTGTCGAAATAGGCGTAAATTGGGTCATCGGACACGACGGTGGTCAGCAAATCAGCGTTCGATACCAAGTTGCCCGGTGTGATGATCGCGCGCGATACATGGCCGTCAATGGGCGAACGTACGTGGCTGTACTCGAGATTCAAATGTGCGGCGTGCAGCTGCGCAGTCAGGGAGCCGAGATCCCCGGCTGCTTGGGCCTGCGCCGACATCAACTGTTCATATTCCTCGCGCGCAATCGCATTCTGTGAAAAAAGACGTTCGGCTCGTGCACGATCCGCGGTCGCAAAATCGAGCCTCGACTGGGAGCGCTTGATCTCCGCGTTCAAACGCTCAATTTCGATCTCGAAAGGCCGCGGGTCGATTTGAAACAGCACCTGCCCCTTGCTGACCCTGGCACCTTCCTTGAATTGCACATTGTCGATGAAACCACTGACCCGCGGATGCACGTCGACCGTGTTGACTGCTTGTAATTCGCCCGTGAGTTCTTCCCAATGACGCAGCGGCTGCGAGATGACCTCCGCGACGCTGACGGCGGGCGGCGCAACGACGGAGTCGGTGTGCGCCACTGAGTGGCTACATCCGGCCAGAGCCGCTGCGAAAATGATCGCCAAGATACGGGTAGGGGTTTGAAGAGACATTACTATTTCCTTGATTCTGAACTTGACTTAGGGCCTTGCCAGGACCATCTTAGGGA
>DASWUU010000024.1:0-9675 GCA_036401515.1 Steroidobacteraceae bacterium
CAGCTCCGGGCACTGGTATTTCTCGCTGAAAGATGCCGCTGCACAGGTTCGCTGCTGCATGTTTCGGCAGCGAAATATGTTGTGCGCCTTTGCCGTGCGGGATGGCCAAAAGGTGCTGGTGCGAGCGCGCATCGGCCTCTACGAGCCTCGAGGCGAGTTCCAGCTGGTGATCGATCACATGGAAGATGCGGGTCTCGGTGCACTCAAGCGTCGATTCGAGGAACTGTCTGCCCGGCTCTCAGAGGAAGGCTTATTCGCAGCGGAGCGCAAGCGCGCCCTGCCCCTTATGCCGAGGCGAATCGGCGTAATTACTTCGCCAACCGGCGCGGCAATCCGCGACATCCTGCATGTGCTGGCGCGCCGGTTCGCAGCAGTGCCGGTCCTCATTTACCCAGTCGCAGTGCAAGGCCCGGCGGCCGCCGGCGAGATCGCGGCTGCGGTTCGGTTGGCTGGCCGGCGAGCCGAATGCGATGTGCTGATTATGGCCCGCGGCGGCGGATCCCTCGAGGATCTTTGGGCATTCAATGACGAGGCGTTGGCTCGAGCCATCGTCGCATCGCCGATCCCGATCATCAGCGGCATCGGGCACGAAATCGATTTCACGATCGCCGATTTCGCGGCCGATTTGCGGGCTCCGACGCCTTCCGCTGCGGCGGAGCTTGCGGTGCCCGATGGCGAAGAATGGCACGCCGCTCTCGGCCGTATAACTTTGCGTCTGCAGCGCGGCTTGATGCGCAGAGTCGAAGCTCAGCGCCAACGGCTTCGCTGGCTCATTGGGCGCGCAGCATTGGTCAGTCCATCGGCAAGACTCTCTCAGCAAGCCCAGCGCTTGGACGACATAGAGCAGCGCTTGTGGCGAGCAATGCGCCAAACCCTAGCCGAACGCCGCTCGGCCTTGGGTGAGCGCCGCAGCCAACTCTGGCATTTAAGTCCCGTAGTTCGGTTGCGCGCCACGGCCGCCCGGCAGGCCGCTTTATTGGCCAGGCTCAAAGCCGCGGCGTTTTCGCGGCTGCATCTCGCGCGCGAGCGTCTCTCTCCGCTGGTGCGCACACTCAACGCCGTAAGTCCCCTGGCCACCCTGGAGCGCGGTTACGCGATTGTCAGCCGCGAGGGCGGTGGGATATTGATCAATGCCGCGGATGTCGCGCCCGGCACTCTCATCGAAGCACGACTGGCAAGGGGAAAAATTCGCGCCAAGGTGCAAGGATCATGAATCGGTTCGCCTGTCTGTTTTTCTGCATGTGCCCCACCCTCGGGTTGAGCTACGCATTGCCGCGCGAGAGCGCCGTACCGGGCGGAATTAAAATAATCCGGCTCGACGCGCATGGCGACTCTATGCCGTATGTGGATGTCGATGGCCATCGCGCCTTGGTCGTTCAGGACGGCGCGCAGTGGTTCGCCGTCATCGGCATTCCCCTCTCGGCACCGCTGGCACCGCGCCGCGTCACCGTACGCACCCTAGATGGCAGGCAAGAAATCAATTTTCTCGTCAGCGACAAGCAATATGCCCGCCAATACCTGAAGGTAGCCCCGGGGAAGGTGAATTTATCGGCCGCGGATCTCGCGCGTGTGGAGCGCGAGAAATCATCCATTGAACATGACTTAAGCCGTTGGACAGATGCCCAGCCGCAGACGCTGAGTTGGGAGCCCCCGGTTCCAGGTGTGCGCTCGAGTTCCTTCGGCAATCGTCGCATCTTCAACGGCGAGTCGCGCAATCCGCACAGCGGTATGGACATTGCGGCGCCCGCCGGCACACCGGTGAAAGTCCCCCTGGCGGGCACGGTCATCGACACTGGCAACTATTTCTTCAATGGCAATACTGTATTTGTCGATCATGGCCGCGGCTTGATCAGCATGTATTGTCATTTGAGCGCCATCGATGTGCAACCCGGGCAGCGGGTCGCTGCCGGCGCCATCCTGGGCAAGGTCGGCATGACCGGCCGTGCGACCGGGCCGCATTTGCACTGGGGCTTGAGCTTGAACCGCGCCTGGGTCGACCCCGAGCTTTTCGTCCCGGAGTGAGTGCGCGACTTTAAGTCCCGCTCAACAGTTGGTCGACGCCACCCGCATCCATGGCCGGTGATATCGCGGCCTGGCGCAAGCGAGCACTGTGCTCTTGGACCGCCGCACCCGATGGCTGCATTTCGATTTGGCCTTGGAAAAATGCGCCCTCGCTGATGCCGACACGCGGTGCAAAGACATTGCCCTTAACCTTGGCAGTGGCACGAATGTTGACCGATTCGGTGGCGTAAAGATCTCCCTCGACTTTCCCGTCGATGACGATGACCCGCGCGCGAATGTCGCCTTTCATCGTACCGTCGGTGCCGACCGTGAGACTCTGGGTGTGCGTGATAGAGCCTTCGACGCTTCCTTGAACGATTAAATCCTCTTGTGCGGACAATTCGCCTTTGAATCGTAAGGTCGGCCCCAAAACGGAGGCTCGCGAGGCACTTTCTGCTGCCTTGGCATCGGGGGTACGCACCGGTTCAGGGGCGCGTGCCGCCGGCGATCGTTGTTCGCCCGGCAATCGCGGCTCGGGCCGCGTCAAGGAAGGTTCGGTCGCTCCGTGGCGGCTGTTTGCGTTGGCATTCATCATCGGCTCATCTCCATTGAGAGGTTTTTTAAACCACGACATTTTTAGGCGGCGCCACCGGCGGCTTTGGTCGGTCGGACCGGCTCGAACTTACCTGCAGACTGAGCGGCCTTTTTTCCGTCCATATCGATGCTGCCGCTAAAACTGGCCCCTTCGGTAATGCTCACCGTGGGTGAAAATATGTTCCCGCAAACCTTCGCCGATTCCTTCACGAACACGGATTTCTCAGCGTGCAGATCGCCCTCGACAGTTCCCTCGACAATGATCAATTGCGCTTTGATATTCGCCTTGACCGTGCCTTGCGGGCCCACCGTCAGGCGTTGCGTGTGCGTGATCGATCCTTCCACTCGCCCTTGAATCAGAAGATCCTCTTCGGCGTTCAACTCGCCTTTGAAATAAAGTGTCGGGCCCAGGATCGACGCGCGTTCGGTCGCACTGTTATAAGGGTTGCTCATTCGGCTTTCTCCGTTGCCTTGGAAGATCAAGAAGGCACGCGAAGAGTACCTGGCATAATCGGATTGAAAGTGAGACCTTGATCACGAAAGCTTGCGCTGCAAAGTTTCCGCAATGGCGCCTGTCGCAGAAAACGGACTGGGACAATCCCCTAGGGCGGGGGTGACTGCCGGGCGATATAGTCGTTAAGTGTATGTGCCAGCGAGACAAAATCCGACGGAATCATCAGCACCGTGGTGCTGTTGTTCTCGGCGCCCACTTCGGAAATCATCTGCATGCGCCGCAACTCCAGCGCCGCGGGATTTGCGGTCATCTGCGCCGCGGCCGCCGATAACTTGACCGAGGCCTCGAATTCCGCTTCGGCCTTGATGATCCGCGCACGCTTTTCACGAATGGCTTCCGCCTGCATGGCCATGACCTGCTGCATCGCTTTGGGCAGCTCCACATCCTTCATCTCAAACCGCTGCACCTCCAGTCCCCAGGCAGCGGTGGATCCGGAAATGCTATCGCTCAATAGCGTGTTGATTTTATTGCGTTCCTGAAGAATCTCATCCAAATCATGCTGGCCGATGATGTTGCGCAATCCCGTCAAAGCCAGCTGGTAGACGGCGGCCGGCGCATCCGTCACTTCGATGACGGCCTTTGCCGCGTCCACGATGCGGTACCACAACACGGCGTTAACCTTGATGGTCACGCTGTCGCGCGTGATCGTTTCCTGCTGCTCCGCCGAGACTGTGCGGGTACGAATGTCCACTCGCACCGAGCGTTCGATGCCTAGCGGAATGATCCAATACAGGCCGGGTCCGCGCAGTCCCTTGTAGCGTCCCAATCTGAACACCACGCCGCGCTCGTACTCCTGCGCGACACGCAGACCGGACAAAGCGATGACGACGATCGCGATCAACAGCACGTCGAGGATGGGCAAGCTGGCGCTCCTTCTTTGCGCCAGTTTACGCTCATCCGGCGATGGCTGCGATCGCTACTCGATGCTCTCACCGTGAAGCGAGATATCCAACCCTTCTCGCTCCTGTTCCTCCGTCACCCGCAGACCCATCGTCATGTCGATGACTTTGAGGATAACGAAACTCGCCGTGAAAGCGTATGCAACTGTAACGGCGACGCCTTTGAGCTGAATCCACACAGAGCCGTCGACACCGCTGATTTCTTTGCTCACGAACACGCCTGTCAGCAGCGCGCCGATGATGCCGCCGATGCCGTGGACGCCGAACGCGTCCAGCGAATCGTCATATTTCAGCGCATGTTTGAGCGATGTCGCCGCGATGAAGCAGACGACTCCCGCGACGAGGCCAATGATCACCGCCGGTGTGGGGCCCACGAACCCGGATGCGGGAGTGATGGCGACCAGCCCCGCCACGGCGCCTGAGGCGATGCCCAACACGCTCGGTTTGCCCTTGCTGATCCATTCGGCAAGCATCCAACCGAGGGCCGCAGCAGCCGTTGCCATCTGCGTCACCAGCATCGCCATCCCTGCCCGCCCATCCGCGGCTCCCGCCGATCCGGCATTGAATCCGAACCAGCCTACCCACAATAGGGAAGCACCGATCAGCGTCAGCGTCAGATTGTGCGGCGGCATGGCTTCGCGGCCATAGCCCAAGCGCTTGCCGAGCACGAAACAACTGGCAAGGCCCGCCATGCCGGCATTGATGTGCACCACTGTGCCGCCCGCGTAATCCAAGACTCCGGCCGCGTTCAACCAGCCGCTAGGTTCCCAAACCATGTGTGCAATGGGCGCATACACGAGCAGGGACCAGGCGCCCATGAATACCAGCATGGCCGAGAACTTCATGCGGTCCGCGAAGGCACCGCAGATCAACGCCGGCGTAATGGCGGCGAAGGTGAGCTGGAACATCGCATAGACCGTTTCGGGGATGGTCAATGCCAAATGCGATACCGTCAGTTGATTGACCGGGTCATGCGCGAATCTCATGCCATTGAAGAGCGCGCGGCTGAAGCCCCCGATAAATTTTCCGCCGGGCGTAAAGGCCCATGAATAACCCACCAGCCACCATAAGAGGGTCACCACGCAGACGATCGCGAAGGTCTGCATGAGCGTGGCGAGTACGTTTTTCTTGCGCACCATGCCGCCATAAAAGAGCGCCAGGCCCGGTATCGACATCATCAGCACCAGCGCCGTCGAGGTCAGCATCCATGCGGTATCGCCGGCGCTTATTTTGTCCACGTTGATCAGGGTTGGCTCGGCCGGTACGGTGTCGCTCCAAGCGGTAGGTATTGCCAGCAGCATCGCCACCAAAGCCAGTATCGGCTGTTTCTTCATTTTTTCCTCTGTAATCTAAAGCGCGCTCGCATCGCGTTCGCCGGTTCGGATGCGCACAACCTGCGCAAGATCAAAGACAAATATTTTTCCATCCCCTACCTTTCCTGTTCTCGCCGACTTGGTTATCGCGTCGATCACTTGATCGAGAAGCGCGTCGTCGACGGCGATCTCTATTTTCGTTTTCGGCACGAACTCAATCGCATATTCAGCACCGCGGTAAATTTCAGTGTGCCCGCGCTGCCTGCCGAAGCCGCGAACTTCGGTGACGGTCACTCCTTGCACGCCGACGTCGCTGACTGCCTTTCTAACCTCGTCAAGCTTGAACGGCTTGATAATCGCTGTTACGAGCTTCATTTCTCGCCTTCACACCTGTTGAGCGCTGGCTGGCGGAAAGCACCGCTTGTGCCACTCTCCAAGAGTCGAATGCGATCAGCAGCTTAAGGAATATTCCTGCGTCCAGCCGTGTGTGTTTCGCACCGATCGGGGGCATAACCAGCGCGCTCACGCACCAAAATGGCGCGGACCGCGAGCGCGTCAGCGCAAAGAAAATTCCAATCGCACCCGGCCGTCTTGATTCCGTGCTTTGTCGTTGGCCACCAGAAATACGCGCTCTGGTTCGATCTGCGTACCGGTCAACAGAGCCTGCTGCAGGTTCATGGCTCTTTGCTGCCCCAACGCCGTTAAATCCGACTCGCTCACTGCTATGTGCGCGTGCAACTCCCGGCTCAAAAACTCAATTTTTGCCGTGACATTGTCCGGCTTGTTCTTGATCGCCGCGACCGAGTCGGGAAATTTTGGCTCGGCGCCGAAATCCTTGCTGTACAGCTGCGTCAGCATCTCGAGCTGTGCCTCTGGATCGAGTTGCTCAAATGCAGGTGCGGCAGCGGGTGATTTCTTGCGCGCAGCCCTTGCCCCCTGGACCTCATGAATCTGCGCCTGAAACTTTGCCTCGACGAGACTCGGGCGATCGAGTTCGTTCACCACCGCAATTGGAATCTCGATTTTTAGTTGCGGCCGCGCGTTCAAGGCCTTAATCATGCTCTGCGCCTTGTCGTTGGCGACCGGATCCAGATCAGCGGCGCCCGGCTCAAAATCGATGAACTGCAGGTCGGGACCGCCCCCGAACAATGCACCTAGCAGCGCGAACGGAGCGGTGACGGCTTTCTCCAAAATATGTACGAAGACTTTCCAGATGATCGGGGCCAATTTGAATTGGGGATCATCGAGCGAACCCTCGACGGGAAGGTTCAGATCGATCACACCGTCCCGATCTTTGAGCAGCGCCACCGCGAGCTTGACGGGCAACGATACCGCGTCCTTGCTTTCCGTCTTTTCGCCGAACTCGAGCTGATCGACAATGATGTGGTGCTGCGCGTCCAGCTTGCGGCCATTGACCTTGTAATGCAGTTCCGTGGTTAATTTACCCTTGCTGATGTTGTAGCCCGCAAATTTTCCGGAATAGGGATTGAAAGTGCTGAGTTCAATGTTGCGAAAGCTCATCGTGAGGTCGGCGTAAAGGGCCGCGCTCAGCACGTTGAGCTCTCCGGTAATGGACACGGGCGCGAAGGCACCCACAGAACCATGAAGATCGATCTTGGGTTGCGAATTGGCCTTTGAGGAAAGCCCAAGCACCGTACCCTCGAGATTCTGGATGCCGGCTGCAAAGTTAGGCATGACCGATAGATCCGCAAAATTCGCCTGACTGGACTGCAGAACGATTTTTTTGATTGAAATGGGCATCGCGGGCGTGGTGGAGGCCGGCGCCGCTTCCGCGGCGGTCGGGGCGCTCGCAACGCCCGGCTTTCGGCCCTTGCGCGGCAGCGGCGGTGCCGGCGCGGGAGCTGCTGTCGCGACGATGGGAGGGCTCGTGGTTCCGCTGGCCGCCACCACGGTGGCGCCAGGCCCCGCCAACACCCGCTTCACGTTGATGGATTCGTCCGGCTCGACAATGACTCGCGCATAAAGCTTGCGGGCAACGATTTGGTCGATGTCGAGCCGATCGGGATCGTGTTGGAAATTCAGCCCTTGAATATCCAATCGATCCCAGTTGATGAAGTCATCGTGCAATGCGTTGTCGACAGTGTGCAATTTCGCGACGCTGATATTGCCGTCGATTCGCAAGGCGGGGTGTTCGGAACCGTAGCGGACTTTGGCGTCGCCGTTCAAAGCGCCGGCAAGCAGCGTCATAGAAGTGTATTGCGCAATGTAGGGCTGAATCGCCGCCAATTCGATGCCGGCCAGCTTGAGGCTCAAATTCGCCGCCACGGGTTGCGGAGTGAGATCTCCGCTCGCATTCAAAGACCCCGAGCCATTGATCTTCGTGTCCAGCGACACAGTTATGGGCTTGCCAAGATTTAAGCTGGCGCCATCCACCTTGATGGATAGCGGCTCAAGAAGCACTTTGGCGGCCGGCCGGGTACGCCGATCCTCGGCCGAAATGCTGGCGTCGCGAAGCGAAAATTCACGCAATTCATATTGCCACTCGGAACCCGCGGCGCCCGCGCCCGGAGCGGCGGTCGTAGGTATCCCCGTCGTGGGCGTCCCCGGGGTGAGGTCCGCCGATCCAGCGGGCGGGGTTGCGGCGAGTTTCAATAAATTGAATGACCCGTCCGCCTCGAGCCACGTCACCAGCTTCAGGCCCGTCACAGATAGCGAATCGCTATGCGCCTGTCGCGGCTTGAGGTCCACCGTCGTGCCGCTCACAACCAGCTCCGGCACCGTCACCCAATCAACATCCGAATTCTTCGGCCTCACGGCGAGACTTGTCAGCGCGATCTTCGAGACTTCTGCTTTGAAATCCACGTCATCCTTCAGCGAGAACTTGTACGTGGCGTTCACGTCGATCGTGCCCGAATTGACGAGAAAGCTAAGTCGATCTTCCAGGTATTCCCAAATCGTGTGCGCCTGCAGTCCGGCGATCTGAAATTCGCCGTCGGACTCGATCGGTTGCACCGATACATGTCCATGCCACTCGATTCGCTCGCCGAGCTTCGATACACCGGTGAAAGTAAAGCGCCCGCCATCGACTCCTGTGGTGAAATTCTGTAGTTCAAAATTGATCGGTTCCAAACGCGTTTCGAAGTCCGATGGGTGCCTTCGATCGTCAAACGACAGAAACCCTTGAGTGACTTTGAAAGAACCGATGCGCAGCGCCGGCATGGATTCCGCATTCTTAGGCGTGGGTTTCGGCTTCTCGGCGGTCTTGGGACTTAATTGCGCCAAGTTCAAGCTGCCATCTTTGAATATCACGGCGTTGGCAAAGGGCAACGCCATGTCGATATGCTTAAAGGTATAGGCGCGGTGCCATATCGATGAGAATTCGAAATCGATGAATAGCCGGCCGAACCCCACGAGCTTAGTGCCATTCGCTCCGGTCAGATAGAGATCCTTGATCTCGACTTGCAGCAAGAATGGATTGACGCGAACGTCGCCCACGCTTGGTTTGACGCCGATGAGCACTTTGGGAATGTCAGTCAGCAGCGCATTGCGCAGCAACTTGGGCGCGAGCAAAAATCCCGCAAGCGCATAGGCGCCCGTCAGCAACAGAGCAACGATCAGGATTCGAATGGATTTTCTTTGGAAGAGCTGCCGCACACGATCACCCCAGGAGTCTGTCCTTGAGCCGCAGCTAGGATCTTAACGCTTATTGCGTTGAATCAGCCGTTTGCGTTTGCGCACTTGGCGGGGGGTTAGGGGATTGCGCTTGCCGGCATAAGGATTCTCATCGCCCCGAAAAGCCACCCGGACCGGCGTCCCGATCAAGTTAAATGCCTTGCGATACACATTGACCAGGTAGCGCCGGTACGCATCCGGTACATGATCGGTCTGGTTGCCATGGATAACCACGATGGGCGGGTTGCGGCCGCCCTGGTGCGCGTAGCGAAGCTTGATACGCCGCCCGCTGACCAAGGGCGGCTGATGGCTTTCGATCGCCGCTTCCAGCACGCGCGTAAGTTCAGGCGTGCTCATATCGCGCATGGCGGCGGCATAGACTTTATTGACCGAGGCAAACAATTCACCGACACCGCTGCCATGCCGTGCGGAGATGAAATGCAGCGGCGCAAAATCCGCGAATTGCAGCCGTTGCTCGATTTGTTGGCGGATCAAATCGCGCTGTTCCGTCGGAATGTTGTCCCACTTATTAACCGCTAAAACCAAAGCGCGGCCCTGCTCGATCACCGTGCCCAGCAGGCTCGCGTCCTGCTCCGCGACCGTATCGTGTGCGTCCATCACAACAACGACAACATGGGCGGACTCGATAGCCTGCAGCGTCTTGATGACGCTGAATTTTTCTACGGTCTCCTCGACCCGTGAGCGGCGCCGCACGCCCGCC
>DASWUU010000025.1:0-4875 GCA_036401515.1 Steroidobacteraceae bacterium
CGACATCGAGCGCGCCACGGAACTCGCGCGCAACATGGTTACTCGATGGGGTCTCTCGGATCGCTTGGGCCCGCAGACTTATAGTGAAGAATCGGGCGAAGTGTTCTTGGGCCGCAGCGTCACGCAACACAAGCAGGTCTCGGATGTGACCGCGCATGTGATCGACGAGGAAGTGCGGCGCGTGATCGACAACAACTATCAGCGCGCTTACAAGATTCTGCAGACCAACATGGACAAGCTGCAAGCGATGTCCGAGGCCTTGATTAAGTACGAGACCATTGACGAGGAAATGATCAAGGACATCATGGAAGGCCGGGAGCCGCGGCCGCCGCGCGACTGGGACGATACGCCCACGCCGACGCCTCGAGGCCCCTCAGCTGAAAAGCCCGCTCCTCCGTTGGTCAATCCGGCGGGACAGCACTAGAGCGGTTGGTTCGGGAGCGCATTTCCCGAAGCAACCCCCGAGTCTGTCGGGCGACAAGCCGCGAGGCCACGTACGTTCCATGCAGTGGCGCTGTCGACAACGAAGTCTTGACCTAACCCGCGCCGTCGTCATGGGCATACTCAACGTCACGCCGGATTCATTCTCCGACGGCGGACGCTATGCCGGCGTCGATGCTGCTTTGACCCGCGCGCGGGAAATCCTCAGCGAAGGAGCAGCCATCATCGATGTCGGCGGTCAGTCGACTCGTCCCGGCGCACTCGAGGTGGAGGAATCGACTGAGTTGGCACGCGTGCTCCCGGTCATCGAAGGCATCGCGGCGAGTTGCGATGTCGCCATTTCCATCGACACCTCGAGACCCGCGGTGATGACCGCCGCGGTAGCGGCGGGGGCCTGCATCATCAACGACATCTACGCACTGCGAGTCCCAGGTGCACGCGCGGTGGCTGCTGAGACGCAGGCCGGAGTGTGCCTCATGCACATGCAAGGCGAGCCGCGTACGATGCAGCAACACCCTCACTATAATGATGTGGTGGGTGAAATCAGCGAATTTCTCTTGCATGAACGAGAAGCGTGCCTCGCTGCCGGCATCGCCGGTGAGTCGATTGCATTTGACCCGGGATTTGGATTTGGGAAAAGCTTGGAGCACAACTTGACCTTACTCAGAGAATTACCGCGCTTTGCGGCGCTCAATGCGCCGCTGCTGGTAGGTGTTTCGCGCAAGAATGTGATCGGCAAAATTTTGGGTAAGCCGCTCAACGAGCGGTTGCACGGCGGCTTAGCCTTGGCGGCGCTGGCCGTGAACGGCGGCGCCCGCATCATCCGGACCCATGATGTGGGACCGACCTGCGATGCCATCCGCACTGTCAGCGCCGTGCTGCAAGGAATGGAAACTTGAATTATTTCGGCACCGACGGTGTGCGCGGCCGAGTGGGCGCGGCGCCCATGACCGTCGATTTTGCGCTGCGCTTGGCAAGTGCCGCAGCACGCGTGCTCGCGCCGGAAGGCGGGCGTGTGCTCATCGGCAAGGATACCCGCGTCTCCGGCTACATGTTCGAGTCAGCGTTGGAAGCGGGATTTGTCGCCGCGGGCGTCGATGTCATGCTGATCGGACCGCTGCCGACGCCAGGTATCGCCTATATGACGCAACGCCTAGGCTGCAGCTTCGGCGTGGTGATCAGCGCCTCGCACAATCCCTACCAGGACAATGGCATCAAGTTCTTCGATGCCACGGGCAGCAAGCTCTCGGACCGCGTGGAACAGGAGATCGAGAGTTTGCTCGACCTCGCCGTGCTCACGCAGGAATCGCAACGCCTGGGCAAAGCCATACGCATCGACCGCAGCAGGACCCAGTATCAGGATTTCTGCGCGTCGACCATTCCTATCGGCATGAGCTTGGAGGGCTTCAAAATTGTCATCGATTGCGCCAACGGTGCCGGCTACAAGGTCGCCCCGCGCGTGCTTGCCGATCTCGGTGCTGAAATCGTCCCGATCGGCTGCTCACCGAACGGCCGTAACATCAACGACGGTTGCGGCTCGATGTCCCCGGCGCTGCTGCAGCTCACCGTGCCGGGAGTCCGCGCGCAGGTCGGCATTGCCCTGGACGGCGACGGTGATCGGGTGGTCATGGTCGATGAGCTCGGACGCTGCGTGGATGGCGATCAGTTGATGTTCATTCTCGCCACGGCGGCCCGTGGTGGAAATGCGCTCAAAGGGCCGGTGGTGGGTACGGTCATGAGCAATCTGGGACTGGAACACGCGCTTGCCGAGCGCGGTATCAGTTTCCTACGTGCGCAAGTGGGCGATCGCAATGTGCTCGCGATGCTGAACGAGGCGGGCGGCACCTTGGGCGGTGAGACCTCAGGCCATATCCTGTGCTTGGACAAGACCACGACCGGCGATGGGTTGATTAGCGCGCTGCAGGTTCTTGCTGTTATGAAGCAAACCGGCGCGGGGTTGGCCGAGTTAGGCGCCGGAATGAAGAAATACCCGCAGGTCCTTCTGAATGTGCGGGTCGCCAAGCGCTTCGATCCGCTGACGGACGCTAAGGTGGCGCAGGTGGTGGAAGACGTGGAACGGCGCCTTAAAGGCCGTGGACGAATCGTGCTGCGCGCATCGGGTACGGAACTGGTGATTCGAGTCATGGTGGAGGGGTCCGATGCGGGCCAGGTCAAGAAAGGCGCCAACGACATCGCCGCGGCCGTCGAAGCCGCTTCCAGCATCAATGCCTAGGGGGCTTGCAGTTACGAAGCGGCGCGGCTAATCTTCGCCGCCTTTCCCGCAGGGCAAGAAGCCCAGAGGTTGGCTATGCGTCGTCCGATGGTCGCGGGCAATTGGAAAATGCACGGGTCTCTGGCCGTCAATCAGGCTTTGCTGGCCGAGTTGGAGCGCGCCGTCAGGCCGGACTGGCCGATCGACATCGCGGTGTTTCCCCCTTATGTCTACATAGCGGATGCAGTCCGACTATTGGAGGAGGGCCGTATCATGGTCGGTGCGCAGGATGTGTGCGCTGAGTCGGGAGGAGCGTTCACCGGTCAAGTGGGCGCTGCGATGCTCAAGGACGTCGGGTGCACTTACGTCATCGTGGGCCATTCAGAACGCCGTCGCTGGTACCACGAGGACGATACCTTGGTGGCCCGCAAGTTTGCTGCTGCGGTGGCGGGCGGTTTGAAACCGGTGCTGTGCGTCGGTGAGACTCTCGAAGAGCGCGAGGCCAAGCAGACCGAATCGGTGGTGGCACGCCAGGTTGAAGCGGTAATCGCCATGCTCGGCGTAGGGGGCTTTTCGGACGCGGTGCTGGCGTATGAACCGGTGTGGGCCATAGGCACCGGCCGCACTGCGACGCCGGAACAGGCCCAGGCTGTCCATGCATTCCTGCGCAGCCGCATCGGGGCACATGATGTTAAGATAGCGGACCGTTTGCGGATCCTCTATGGCGGAAGCGTAAAGGCCGGCAATGCCGCAGAGCTATTCGCGATGCCCGACGTGGATGGTGGATTGGTGGGCGGCGCTTCATTGAGCGCGGATGAATTTAGGCAGATTTGCGCGGCTGCGGCGGCCGTGCGTCATTAACGTACGTTGAACGTGCGTCACTAAAGAGATTTTCTATGTTGCGTGGTGTGATCTTGGGCGTGCATGTGCTGCTTGCACTGATGATTATCGGATTGGTGTTGCTGCAGCGGGGCAAGGGCGCGGAGGCGGGCGCAGGATTCGGTTCAGGCGCTTCGGGCACGGTGTTCGGTGCGCGCGGCACCAGCACCTTATTCTCAAAATTGACGGCGGTGTTCGCGGGGTTATTCTTCGTCACCAGCTTGAGCCTGGCTTATCTCGGGTCGCACGCACCGGCTCAACCGACTTCTGTGCTGGAACGCGCGGCACAGGCGGCCGCTCCATCCAAGGCGCCGCCCCCGGCAATCACGCCATCACCGATGCCGGCGCCGACGGTACCGGCGACGACGCCGGAAACGACGCCGACAGCACCAGAAAAAAAGTGATCAAAGCCGACGTGGCGAAATTGGTAGACGCGCTAGTTTGAGGGGCTAGTGGGGCAACCTGTGCCGGTTCGAGTCCGGCCGTCGGCACCAACGATGTCGTGCGGAACTTAAGGGTCCGCGCGACGCGGCAAGCTCGCGACTGATATAATTATGGTCAATCCGTGTAGTGAATGGCGCCGATTATGTTGCGACAGTATTTACCGATATTGATTTTTTTGGGATTGGCGACGGTTCTCGGTCTGGCGCTGTTCACCGTCGGTTGGATACTGGGCCCGCGCCGTCCAGACCCGGAAAAACTCTCCCCTTACGAATGCGGTTTCGAGGCATTCGAAGATTCGCGCATGCGCTTCGACGTGCGCTACTACCTGGTCGCCATTATTTTCATTGTTTTCGACTTAGAGATCGCATTCTTCTTCCCCTGGGCCGTTTCCCTTAAAATTACCGGTACCTTCGGGCTGATTTCAATGCTGATTTTCGCCTTGGTGCTCGTGGTCGCGCTGGCCTACGACTACAAGAAGGGGGCGTTGGAATGGGATTAGAGGCCGACAACACCGCGCCCGGCTTCGAAGTGACGAGCGTCGACAAGCTCATCAATTGGGCGCGCACCGGATCATTATGGCCGATGACCTTCGGATTGGCCTGCTGTGCCGTCGAGATGATGCACGCCGGCGCTGCGCGCTACGACCAGGACCGGTTCGGCATCATCTTCAGGCCGAGTCCGCGCCAATCCGATGTCATGATCGTGGCCGGCACGCTGGTCAACAAGATGGCACCCGCACTGCGCAAGGTGTACGACCAAATGACCGAGCCGCGCTGGGTGATCTCCATGGGCTCGTGCGCCAACGGCGGCGGCTACTATCATTACTCCTATGCCGTCGTTCGCGGCTGCGATCGCATCGTTCCGGTCGATGTCTACGTCCCAGGGTGTCCGCCCACAGC
>DASWUU010000026.1:0-15330 GCA_036401515.1 Steroidobacteraceae bacterium
CAGCTTGGCAGCCGCGGCGGTCAGCGCAATCAACCCGTCGGTGCGAGTGGAAGCGCATGCCGCCAAGCTCAGCGCCGAAAACGCGCTCGAGCTGGTGCGCGCCTATGACCTCGTCGTCGATTGCAGCGACAATTTTCTCACTAAGTACTTGATCAATGATGCGGCCGTGCTTGCACAAAAACCGGCCGTTTTCGCCAGCGTGTATCAATACGAGGGGCAGATCCAAGTCTACAAGCCTGAACCGGGACATGGGTGCCTGCGCTGCTTGTGGCCCGACGCCGTGGCGGACGGCGTGGTAGGCAATTGTGCCGAAGCCGGGGTGCTGGGTCCGGTTCCCGGTGCGTTCGGCGCCCTGCAGGCACTGCTGACGTTGAAAATCCTATTGCAAATGAATGGCCAGCTCGCGGGTGAGCTGCTGCTGCTCGATTTCATGAATTTTTCCAGCGTGAAGATCAAGGCATCGCGCCGTGCGCAGTGCCTTGCTCCCAGCTGTGCCCTGATTCGCGAAATGAAGCCGGAGGATCCGGCACTGGAAATGCGCCTCGATTCGCTGGCGGCGGCGGCCGAGCGCGGCCTAGATGTAATCGATATTCGCACCGCCCAGGAGGTGGCGGCGCAGCCCACCGGCGCTCGCCATATTCCCATGGGGCAATTGCTTGCCGATCCGAGCTTGCTTAAATCCGATCAGGAAGTGCTGCTCGTGTGCGCCAGCGGCAAGCGCAGCCTCGCCACTGCTCAAGAGCTGCGCAAGCGCGGCATCCGTGCGCGATCGTTGGCCGGCGGGCTTTCGCACTTGGGAAACTGAGTTGCGATTCGGCAGCAAGCTACCCGAGGTCGGCACCACGATTTTTACGGTGATGTCGCGCCGTGCGATCGAGGAACAAGCCCTCAATATCGGTCAGGGGTTCCCGGACTATGCAATCGATCCGCGCCTGTCGAATTCGCTGATTGAGGTTGTCGGCGAAGGGCGTAATCAGTATGCCCCGATGGAAGGGACCATCGAGCTGCGCGAGCAAATTTCCAGCAAGCTTGACGTCAGTTATGGGCGGAATTTCGATCCGCACACGGAAATCACGGTGACCTGCGGGGGCACAGAAGCCCTGTATGACGCCATCCAGGCGGCCGTGGGATCGGGCGATGAAGCGATCATTTTCGATCCGGCCTACGATTCCTACGAGCCGGCCGTGCGCTTGGCCGGCGCCCGCTGCGTGCGCATTGCCTTGAAACCTCCCGCCTTTCGCTTCGACTGGGACGAAGTTCGAGAGCAACTAAGCAATCGCACCCGGCTCATCATCATCAACAGCCCCCAAAATCCGAGTTGCAGCGTAGCGACGCGGGAGGACCTCGATCAACTTGCGGCCTGCGTTCGCGATCGGCCCATTACGGTGATCGCCGATGAGGTGTACGAACATGTGGTGTTCGACGGACGCCGGCATCAGTCCGTGCTGGCGCACGAGGAATTGCGCGAATGCAGCTACGCGGTATTTTCATTCGGCAAGACGCTGCACGCCACCGGCTGGAGAGTGGGTTATTGCGTCGCGCCGCCCGAGATGACGCGCGAGCTTCGCAAGGTCCATCAGTTCAACACCTTCAGTATCGTCTCGCCGCTGCAACACGCGATTGCGCGCTATCTTTCCGCCTATCCGGACGCATGGCAGGGTCTGTCGGCCTTCTTCGAGGCGAAGCGCGACCTGTTGGCGGGCTTATTGAAGGGTTCCGGCCTTGAGCCCCTGCCCGCTGCAGGCACCTACTTTCAACTGGTGGACTATGGTGCGATTAGCCAAGCCGATGACTTGCGCTTTGCAGACCGGTTGATTCGGGAAGCGAAAGTCGCGGCCATTCCACTTTCGCCGTTCTATGCCCATCCGCCGCGAATGACTTTGGTGAGACTGTGTATTGCGAAACGCGATGACACCTTACACGAGGCAGCGCAGCGGCTTCGCGCGTTCGGCGCTATCGGCGGATAGTGCCGAAGCGACTGACCATGGATGGCAGGCTCTGCCGCTGGCGTATGCGCGCCGCATCCATCAGCATGCGTCCCGCCCAGCGATAGACATTATTTTCTTTGACCGTCCTGCGCATCAGGCTCATGCGGCTGCGCCGTTCGTCGCGCCCCATGTGCGTCGCGATTTGCATGGCGTTGGCGGTTTCGCTGACATCGAAAGGATTGATCAAAACCGCTTCGGACAGCTCGCGGGATGCGCCGGCGAAAGTGCTGAGGATGAGCACGCCATCCTCGTCATCGCGCGCCGCCACGAACTCTTTAGCGACCAGATTCATGCCGTCGTGAAGGCTGTTCACCAGGCAGAAGTCCGCGGCCCGATACAACTCGTACACGCGCAGCGGTTCTTGATGCTCATCGATCAGAACGATGGGTCGCCAGTCCCCTTGCGCAAACTTGCTGTTGATGCGCTCCACCTCGCTGTAGGTCTGTTGCTGCAACGCTCGATAGGCCGGAAGTTGTCCGCGCGATGGCGCAGCAATCTGCAGCAGGCAGATGCGGCCGCGCTGCCCCGGGTCATTGTCCAGCAGCGCCTCTAGCGCTTGGAAGCGCTCGATGATGCCCTTGGTGAAGTCCCAGCGCTCCACGCCCAAGCCGATCATCACGTCGGCGCCGATACCATGCCGTTCGCGCACCGCTGCACGGCAGCCGGGAATGTCGGGTAGCCGGGCCAGCCATCGCGGCGGCCACTCGATGGAGATTGGATAGGGCGCGACCCGGCACACGTGCCCCTGCAGAGTCACGCTCATGTGTTCGCGGTCGATTTGACATTCGATGAATCGATCGACGGTATCGAGGAAGTTTTGGCAGTGGTAGCGGGTATGGAACCCCAAAATATCCGCCGACAGCATGTGCATCAGCACTTCGCGCTTCCAGGGGCACACGCCGAAGGTCTCGGCATTCGGCCAGGGGATATGCCAGAACAGCGCAATGGTGGCCTTCGGAATCCTTTTGCGAAGGAGTTGCGGCAGCAACGCAAAGTGAAAATCCTGAATCAGGATGACCGGACTGTCGGTCCCCGATTCCTCCGCCACCACGTCTGCAAACTTTGCGTTCACCTCCTCGTAGACGCGCCAATCGCTGGCGCGAAACGCAGGGCGTACGTAGGCCAGGTGGCACAACGGCCACAGTCCTTCATTGGAGAAGCCGTAATAGTAGCCTTGTTCCTGTTCCGGGCTCAGCCAAACACGGCGCAGGGTATAGCTAGGATCATCGGGCGGCACCTGGATATGGTCGTACCTATCGACCGTCTGCCGATCCGCACTACCCGCGCCGTGCGCCACCCAGACCCCCGAACACGCGCGCATGACCGGTTCCAATGCCGTCACCATGCCGCTCGCCGGCACCTGCCACACAGGCTGGTGTTGCGCATCGAAGTTGTGGATGTAGGGTTCGCGGTTCGAGACGATGATCACCTGCGCCGAATTCAAATACTCGCTGACCACTTGCTGCAGCGCTTGCGGCGTCCAGTTCTCGCGAAAATCGATCTCCAGCCGCTGCCGCTCCTCAGCCTCGGCCAATACCTCGCGCACTTGCGAGAGAATGGGCAAGGACTCGCGCGGCGAATGAGCGTTGTCGAAAAAGCGCTTGCCGCGAATATCTCCGATCAGCACTTGCGCCCACCGGCGCAGTTGCAACCAGGCAACCATGACGATCAGCAGCGCCAGCAACAAAATCGAAATGCCGACGAACACCAGAACGAAGTCTCTGGCGGTGCGCTGCCTCCGGTCCACGAAACTTAAATCATGAATCATTAGCACGCGAAACGGCTTAGGTGTAGCGTTGTCGAAGTCAAAGCGCGACACCTGCACGGATCCGGATCGTAATTGCATGATGTGCGAGCGCGCCGGATCGGTACTGCCCTGCTCTTCGCAAGAGATCGAGGTCGGCGTGCGGTCGGATTTGAAAATGGTCTTGCCATCCGGGCGGCACACCAATATGGCCAGCAAACGCTCATCGGTCGTCATTTTAGCGAGATATGCCCGGAGCTTAGGCTCGCTGCCGTTTTCCACGAGATCCGTGATCGGTTCTTCCATCGAATGCATCACGAGCTGCGCGCGCAACTCGACGTCGGAGCGAAACCACTCCGCCAGCAAGCGTTGGATGTAGGGCAATCCAAAATAGGCGACGACGCATGAAGCCAGCGCGACGGGCAGGACGAATCGCAGCATCACCGAGCGAAACATCTTGTCTCCGTGCGTTCAAAAAGGAACCCGCGTGGCGTGATCACAAAATACAGAACTTTGCGTACCCAGTCACAAGTTTATGAACGAATCCGGTGTAATACTTACACTGGAAATAAATGCACGCAAGCCATTGGCAGCAACGTTTCCGTAGGCTATGTTTTTGACACGATGAAACCAACACCGCCGCCTCCCGCACTCGACTGGTGTTTGTTCTTGGATGTCGACGGCACATTGCTCGAGCTCACCGACACGCCGTCGCAAACCGTTGCGGATCCCGATATTAAATTGCTGTTGGGAGAAGTCTCGGAGCGGCTGGGCGGTGCTGTCGCGTTGGTGAGCGGGCGAAAAATCGAAACACTCGATATGCTGTTTGCTCCGCTGCAGCTGCCTGCGGCAGGGCTGCACGGGGTGGAGAGGCGCAAGGCGGGCGGCGTCATACAAGGTGCGAGCTTTGTCGACACTCAGCTGGATGGCGCGCGCGCCGCCATCAAAATCTTGGTCGCGGCCCATCCCGGGACGCTCGCCGAAGATAAGGACCGAACCATCGCCGTGCATTTTCGCTTGGCGCCGCAATTTGAAGAAACCCTTCGCCACTCGATGATCGACATCGTCAAGCCGCTCGGCAGCAATTATCACATTCAGAGCGGAAAGATGTTATTCGAAATCAAGCCGCGAGGATTCAACAAAGCCACCGCATTGCAAGCCTTCATGAAGGAGCCGCCGTTCAGCGGCCGGCGTCCGGTGTTCGTCGGCGATGATCTCACCGATCAGGACGGATTTGCCATGGTCGAAGCGCACGGCGGCATGTCGGTGGGCGTCGGCGACCGCGTGCAGGGTCAATACTACTTAGAGAATGTCGACTCTGTGCGCAACTGGCTCAAGGGAATCGCCGCTTTGCACGATTCGCATCACGCGTGAGCAAGCTGATATTGGTTCGCCACGGAGAGAGTTCGGGAAATCGGGACCGCATTTTTGCGCGCTCGCCGCATGATCTGCCGCTCACCGAATTAGGCTACCGGCAAGCGCACGAGGCCGCGAAGCGGATCGGGGAATTGTTCCGTCCGGAAGTCATCGTCACCAGCGCCTATTTGCGGGCCAGCGAGACCGCTCGAATCATCGCCGGCGCGTTGGGTCTGCCGCTCGAAGTGGAGCCTAACTTGCGTGAACGCGAAATCGGCTCCCACCGGGGCCGATCGTATGACTCATTCCTGACCGAGCCTGACTATGATCCGCAGCATCCGTGGGCCTGGAAGCCGCAGGGGGGCGAAAGTTACGAAGACGTCCAAGCGCGCGTCGCTCCCATCCTCGACCGGCTGGCCGCTCAGCATCGCGATGCCGATGTCGTCGTGGTGAGTCACGGCGGTGTCATGACGGCACTGTGGGCCCATGTCGCCGGCACTTGGGACGACGCTTATGCCCCGCCGAATTGCGGCATGGTTTTGATAGAACACGGCGCGCAGGGCTATGCGAAGCCGCAGGTGGTCGACTAGCGCACCTGGCCGCTGCCTCGGACCACGTATTTATAACTCGTCAATTGCTCCACGCCGACCGGACCGCGCGCGTGAATTTTATCCGTGCTGATACCGATTTCAGCGCCCATGCCAAACTCCGCACCGTCGGCAAATTGCGTTGAGGCGTTGTGCAGCACGATTGCGCTATCGACCTGCTGCAGAAACCGCTCTGCGGCGGCGGCATCGTCCGTAACGATGCAATCGGTATGCTGCGAACCGTATTGGCCGATGTGAGCGATCGCCGCGTCGATGCCATCGACCACGCGCACCGCGATGATGGCGTCCAGGTACTCAGCGTACCAGTCCTGCTCGTTCGCCGGTTTCACCCGCGCATCGACCCAGGCCGTGGCCTCATCGCCGCGCACCTCACAGCCCGCTTCGATCAACGTCTTCACCAGCGGCGCCAGGTGCGTATCGGCGCATGCGCGATCGACCAGCAACGTTTCCGCGGAACCGCACACACCGGTACGGCGCATCTTGGCATTCACGACAATGCGTGTCGCCATGTCAAGATTCGCGCCTCCCGCGACGTAGACGTGGCAGACGCCCTCCAAATGGCCGATGACGGGCACGCGCGCTTCTTTCTGTACGCGAGAGATCAAGCTTTTTCCACCGCGCGGCACGATGACATCGATGCTGTCCGACATGTCGGCCAGCATGTGGCCAACGGCCGCACGATCGGTGGTCGGCACCAATTGAATGGCAGTCGCTGGCAAGCCCGCGGCGTCGAGCCCTTGCTGCAAGCAGGCGTGAATGGCGGCGCTCGACCGCGCGCTTTCCGAACCTCCACGAAGAATGACCGCATTGCCGGATTTGAGGCACAGTGCCCCTGCGTCGGCCGTGACGTTGGGACGGCTTTCGTAAATGATGCCGATCACCCCGAGAGGCACGCAGACCCTCTGGATCAGCATCCCATTGGGCCGCCGCCACGCCGCCAGGTGGACCCCAATCGGGTCGCGTGCCGCGGCGATATCCTCCAGTCCCTCCGCCATCGCCTCGATACGAGCAGTGTCCAGGCGAAGCCGATCGAGCAGGGCACCCGACAATCCCGTGCCGGCCTCTCGCAGGTCGCCCTCATTGGCAGCCAGTATTTTTGGTGCAGCGTTGCGCAGCGCCGCCGCCGCCTCGGTCAGTGCGCGATTCTTTTGCGCCGTGGATGCAAACGCCAGGGTGTGCGCCGCCGATCGCGCCGCGCGGCCTAAGCCTTGCATGAGATCCGCAACGCGGTTCATAGGATCCGAAGCAGCACTAAGTCGTCGCGATGCACGATTTCGTCGCGTCCTCGATAGCCCAACGCTTTTTCGATGTCGGCGGACTTGCGTCCGATGATGCGTGCGGCATCGGTATCCGAATACGCGCAAATACCGCGTCCAATTTCGCTGCCGTCCGGCGCGACGATGCTGACGGTATCGCCACGCTCGAAACGTCCCACGGCGCGGGTAACCCCCGCCGGCAACAGGCTTTTGCCGCCCATCAATGCCCGGACGGCGCCGTCATCCACGGAGATGGCGCCTGCCGGCTTCAAGGTACCGGCGATCCATTGCTTGCGAGTGGCCACCGGCGTCGATGATGGGACGAACCAGGTGCAGCGCGCGCCCTCCTCGACGCGGCGCAAGGGATTCTCCACGCTTCCCAACGCGATGCAAAAATGACAGCCGGCGCCGATGGCGATCTTGGCGGCCGCTATTTTCGTCTGCATGCCGCCCGTGCCCATGTCGCTGCCCGAGCCTCCGGCCATGGCTTCGATCGCGGGTGTGATCTCCAGCACGCGGGCGACGAATTGCGCATCCGGATCCTCGCTGGGGTTGGCCGTGTACAACCCATCGATGTCTGATAGCAACACCAGGCAATCGGCGCCGACCATCTGCGCGACGCGCGCCGCCAGCCGGTCGTTGTCGCCGTATCGGATTTCAGCGGTTGCCACCGTATCATTCTCGTTAATGACGGGCACTGCCCCAAGCGCCAACAACGTGTTGAGTGTGCCGCGCGCGTTTAAGTAGCGCCGGCGCTGTTCTGTGTCGCCCAAGGTGAGCAAGATTTGCGCCACAGTGATCCCATGCGTGTCCAACAGCTCCTTATAGGCGTGCGCGAGTCGAATCTGTCCTACGGACGCCGCCGCCTGACTCTCCTCGAGCTTGAGCTTGCCGGAACCGAGAGCGAGGTGCCGCCTTCCGAGCGCGATGGCGCCGGAGGACACGAGAATCACATCTTGGCCGCGCTTTCGGCAGGCAGCGACATCCGCGGTCAAGCTCTCGAGCCAAGCGCGGTTCAAACGGCCCTTGTCGCCGTCCACCAACAGGGCGGACCCGACTTTGACGACGACGCGCTTTGCATCGGTCAAGCGGCGGGCGGCTGTCTTGCGGTCTGCGACGGTCATAGGATCTCGATATTGCCATTTACTTAGCTGAGCGGCCTCCCCTAATATTCATAGCTGTTAACAGCGCAGCAGTTTCAAATAAGGATGAACCGTGGGTAGAGAGTACGAACCGACCGTCGGGCAGTGGTATGACGATTTGGAAAATGAGGAAACCTTCCAGGTTCTCAAAGTGGACGAGGACAAAGAAACCGTTGAGATTCAACACCTCGACGGCGATATCGAAGAGCTGGACGTCGATGACTGGGCGGAGCTGGATCTCGAACTGACTGAGGAGCCGGAGGGTTGGTCAGGCTCCAAAGCCGAAAAAGACGCCGAAGAAGAGGAAGACGACGAAGATTGGGACGAGGACGAAGACGATGATGATGACGACGATTTAGACGATGAAGATGAAGAGGACCGCGAGGAGTACTAGGCTGCCCTAGACTCGCTCCAGCCACCCGTGAGGGTCCGGCAATTCACCCTGCTGAACGGCGATCAATTTTGCGCGCAAGCTTAAAGTCACGGGGCCGACGTGGCCGTTGGCCACTCGGTGTTCCGTGCCGGCATAAATGAGGGTGCCCACTCCAGCGAGCACGGCCGCCGTGCCTGACAGCGCCGCTTCGCCGGTGCGCACCCAGTCGAGCATCTCGAGCACATCGAATTTTCGCTCCGACACCGTGTAGCCCAGGTCGCGGCCCAGGGTCAGCAGGGAATCGCGCGTAACGCCGTGCAGAAAAGTGGAGTCGAGACTGCGAGTCAGCAGCTCGCCCTCGCGGATCAACATGAAATTCGCGGCACCGGTCTCTTGAACCTGTCCGCCGGGGCAGAACAGAACCTGATCGGCCTGATATCTGGCACGCGCGTTCATGATGGGCGCCAACGCTGCCGCATAATTGCCGCCGGTCTTGACCATGCCCATGTGTTCGGCCGAACGCGTGTTCTGATCATCGACGAGGATTCGCAACGGCTTGGGGCCGCTGGCGAAGTAATCCCACACGGGACTCGCGAGCACCA
Organism: Steroidobacteraceae bacterium; assembly: GCA_036401515.1. Taxonomy (GTDB): domain Bacteria; phylum Pseudomonadota; class Gammaproteobacteria; order Steroidobacterales; family Steroidobacteraceae; genus Bog-1198. Next base: position 9,070 of record DASWUU010000026.1, read on the forward strand.
CCATCATGGCCTCCGTGGCGGGCGTGGTGGCCGCGCCGATGTTGGCCGTGGTGCCAAAGATGATCGGCCTCAAATAGAGCGCGCCGGGCGCTTCCGGCACCGCGTCGCGGCAACGCGTAATCACCGCACGCACCATCTCGGCAACCTGCGCCGCATCGGGCTCCGGCAGCACCAATTGACGTGCGCTTTGCTGCAATCGTTGTATGTGCCGGTCCATACGAAAAATATGTACCGATCCGTCGGCGCGGCGAAACGCTTTGAACCCTTCGAAACAGGTGCTGGCGTAATGCAGCATGTGCGCCGCGGGACTTATTTCTATCGGCTCGACCGGCTTGATGTCGCTTCCGCTCCATTGGCCATCACGATAAGTGGCCACCGCCATGTGCGAGGTGAGCAAGGTGCCGAACGCGGGTCGCTGTGGTTGAGAAGTCATGATTTCACCGTAGGAATGAATATTGTCGCCGGATGCTCGAGCCGCTCTTTCAGGGCCTGGATCATTGCCGCAGCATCATAACCGTCCACAAAGCGATGATCGAACGAGGAGGATAAATTCATCATTCGCCGCACGGCGATGGCGCCCTGATGGACCATGGGCCGTTCGACCGCTTTGTTGAGGCCGATGATGGCCACCTCGGGCGCATTGATGATGGGCGTGGATGCAATGCCACCCAGCTTGCCGAGGCTGGTCAGGGTAATGGTAGACCCGGTGAGTTCCTCGCGCGTCGACTTGCTGGTGCGAGCGCGCTCCGCCAGGCGGCGAATTTCCGCGGCCAGCTCCCACAGCCCCAGCGATTGCGCGTTGCGCACCACCGGAACCTTCAAACCATCGGGAGTTTGCGTCGCGATTCCCACGTGCATCGCGCGATGCCGTACCAATACGCCACGCGCCGCATCGTATAGCACGTTGCATTGGGGGAACGCCTCCAGCACCCGGGTCAGTGCCATGACCACGAGCGGCAAATAGCTCAGGGAACCGGCGCCTTCAGGCCGCGAGTGGTTCAGGTGCGCGCGCAATGATTCGAGCTCCGTCACATCGACCTCTTCCACGTAGGCAAAGTGCGGAATGGTGCGTTTGGCTTCGCTCATGCGTTCGGCTATCAGGCGCCGCAAGCCGATCACCTTGATTTCCGTCGTCTCCTCCGCGGCCGGCGACGGCGCCCCCAACCTTGCGGGCGCTGCCCGTGCGGCGGCCGGCGAACCGGCGAGATCGGCGCGAAGAATTCGCCCTCCCGGCCCCGAGCCTGCGACGGTGGCAAGGTCGATCCCCGCTTCGCTCGCGCGACGCCGATTCGCGGGCGAGGTCATCACGCGGCCGTTTCGCCGACCACCGCTTGGGGGGTGCGCGGATCGCACGGTCGCGGGAGCCGCCGGCGGAGCGACTGCGGCGACGGCATCTGCGGAGCTTCCGGGCGCGGTAGCATCCGTCAATTCGAACACGATTAACGGCGAACCCACCGCGACCTTTTCGCCAGGAGCGCCGCTGACGGACACGACGCGGCCGCTCACCGGCGCCGGCACTTCCACGGCAGCCTTGTCGGTCATCACTTCGACGATGAGTTGATCCTCGAGCACCAGATCGCCGGGCTTGGTGTGCCACGCGACGATCTCTGCATCCACCGTCCCTTCTCCCAAGTCCGGCATTTTGAAAGTGAATTGCTTCATGCAGGTTCCATCACGCTTTGGAGCGCAGCCTTGACGCGCGCTTGACCCGGAAAATACTCCCACTCGAAGGCATGCGGATACGGCGTATCCCAGCCGGTGACGCGCTGTATGGGCGCCTCCAAATCCCAGAAGCACTCTTCTTGGATAATGGAGAGAATTTCCGCACCGAACCCCGAGAAGCGTGTGGCCTCGTGCGCAACCACGCATCGGCCGGTTTTCCTCACTGAGGAGCAAATCGTGTCCACGTCCAGCGGCACGAGGGACCTCAAATCAATGATCTCGGCGTCCACATTCATGGCCGTTGCAGCGGCAACCGCGACATGCACCATGGTGCCGTACGAGATGATGGTCAATGCCTCACCGCTTCGCACAATATCGGCCTTGCCGAGCGGTACTTTGTAATAACCCTCATCCACTTGGCCCTTGGGATGGCTACTCCAGGGGATGGCCGGCTTGTTAGGATCGCCGTCGAACGGCCCGTTGTAAAGCCGCTTAGGCTCAAAGAAAATGACCGGATCGTCGTCCTCGATGCAAGTGATCAGCAATCCCTTGGCATCGAACGGATTCGAGGGCATCACGACCTTGATGCCGCTGACGTGCGTAAATATCCCCTCCGGGCTTTGCGAGTGCGTCTGCCCGCCGCGAATACCGCCGCCGCAGGGCGTGCGGATGGTGACCGGCGCAAAAAAATCGCCCGCACTACGATAGCGGATTCGAGCCAGTTCGCTGACGATCTGATCGAATCCCGGATAGATATAATCCGCGAATTGAATTTCCGCGACCGGGCGCAAACCATTGATGCTCATCCCGATGGCAGTCGCGACGATGCCGCCCTCGGCGATCGGCGTATCGATCACGCGGTGCTCGCCGTACTTGCGCTGCAAACCTTCGGTGGCGCGAAACACGCCGCCAAAATACCCGATGTCCTCGCCCATCAGGATCACCGACGGATCTTTCCCCAGCATGATATCCATCGCGGAGTTCAGCGCCTGTATCATGTTCATGTTGGCCATGATTCAGCTTTGCTCCTTGCGCATCAGAGCCTGTTGCCGCTGCAGATTTTCCGGCATGTCCTTGAATACATCCTCGAACATGAGGTCGGCATTGAGCTTCGGCCCCTCGCTCATCGTGCCGAAGGTCACCGCCTGCTTCCAGCTCGAGCCCACCAGCGCCTCGAGTTCGGCCGTCAATGCTTGGTGGCGCTCCTCCGACCACTCGCCGGTCTTGATCAAGTGGGCTTTGAGCCGCAGGATCGGATCGCCCAGCGGCCAGTGTTCGGCATCGTCCTTCGCGCGATAGCGCGCCGGATCGTCGCTCGTCGAATGCGCCGCTCCCCGGTACGTCACGTGTTCGATGAGTGTCGGGCCTCCGCCGGTACGCGCGCGTTCCGCCGCCCATTGCGTAACCGAATAAACAGCGAGGAAGTCGTTGCCATCGACACGGATGCCCGCCATGCCGTAACCGGGTCCGCGCGCGGCAAAGGAGCGTTGCTCGCCGCCGGCATACCCTTGGAAGGTCGAGATGGCCCATTGGTTGTTGACGACGTTGAGGATCGCCGGCGCCTGATAGACGGAGGCGAACAGCAAGGCATAATGGAAATCCGCTTCAGCAGTGCTGCCCTCGCCCATCCAAGTGGCTGCCAAGTTATCTTCGCCCTTGATCGCAGCCGCCATTGCCCAGCCGACGGCTTGAGGAAATTGCGTCGCCAGATTGCCCGAGATCGTGAATATATTGTTCGCCCGTGAATGATACATCACCGGCAGTTGGCGCCCTTTGCACATGTCCTTGGAGTTGGATAACAGCTGACACATCATGTCGACCAATGGAATACCGCGCACGATGTGCAGTCCCTGATTGCGGTAAGAGGGGAACAACATGTCCGAGGGCCGCAGCGCCATGCCCTGCGCCACCGAGACCGCTTCCTCGCCGAGCGAGCGGATGTAAAAAGAGATCTTGCCGCCGCGCTGCATGCGCTGCATGCGGTCATCGTAAATTCGCGTGAGCATCATGTGCCGAAGGCCGACTTGCAGCTCGCTCGCGTCGAGGTGCGGATGCCACGGGCCCACCGCGTCGGCATTGTCGTCGAGCACGCGGACCAGCTCGAGCGACAAGGGGGCCACATCCTTGACGCGGGCATTGACTTGGGGCCGTGGCACGGCGCCGGCAGGCGATAGCTGCACGTAGCTGAAATCCGGTTTCTCACCGGGCCGGGCCGGGACATGCGGAAGGTGCAAACGCGATTTTCTAGGCATCCGCGTAATTTACGTTGCTCAAGGTGCCGATGTTGCAATTATTAGGATTGAGCCCAATAATCCGGTATGTTCATTTCGAAAGCGAGCATTTTGTGGAACAAACTAACCGTGCCGCCATTGATCGGCTGGACCTGCGTCTTCTCGACATTCTCCAAAGGCACGGCGCGTTGTCGGTGGCCGAGGTGGCCGCCCAAACGAAATTATCCACCACGACCTGCTGGCGACGCATTCAACAACTCGAGCAGAACGGTGTCATCAAGGCGCGCGTCGCGCTGCTGGATCGAAACGCACTGGGTCTCGACGTGACGATTTTCGCTCACGTCAAACTCGCCACCACCGGGCGCGATGCACTCGCCGAGTTCGAAGCCGCCATCCGCGATCGTGCCGAAGTGCTCGAATGCTATACGCTCACGGGGGAATGGGACTTTCTGCTCAAGATCGTGACCAAGAACATCAAGGCTTATGAAGCGTTCTATCTGGACTACCTGTCGCGTATTCCGTGTGTGCGATCGGTCAACTCATCCGTCGCCGTCACGGTCATCAAAGAATCCACCGCGTTGCCTCTGGGCATATAACCTTACAGCGAAGGCAGCAGTATCGTCGAGCCGGTGGTGCGTCTGGATTCAAGATCCCGGTGCGCCTGCGCCGCATCGCGCAGCGGATAGCGCTGCCCAATACTCGCCCGCACCTCGCCTGAAGCCACTTTTGCAAATAAATTCGCCGCGCGCATTTGGAGTTCATCGCGGGTCTTGATGTAGTCGAACAGCGTCGGCCTGGTCGCGTACAGCGATCCGCCGGCCGCCAGATCGGAAAACTTGAAATCGGTGATCGGCCCGGAAGATTGCCCGAAGCACACGAACAATCCGCGCGTGTGCAAGCTCTTGAGCGATCCGCGCCACGTATCATTGGCCACCGAGTCGTAGACCACATCGCACCCATAACCTGCGGTGATGTCCTTGACGCGCGCAGCGAAATCTTCGGCGCGGTAATCGATCACATGCGTGTAGCCGCTTTGCTTCGCGATGGGAATTTTATCGGGCGAACCCACCGTGCCGATGGACGTGCACCTTAAGGATTTCAGCCATTGGCCCATCAGCGAACCCACACCGCCTGCTGCGGCATGCACCAGGACGACATCGCTCGCCTTGACCGCATAGCACGAATTCAAGAGAAATTGCGTCGTCAGGCCCTTCAGCATCAATGAGGCCGCCACGTCGAATGCGATGCCGTCCGGCAATTTAACCAGCCGGTCCGCCGGCACCACGCGCCGAGTGCGATACGCACCGTTGGGCAGGGTATAGGCCACGCGGTCTCCCACTTTGAAATCAGCGCCCTCGCCTACCACCTCAACCGTGCCTGCCGCTTCGCCGCCCGGAGTCAACGGCGTCATGGGCCATGGATATGCGCCCTTCCGATAGTAGGTGTCGATGAAATTCACGCCAATCGCGTGCTGCAAGATGCGCACTTCGCCCGCGCCAGGTTCGGCCGTGGGCAACTCGCTCCATTCAAGCGCCTCCGGGCCGCCGGGCTTGCGCACGATGATTCCAAAATCTGTCGAGGGTCCCGTCATGATGGCCTCCCCAATGTGTCCGCGAAGCGCCGGATCCGCAGCATCGCTTCGATTAAGGTCGTCTCATCGGTGGCAAAGCACAGCCGCACGAATCCTCGCGTCTCCTCGCCAAAAGCGCCGCCGTCCAGCACCGACACGCGCTCCGCCTTGAAGAGGCCGCTCATAAAAGCGTAGCCCGAAAGCCCCGTGCCGCGCACGTCGATGAGCGCGAACATGCCGGCGTCGGGAACACAACAGCGCAGGCCGCGCACCCCGGCAAGTCCTTGGAGGAGCTTCTCGCGCCGCGCCGTGCAGAGCTCCCGTATACGTAGCTCCGGCGCATTCGACCCTTGCAGAGCGGTCAGCGCCGCCTCTTGAATGAATCCGGGCAGACCGAAGAGCATGCACATCGAGAGCGCTTCGGCGTGTTTCACCAGCGCCTTCGGTCCCACCATCCAACCCGCTCGCAATCCGGGCATGGAGTGGGATTTGGACAAGCTGCTGATCGTCACCACTTGCTCGGGCAAAGAGCTCGCCAGACCGGGCACGCGTCCCTCGGGCGCGAGACCTGCATACACTTCGTCCGCGACGATCCATAGTGAATGCCGGCGCGCCAAATCGCCGATGACCTTCATGTCCTGCTCGCTCAATATCACGCCGCTCGGATTATTCGGCGTGGCGAAGAACAGCGCACGGCTGCGAGCGGTAATGGCCGCTTCGAGCCGGCCCAAGTCGGGGCGGAACCCGGCGCCCGCCGGCACCCGCACCAGATTGGCGCCCGAGGCTCTGATGGTGGCC
>DASWUU010000027.1:0-9865 GCA_036401515.1 Steroidobacteraceae bacterium
CCGCCCAAATCCCCGGAGGTAATATTGTCGCTGATCACTGCGCTCGAGGCGCTTGAGCTGATTTCCAGCTGCGAGGCATTGAACTGATTTGGCACCGTGGTCAAACTCGTGGTTTGGCCTTGCAGCACCAAGGGTTGCCCATTGCCGACGAATACGTTGAGCGCGCCGTTAGGATCGGTCGTGGTCGAAATACCTACCAATTGCGACAAGCTGGATACCAACTGGTCGCGCTGATCAAGCAGTTCATTCGGGGGCTGGCCGCCCGCTTGCGCCGTGCCTGTGACGATCTGGTTGTTGAGGGCCGAGATCGCCTTGCCGATGGAATTGATCTGGGTCACGTCGGCAGTGATGCGTGAGTTCACGTCCGTATTCAGGGAATTGAGTTCGCCGCTGGCATTTTGAAAGCTGCTGGCAACGCCCTGGGCTTGCCCGATCAGGGCTTGTCGCGATGCCGTCGAGGTCGGATTGTTGGCGACATTTGAAAACCCGCTGTAAAAGTTCTGTAGCGCGGTGCTCAAACCACCGACGGTGGTACCGAACAGATTGTCTATTTGATTGGAGTAATTCTGCATCGCGTTGAGCTGCCCGAGGCTGCTCTGGGAGGTGTTCAACTGATTCGCCGCGGCCTGACTGAAGGCGCGGCTAATCCCGGAAACCGCAACACCGGCACCGATCGTTGCCGCGCCGTTGGATTGCGGTATCGCCTCCGTCAGATTGACCGTTTCGCGATCGTACCCCGGGGTACTCGCATTGGCGACGTTATTGCTGGTGACGTTGAGGGCGTTTTGAAAAGCCTGTAGCGCCGAGACACTGATTCCAAACACATCTGACACTTTTTTCTCCGGCGGCTCTTATTCGCTTGCTGCCCATGCAATATCGGCAACAAGCGCGGTTTCTATAATGCTGCGGTGCGGGCGACCAATGCCGACTGCAGCGTGTCGCTGCGCAAGATCTGATTTAACTTATTCGCGTAGTCAGGATCCGTCGCATAGCCGGACTCGCCCAGGCGTGCGACAAAGGCAGCCGTGTCGCCGCCGGCGGCAAGGACATCCCGATAACGCGGCGAGTTCTTGAGCAAGCCCGCGAAATCACTGACGCTTTCCTCGATCGAGGCGTAAGACCGGAAGTTCACTCGGCGCGTCGTGGCGACGCCCTGGGTCACCTCCATGGTGTCGGCCGTCGCCCGAGCGCCGGTCCACTCATCGCCCGCCTTGATGCCAAACAGATTGTTGCTGGGAGATCCATCGGCGTTGCGCGGCATCCGCTGTCCCCAGCCGGTTTCCAGCGCTGCCTGTGCCAGGATTCCCATGGAGTCCACACCCAGCTCGCCCGCCACACGCTCAATGGAGGGCAGCACCCGATGCACGAATTGCGCCGGCGTCTGTGCCAGCGCGGCTTCGGCCGCCGCCGCTCGAACCGCGGCCGCCGGTGCGCCCGATGACAATTTTATCGGCGCCGCCGTGCTCTTGCCCTGCAGCTGCCGTTTCAGCAGCCTGCCTATTCCTAGGTCCGTATGTTGACTGATGCTCAAGGCTACCTGCTTGTCGAACATGTCCTGATACATGCCCATTTCGTTGCTACCGGCGGCATCGGCCGAGGTCGCATCGCGCATGCTCTTCAGCATCATCTGCAGAAACAAGGCTTCGACTTGTTGCGCAACCGCGCTGATTGCCTCGGGCGAGTCCGGATCGCGCTTCAGCGCGGCCAGGCCATTGAGGTCCGTGTAGGTGGTCGCGGCCGTGGTGTCGATGGGTGCGGCGCCGATGGCCGGCAACTGCGTGGTGATGGGCGGCACTGTAGTCATACTAGATAACGATGAGCTCGGCCTGTAGCGCGCCGGCTTCCCTCAACGCCTCGAGAATCGCGACCAGATCGCCGGGGGCGGCGCCCACATCGTTGACTGCGCGCACGATCTGGTCCAGTTCCACGCCGGGCTTGAACAAGAACATGCGATTCGATCCTTGATCGACCTTGATGGTCGAGTTGTTGAGCACCACGGTCTGTCCCAGCTTCGAGAACGGGCTGGGTTGGCTCACGGTCTGCTCTTCTTTGATGGTGACCGACAACGAGCCGTGCGAGACCGCCGCAGGCGTCACGATGACGTGGCTGCTGATCACGACGGTGCCGGTGCGCGAGTTAATGATCACTTTCGCCGAGGCGGCGCCCGGTTCCACTTCAAGATTCTCGACGAGGGACAGAAAAGCCACCCGCTGGGTGATATCGAGCGGCGCGCGCACACGAATCGAGCCGCCATCCATGATGCTCGCAATGCCATCGCCCATGCCTTTGTTGACGCTCGCCACCAAGCGGGTGGCGGTGGTGAAATCCGGATCGTTCAAGTTCAAGGTAATCGAATCGCCCGTGGCGATTTGCGAGGGCACGGCGCGTTCAACGGTGGCGCCGTTCGGAACGCGCCCTGAACTTGGCACATTCACAGTGAGCTTAGAGCCGTCGGTGCCTTCGACGCCGAATCCGCTGACGATGAGATTCCCCTGGGCGATCGCGTATATCTGCCCGTCGAGCCCGTGCAGGGGCGTGACTAAGAGCGATCCGCCGCGAAGACTCTTTGCGTTCGCGATGGAATTAACGGTGATGTCGATGGTTTGGCCTGGCTTGACGAAGGCCGGAAGCACCGCATGCACCGCCACCGCGGCCACGTTTTTCAATTGTGGTGTCACGTTGGGCGGGACCGTGATACCCAGTTGCGCCAACATGTTATTGAGCGACTGCACGGTGAAGGGCGCTTGGCTGGTTTGATCGCCGGTGCTGTCGAGCCCCACCACCAAGCCGTAGCCTACGAGTTGATTGGTGCGCACGCCTTGTATTTGCGCCATATCCTTGATGCGTTCGGCCTCGGCCAGCGGTGAGGCCAGCACCACGAACAGCGCCGCCCACGCGATTCTTTTGATCATGGAAGTACGCATGTCAGTACGGTGCCCACTTGGAATTGAAGAATCGCGCGAGCCAGCCCATGCGGTTCGAGCTATCGATGACACCCTTGCCTGAATAGCTGATGTGCGCATCCGCGACCTTGTCGGAAGTCACTGTGTTATCGGTCAAAATGTCCGCGCGGCGTACTACCCCGGAGACATGCACAAACTCATCACCCTGATTCAGTTTTAGGGTCTTGTCTCCCTGCACCACCAGATTCCCATTGGGCTGCACTTCCATCACGGTGACGGTCAAACTGCCTGCCAAGGTATTGCCTTGGGTGCTCGAGCCTTCGCCGTCGAAGCTATCCGCACCGGCCAGCGTGGTGGTGAAAATCGGCACGCCGCCGGTCGTGATGGTCCTGCCCAGGATGGTCGGCCCGGTGTTGTTGACCGAGGTGGTTTTTGCGGTTTTGGTCACGGCACTCTTGCTGGCGTTGGTCGCTTCGGTCAAACGAATGGTCAGCACATCGCCCACGCGGCGCGCCTTGAGATCCGCGAACAATTCAATCTGCTGGCCTGCTTGATAGATAGCACCATCGGTGCGCGGCGTCGGCGGCGGCAGTACGCGCGCCACCACCGGGTCGGGTTTAGGATGCTTCGCCGGAAGCAGCCCGCATGCCGACACCGCGCAACACAGCAGAATCGTCACTAGCCGCTTCATGCCAAGTTAGTCGTTAGGTACTGCAGCATCTGATCGGTGGTGCTGATGGCCTTTGAATTCATCTCATAGGAGCGTTGGCACTCGATCATGGAGACCAGCTCGGTCACCGAATTCACATTCGAGGTCTCGAGCGTACCCTGCGCAATCGTGCCCAAGCCGTTGGTCCCCGCTGTGCCCACCTGTGGGGAGCCGCTGGCGGCGGATTCCACCAGCAAATTGTTGCCGGTGGGCTGCAAGCCTTGCTCGTTGATGAAATCGGCCAATTGGATTTGGCCCACCTGCGTGCCCTTGGTATTGGTCGCGGTGGTCACGGTCACAACGCCGTCGGTGCCGATGGTGACCGACTGCGATCCGGCGGGAATATTGATGGCAGGCTGCAGAGGATAGCCGCTGGCGGTGACCACGTTGCCCTGGTTGTCCAGTGAAAAGGTACCGTCGCGCGTGTAAGCAATCGTACCGTCGGGCATGGTGATCTGCAGAAATCCCTTTCCGTTCACGGACATGTTCAAGGCCGCATTGGTTTGCAGCACGCTGCCCTGGGTGTAGTCCTTCTCTGTGGCAACGATACGCACGCCGGTGCCCAGGGTCAGGCCGGTGGAATACTGGGTGTTCTGTGTGCTCTGCGCGCCGACCTGCCGAATGTTCTGGTACATCAAATCCTGAAATGCGGCGCGGCCCGCTTTGAATCCAGTCGTGTTGGTGTTCGCCAGATTGTTGGCGATCACTGCCATGCGGGTGTTTTGTGCGTCGAGGCCGGTCTTGGCGGCCCATAATGCAAGATTCATCGGATATGTCCTTTCATGTTAAGCACCGCCCGTCATGAGCTTTTCGGCGCTTTGTTCATTGGTGTCAGTGGAGTTGATGCTCTTGATCTGAAATTCGTAGAGGCGCTGCAGCTCGATCATGCTGATCAGCGACTGTGCAGCATTGACGTTGCTGGACTCGAGCATTCCCGAGGTCACAGACACGGTGTCGTCGGCCTTGGCTTTGCCGCCTGTCTTCAAGCGCAGCAAGCCGTCATCGCCTTTTACCAAATTGGACGTCGGCGGATTGACCAGCTTGATTCGATCGACCTGGGTGACCGCGAATGGCGCGGAGCCTTGCGGCACCACCGATACCGTGCCGTCGGAGCCGATGCTCACCACCGTTGAAGGAGGTATGACCAAAGGCCCGCTATCGCTCAGCACCGCGAGTCCGCTCGCGGTTGTCACCGCGCCGGTGGGCGACACCCGCAAGTCCCCGGCGCGTGTGTAGGCTTCCTGCCCATCGCTGCCGCGGACTGCAATAAACCCTTTACCGTTCACCGCGATATCGAGGTCGCGTCCCGTACCCTGCATGGTACCGGAGGAGAAATCGATGCCGGCATCTCCGGCGACCGAGTTGACGCGCGTGGCAAATCCCGGCCCGTAAATGGGCTCGCTGTCGAAAGACACGGCATCGGCGCGAAAGCCGATGGTGCTTAAGTTGGCGATGTTGTGGTTGTTCACGGCCTGCGCTTGCATGATTTGCTTCGCGCCGGTCATCGCCACATAAAGGCCTCTATCCATGATTAGTGCTGGATGTTAATGACGGCGGTGGAGAGCTGATTTGCCGTGCTGATCACCTGTGCGTTCGCCTGGAAGGCACGCTGCGCGGTGATCATGTTCACGAGCTCCGTGGTCAAATCAACGTTCGAGGACTCGAGGGCCCCCGACTGGATGGAGCCGAATCCTGAAGAGCCCGCTGTTCCAGAAACACTCGTGCCGGAAGCGAAGGTCTCGGACCAGTTCGTATCGCCGAGCTGTTTCAACCCTTGCGGGTCCGGAAAATTCGCCAAGGCCAATTGGCCTAACTGCGTAGAGCGGCCGTTGGTATACACCGCCGATACCACCCCGGTGGGATCGATCGATACCGTGCTTAGCTGGCCGGTGGTAAAGCCGTTTTGAACAATGGACGTGACGCCAAAGCCGCCGCCGTACTGCGTGGCCTGGTTGAAATTGAAGGTCATGTTCATCGCCGCGGCACCATCGGTGGGCGTGAAGCCCGGGAAATTCAGCGAGCCGCTCCCCGCCGGCGTTACTGCACCGGCGGAGGAGAATGTCAGCTGATTCGTGGTGGCGTTCAGCACATTGTTCACGGTCATGTTGACGTTCCACTTTCCGGGCGTGGCAGTCTGCGTGAAGAAGAACGTTGCCGGAAAGGAATTGCCGAGCGAGTCGAACACCGTGGTCGACGTGGATTGATTGTACGTGGTCGGATCATTGGGGTTGAACGCACCGCCGGTTGGCGCGGTGGCGCCGGCCGGCAAGTTCAGGATCACGGTTCCGGCGGTTGTTGCCAGCGGAGTGCTTTGAGCGGTCTGTAGATTCAAATTGGTCAGGGCGCCGGTATTGAATCCGCCGGTGGCGGTAGGCGGATAGACCTGCAACGCTTGCCCGGTAGCCGTCACGACGTCACCGTTTTTATTTTCCGAAAACTCGCCGTTACGCGTATAGACGGTGCCGTTACTGGGATCGCTCAGGGTGAAAAAGCCATCGCCGCTGATGGCCAGATCGAGATTCGAGCCTGAGGTACTGATGTTGCCTTGCGTGAATTGCTGCGCCGTGGTCGCGAGGCGTACGCCCTCGCCGATGGCCGACGTGTTGAGATTCACCGCGCCGGCGGCAAACACATCGGCGAACTCGGCTCGCGATTCCTTGAAACCCACCGTATTGGAGTTGGCGACGTTGTTGGCCGTTACGTCCAAATCCGAACTCGCGGCGGTCAATCCCGATAAGGCAATGCTGAAAGCAGGCATGTTTTGCTCCTCGAATGAATTAGTTTGAAATCTGTTGGACGCTGCTGAACGGCACGCTGCCGATTCCTGCAACGTTCAAGGTCAGCCCCGCCGATCCAGCGCCCATGCTGACGCTCTCGACGGTGCCGGTAACCAGTGTGGTTGCCGCGGTTCCGCCCGAAACTGCGCCCGCGTATTGCGCACTCAACGCGTACTGGCCCGCGGGAGCCTGCGAACCGTTGGACTCTTTGCCGTCCCACGTGAAGTTCGCAAGGCCGCTCGACTGCGCGCCTAAGTTGATTTGGCGCACCAGCGCGCCGTTGCTGTCGGTGACGTTGAGCACCACCTGCGAGGTGGTCTGTGGAACATTCACCGCCCCGTTCACGGCGGCGCCGCTGGCCGCGAGGGTCGCTGTGGTGCTGTTCACCAATGCCTGGTGGCCCAGCAGCGATGAGGCTTGCAATGCCTGGCTCGAGGACAGCGAATTGGTGAACGTGGTGTTGAGCGTGGTGATGCCCTGCACTTCGCTGAGCTGCGCCAGCTGGGTCAAAAACGTATTGCTGTCCACTGGGCTGGTCGGATCCTGATTCTTGAGCTGCGCCAGCATAAGCGTGAGAAAATCGGTGCCTCCCAAGCTGGTGCTGCTGGCGGCAGCCGTGGAACTCGCGCTCCCTGTGCCCGTGCTTCCGGTTCCGCCGGTTGCGCCAGTTCCGGTTCCGTTACCTGGAACGGTGCTGGCATGGATTCCGTTAATTAGCATGATGCGTAGCCTTTGGCGCCTAGTGGCCCATCGAAATGGTTTTGAGCAGTAGATCCCGTGCAGTATTGATCGCGTCGATGTTGGTCGCGAACGTTCGATTGGCCGAGATCATGTTGGTCATCTCTTCGATCGAATTGACGTTCGAGCTGAAGACGTACCCGTCCTTGTTCGCCGACGGATTGTCCGGCTGATAGCGCATCAAGGGCGGCGCTGTACTTTCGACGACCCCGAGCACGCGAACGCCGACGCCGGCATCCTCTTGATCGAAACTGGCGGCGGAGTTATCCATCATGGTTTGGAACACCGGATGGCGCGCGCGATAGACCTTGCTTGGGTCACCGTTGACGCTCTCCGCGTTCGCCAGATTGCTGGCCGTAGTATTGATCCGAACGGTTTCGGCATTGAGCGCGCTACCGGCGGTGTTGAAGACACTGAATAAAGACATGTCTGGCTCCCTTACTTACTGGCCGTTGATCGCCAGCGTCATCTCGGCAATCTTGCTGTTGATGAAACCGAGGCTCGCCTGATAGCGCACGTTGTTCTCGGAGAACGCCGCCTGCTCCACCGGCATTTCCACGGTGTTGCCGTCGAGCGAGGCCTGGTACGGATTGCGGTATTTCAGATCCGCTGACGGCACCCCGCTGTCATTCATGCTGAAGTGCGCACCGTCCGTGACGGCCATCGGTAAGGACGCTGCATCGCTGTGCGCCAACACCGCGCTAAAATCGATGTCCCGCGCCTTGTAATTGGGTGTATCCGCGTTCGCGAGATTCGTCGCCAATATGCCGACGCGTTGCCCTTGCAACAGCAGCGCTTGCTCGTGGATACCGAAGATGTTCTGAAACATGGCTTAAGACTCCTATGCGGTAAGCAGTAGCAAGAGCTGTGCCAACTGCAAGAATCGCGAGGCGCGCGCCGGCAACCGTGGCATAGGTCACACGAACGCGCGGCGCGCTCGCTGTTGGGGTGCTTCCGTGGGCGAACTCGGCCATCAAAGCGGCCGCCGGCGGCAAGAACTTGCCGCCCTACCGATGTCGCGTGGGCACGGCGGGGGAAACAGCCCGTCATCAAGTGTGATGGCACGGAGCTTGCTTCTCTGTACTCACTATGCGCACAACGCCAAAATGTCGTCGCTTTCGCTCTATCCGTACCCTCTCTCATGGGGCGTGCGCACTGCTCGCCTTTGCGCAGGGCGCCTTTGCGCAGGGCGCCTTTGTGCAGGAGTCCGAGCGCAGCCAGCTAGAAGCGCTTGCCCGGTCCGAGGCGGCGCTGCAATTCCCGAAGTTGACCGACCGGCAACGCTTTTTGGTCGGGCCCATCGAGCAGCGCTTGCAGCTGGAGAAGTGCAGCCGGCCGGTGAAACCCGTGCTCGCTTCGCCGCAACATATGAAGGATCGCGTGACTATCGAGCTGCGCTGTCTGGATCCGAAACCGTGGCATATATATGTACCCGTCAGGATCGTCGGAACGTCTCCCGTGGCTGTGGCGGCGCACGCCATCGTGGCCGGGACGCTCATCAAGCCCAGCGATGTGAAGACCGAGGAACACGATGTTTCGGAATTGCCCTTGGGCTTCTTGGATGATCCTTCGATCGCCATCGGGTTGACGGCAAACCGGCCCATCGCGGGCGGGGCGTATCTCACGAATCAGCAGCTGGCAGCGGCTAAAGCGGTGCTGCGCGGCCAATCGGTCACCCTGCTCGCCGATGTGGGGGGCATGAGCGTACGGATGGCGGGCCGCGCTTTGAGCGACGGCTTGATGAATCAAAGGGTTAGGGTGCAAAATCTGTCTTCCGGAAGGATAGTCGAGGGAATTGCCCGTTCCGAACAAACCGTCGAAATTATTTTGCAATAGCCCTTCAGTGATCTACGTCACAGCCGATAAAAGAATGGAGCGGGTGGTGTTGGGGTAGTCGCTAAAGATCACCCAATACCTGACGATAACATTGCATGGGCAGCTCGCTTGCCCCCAGGAGATTTCGGTGACTAACAAAATCAGTGGTCTTTCAGCAGCTGAGCCGATCGTGCCGTCCAAGGGCTCGGGCAGCAGCAGCGTTGCAGCTGACAAGCCGCAAAGCGATGCTTCAGCCTCTGCCGTTTCGACGACACAGACTTCAGATCATGTCACCCTGACGGACTCCGCACGCTCATTGCAGAAAATCGAAGAAGCGGTCGCCAAGACTCCGGTGGTGAATGCCAACAAGGTGGCTGCCGTGAAGCAAGCTGTTAACGCCGGCACCTATCAAATAAATGCCGCGCGAGTCGCCGGCAAGTTGCTGCAATTCGAGCGCGGCCTCAAGTAGACCCTGACATGAATCCCGATTCCCGCCGCCGTCTCGAAGAACTGCTGGATCGCGAAATCGAGCTTGCGCACTGCCTATCCGCTACGTTGGCTGCAGAGAAGACAGCGCTCACTGGCGATTCACCACAAGCAGTCGAGCAGAACGCCGCGGAAAAAATTCTACTTTTCGGCACGATCGAAAAGCTCGAGGAAGAAAGGCGCACGCTGTGTTCCGACCCCTCGGGTGCGGGAATTGCCGTGAGCATCGCGCAACGCTGGCGAACGCTGCTGGAGCTGCTGGCCGGCTGCCGCACCGCGAATGAAGTCAACGGCCACATCATTCACGTACGTCAACATCAAGTTCGCCAGCTCATTGATATTGTGCGCGGCGGTCCCTCGATCACGTATGGCCCGCAGGGTAAGACTTTCGCAAAGGCGGCGCGCGCCTTGGCGCGAGCTTGATTTATGCTAGTACT
>DASWUU010000028.1:0-4829 GCA_036401515.1 Steroidobacteraceae bacterium
GCCTACGTCGTCAATTACGCAGACGAGATCAAGCCCGAAGACGCTGTGTTCGAGGCGCGGGGCGTCAAGGTGGTCGTGGATCCTCAAAGCCTGCCCTTGATCGACGGCACGCTGGTGGATTTCGTCAAGCAGGGGCTCAACGAGGCGTTCAAGTTTCAAAACCCGAAAGCCAAGGGCGAATGCGGGTGCGGCGAGAGTTTCAACGTCTGATCGATTGAAGGACTGCGCGCCGCGCACCGGCACTTCAGTTTTCTTAAGCAAATACAGGCACTTCGGTAATCATCGTGATTGCTAGAGCGGCCACGGTCCAGTACACTTCGCGGTCTTTGTCAGCCCCGAGCCGGGGTTGATTTCGTCCATTTAGCGAGGTTGTAATGTCCATCGAGCGAACCCTATCCATCGTCAAGCCAGACGGCGTCGGCCGTAACCTGATCGGTGAGGTGTATCGGCGTTTTGAGCAAGCCGGATTAAAAGTGGTGGCGGCCCGCATGATGCGGCTGTCGCAACCGGAAGCCGAAGGGTTTTACGCCGTGCATCGCGAGCGGCCTTTTTTCAAGGACCTCGTCCGTTTCATGACATCCGGCCCGGTGATGGTACAGGTGCTCGAGGGTGAAAATGCGATCGCGAAGAATCGCGAGGTCATGGGCGCCACGGACCCGAAGAAAGCCGACAAGGGAACGATTCGTGCGGATCTTGCCACCAGCATCGATGAGAATATTGTCCACGGGTCCGATGCGCCTGATACGGCGGCGCGCGAGATCGGTTATTTCTTCCGTGAAACTGAGCTGTGCCCGCGTACGCGTTAGCGTAGCGGCAAAGGGGAGCTGAGTGTCGAGCGAACGCGTGAATTTGCTGGGTCTTCCCCGCACGCAGCTCGAGACGTTCGTCGCGACACGTCTCGGCGCGAAGCCGTTTCGTGCCCGACAGCTGATGAAGTGGATGTACCGGCGCGGCGCGGCTGATTTTTCCAGCATGACCGACTTGAAGCAGGAGTTTCGCACTGCCTTAAGTGAGATCGCGGAAATCACCGTGCCTCAAATCGTGACCGAACAAGTATCGAAGGACGGAACGCGCAAATGGATGCTGCGCATGGATGAGGTTCAAGGCATCGAAACCGTCTACATTCCTGAGCCGGATCGGGGTACCTTGTGCATCTCCAGCCAAGTGGGATGCGCGATGGACTGCACCTTTTGCGCCACTGCACAGCAAGGGTTCAACCGCAACTTAAGCGCGGCGGAAATCGTGGGCCAGGTCTGGCTCGCGCAGCGCGAGTTGGCCCTGTCACGCCCGCAAAGCGAGGATGAAGGCCGCCGCAGCATTACCAACATCGTATTCATGGGCATGGGCGAACCGCTTGCCAACTATCGCAATGTGCTGCCCGCCATGCGGATCTTCTTGGACGATTTAGGCTACGACTTATCGCGTCGCCGAGTCACCTTGAGCACCTCGGGATTGGTGCCACAGATTTACAAACTGGCCGAAGAGTGCAATGTCGCGTTGGCCGTTTCCTTGCACGCGCCGAACGATGAGCTGCGCAACCAACTCGTGCCCATCAATCGGAAACATCCCATTGCGGAATTGCTCGACGCGTGCTGGCACTACATCGATAAGCAAAACGGCCGCAGCATCACGTTCGAATACGTGATGCTCGAGGGCGTTAACGACAAACCGGAGCATGCACGGCAGCTTGCGGGCCTGATGCGGGGTCATCCGGCAAAGCTCAACCTGATTCCATTCAATGTGTTCCCGGGGACGCGCTATCGCCGCTCTTCTGCCGCGACCATCGTGAAGTTCCGCGACATCCTGAATGAGCACGGCGTCATCGCCACCACGCGCCGAACGCGCGGCGATGACATCGAGGCGGCGTGCGGTCAGTTGGCAGGCAGAGTCACGGACCGCACACTTGTACGGCTCGGGACGAGACTCTCGACGGTGCCGCGCAGTCAGGTGGAAATACAATGACACTGCATTCGAAATTTCTTCGGGTCGCACCCTTGCTGGCATTAATCGCGGCGACTGCCTTGAGTGCTTGCCACAGCCAGCCTAGCTACCAGCGGCCGGTCCGAACCTACAAGAAGGATCCTGCCCAAGCCGCGCAGGCGAATATGCAGCTGGCGCTCGAGTACATGAAGCTGGGCAAGCTCGCGACGGCACGCGAAAGCATCGAGCGTGCGCTCAAAGAGGATGGCGCGAACCCCTATGTTCAGGAAACGGCCGGCCTAGTCTACGAACGTGTCAACGAAATGGCCAAGGCGGAACACGCGTACGATACGGCCACCCGGTTGGGCAAGAACGATCCCAATATTTCCGGCGCGTTCGCCGGATTCCTGTGCCGCACGGGCAAAACCGCGGCGGGCGAAAAACTATTTAATGAGGTGGCCCGCAATCCTTTGTACCAGACGCCAGAAGTGGCGCTCGTGAACGCCGGAGTTTGCGTGCGCAGCGCAGGCAATCTCTTGGATGCTGACCGCTATTTTACGCGCGCGCTCGCGATTCGTCCCAACATGCCCGAGGGGCTGCTGCAACAGGGCAACGTGGCATTCGACCGCGGCGATGCGGCGCAGGCCCTCGATATCGTGCAGCGCTATCTCGCGGTAAATCCGCCCACGCCGGAGGTGCTGTGGCTCGGATTTCGGGCACAGCGCAAGCTGGGCGATGCGGTCGCCGCCGCCGTGTACGCGCGGCGCGTGCAGACTGAGTTTCCGGACTCCGAGCAGGCGCAAAACATGCGCAGCGGCATCGACCGATGACCGAGGCTGCTGCGACCCTTCCAGGCCCTAGGCTCAAGGCTGAACGGGAACGGCGCGGGTTGAGCGCCCAAAAAGCGGCCGATGAAATGCACTTGGATCGATGGGTGATCGATGCGCTCGAGGCGGACGATTACAAGCGCATCGGCCCTACCGTATACGCCAAAGGGCATTTGAAGAAGTACGCTGCGTTGCTGGGCTTGCCCACCGGCGAGATCATGGCTGGATACGAATCGCGTCCGCCGGGCCCAATCGAGATTACCTCCGCCGGACCCAGCATGCTCTTGACCACGCGCGAGGAGGGATCGAGCTTCGGCAATTGGTCGCCGGTGCAGATCTTCATCGGCTTGTTCGCCGCGGTGTTAGTGGCGGGCGTGCTGTTGTGGAGACCCTGGCATCAGCGTGCCAAGACCGAGAGCGCGCCGCCGGCGGCAGCTGCGGCGGCACCCAGGCAAGCGACCGCGGAGACGATCGATGCTCGCGACACGCCGGCTGCGGCGGAAACGGCGGCGCCGAATCCGGCTGCGGAAGCGGAAATTAGCGGCGCCGCACTCAGCGGTGGTTCCTCATCGAGCACGGCCGCCATACCGGGCACCGCCGCCGCCCCGGGTGCAATACCCGGTGCTGGGCGAGCCAGATTGCGCTTGAGTTTTTCGTCCGACTCCTGGGTGGATGTGCATGATGCCAACGGACGGCGCACCTTCGCCGGCAACGGGCTCGCCAACAGTGTCAAGACAATCGCCGGCGCTGCTCCGTTGCGGGTGTATTTGGGGTTCGGCAGCGGCGTGCAGCTGGAAATCAATGACCGCGCCGTTGCCATCGGTCCGCAATTTTTTGCAGGCGATGTCGCTCGATTCGAAGCCGGCGCTGACGGTGTGCTGCGGCGCGACTCGCGCACCGACGCTGCGCACCTCGATCAAACACGTCCGGCGCCGTCGCGAACTTCGCGCCCGCCCGGCTGAGCTCACCCTTGCCTAAGATCATCGAGCCCCTGCGTGGCGTGCATGATGTATTGCCCTCGCAAATTGCCGCCTGGCAACACTTGGAGAGCGTCACCCGCGAGGTATTCGCCGGCTACGGCTATGAAGAATTCCGGGTGCCCGTGATTGAGCAAACCGAACTATTCAAACGTTCGATCGGCGATTTTACGGACATCGTCGAGAAGGAAATGTTCAGCTTCATCGATCAGGGTGAGGATCACATCACTCTGCGCCCGGAGGCCACCGCCGGCATCGTGCGTGCCGTCATTTCGAACGGCATGCTGCGCGAAGGGCGCCTGCGCGTATGGTGCATGGGGCCGATGTTTCGCCGCGAGCGCCCGCAAGCGGGGCGCTATCGCCAATTTCATCAAATCGACGCCGAAGCCTTCGGATTCGAAGGACCCGACATCGATGCGGAAATGATTCTGCTGTCTGCGAGGCTCCTTAGGCGGTTGGGCCTGACGGATGTCAAGCTGATGGTGAACTCGCTGGGGACACCCGCCTCGCGAGCCACCTACCGCGAGAAGCTGACTGCCTATTTCAGCGCGCACCAAGCGTCCCTGGACGAGGACAGCAAGCGGCGATTGACCGGCAATCCGCTGCGCATTCTGGACAGCAAAAACCCGGACATGCAGCGCATCGTCGCCGGTGCGCCGCTCCTGCTCGATTCTTTGGACGAGGAGTCACGCCGGCATTTCGAGTCCTTATGCGCGCAGCTGGGCAGCGCCGGCATCGAGTATCATGTCGAGCTGCATCTGGTACGCGGACTCGATTACTACACGCGCACGGTCTTTGAATGGACCACGGAGGCGCTCGGCTCGCAGAGCACGGTGTGTGCCGGCGGCCGCTACGATGGCCTGGTAGCGCAGCTGGGCGGCGTCGATACACCGGGGATTGGTTGGGCTATGGGCCAGGAGCGCATCGTGATGCTTCTGCAAAAGCAGAACTTGCAGCTGCCCAAGGCAAGGCCGCAAGTCTATTTGGTGATGGTGGGGGAACGCGCGGAACTCCCCGGTCTGAAGCTGGCAGAGCAGTTGCGTGATGCATGGCCCGAGCTGGCCTTGCAGATCAACCTGGGCGGCGGCAGTTTCAAGGCGCAATT
>DASWUU010000029.1:0-8274 GCA_036401515.1 Steroidobacteraceae bacterium
TAACGAAAGCACTCGGAACGCCTTCCGGACCTAAAGGTGCCACCTTACCGGCATGTATGGATACGAGGCTGGGGATCTTCATGAGCACCTATTCTAGGCCAGTCTCCTCGCTCTCGCGGCCAAGCCGGCCGCGGGCTCGATAGCAATACCGTCGCTTCAGCCTTAGTCGAGATCCTGGAACAGGAATTTTTGGGTCGACTCGGGTCCGGCGCACTGACTGAGTGCGTCCCAAGCCTTGATTCCCTGCATGCTCGGGAGTCGTTGCGATCCTGTGGAGTCACCAAACACCATTGCGCTTTCAGACCTCTCATCAAATGCGCTCCACAACGGCAACCCAGGCGCGTTGGGATTGCCGCGCGCGGCAAAGTTGACCCAGTACTTACGAATCAAAGCGGACGTAGCTACCTGGCTCGCGGTTGGCGATTTCGGAAAGTTGCCGAACACGTAGGGATATTCCTCCGCATGCCAGGCGCCGTATGGATGCTCAGGTCCGTGCACATCAAAGAAATAAATATAGGCCGGATCGCGGCCCTTCGCAGTCTGCAATCGTGCCCACTGCCACGTCGACAAGCCGACTCCGAGGTCACGAAAAATATGGCGGGTTGCGCTCTTGGCCTCTTCGTCACTTGTGTACGGATAGGCAGCCGCAATCGCCGCATGAGTGTCTTTGCAAGGCAGGCGTGCGATCTTCGCCGCCAGCCAATCCGCGGAAGTCGCAGCCGGAATGCCCACTTCATTGGAGGTGTATCCAACGAGGATGGGTGTATCGTTAAATCGCCCGTGCTCGAATAGATAAATGTTGTCGCGTGGAATGAGATCGCCATCGATAATCGCCAGGGCGTGCTCGGCGAGCGCATGACGAAAATCGTTGTCGTTGTAGGAGAATTTATCCCGAGCGGCGTTCAGCGTTGCGGCGGGAATTTCGCGCGCGGATTTGAGGTCAACCACGCCAAGTGATTTTAATAAATCATTACCAAGGCCCTCTGCCTCTTTGAGAGTCGGCAGCGGATAGAACGCGACCCCGCCTTGTGCGATGGCGCGCGCGTATAAACCCTTTGCAGCGGGCGCGCCCGCGAGCAGACTAACAATCACGCCACCCGAAGACCCGCCGAAGATTGTGACCCGAGTCGGATCGCCACCGAACTGCGCGATGTTGGCTTGCACCCATTTCAACGCCGCTACGACGTCCATCAATCCATAGTTGCCGGAACTCTTACCGCTTTCGCGCGTGAGATCAGGATGTGCCAGAAACCCCATCGCCCCTAGACGATAGGCAATCGAGACCAACACCACGCCTTCCGGAGCAAGTTTTGCCCCGTTCGACACGCTTTCCCAAGAGCCGCCCTGTGTCAAACCGCCGCCATGTATCCAGACCATGACGGGCCGCCGCTCCTTGCGAGTGGCCGCGGCGGTCCACACGTCCAGATACAAGCAATCCTCGCTGATTCTGACCCTCATCCATTCATACCACGGCTGAGCGCAAGCCGGAGCCAGCGTGTTTGCATTTCGAGTTCCATGCCACGCAACCATAGCTTGCGGCGCCTTCCATCGCAGCGATCCAATCGGTGGCGCTGCAAACGGCACGCCCGTGAAGGACGCAATCCCGTTCGTCACCTCTCCTTTTAGCCGCCCGCCTGTGACATCCACAAATTCGATGGCGGCCCGCGCCGAACCGGCCAAGATCGCGAGGATGACCAGGGGCGCGAGCAAAATAGCGGTACGATACCGACGCCCGACCATCTATAACGGCCGGCCTAGCCAGACCGTGTGCTGAGCGGATTCTGGAACATCCTGTCGATCTAAAGCGCCGAGCAGATTCCCGAGCCGGGTGGTCCCGACGATGAGTTCGTATTGCAGCGCCGTTTGAAGGAGATCGCCTGCCAACAGGATGGGTGAACGCATCCAGGTCTTGGCCTCCCGCCAATGATTCATCACCTCTTGGCGTTCGTCCTGAAAGCCGTTCTGCGCGGTACGGCCCCGGGCCTCATCCACCGCGTATTGATATGCGCGCGGAACGCCGATGCGGCGTAGCGCGGCGCCAGAAAGGTGTTTTTCCGTCCACTCCACCGCGCCCCAATCGATTGGTCCGACCAGCGTGCCGAATTCGGCATCGTCGTGATGATCGACAAACAATTGCTCGAAGATATCGATCGGGCATTGGAGTCCGGGCCCCTGAGCGCGCGCGAAATACTCCGCGGGGTCCGGCGAGTAGGCTCTCTGCACTGCGTTCCAAGTCAATGCCGTTGCTATCCCTGCCGATCCGGCGCGAGGTAGTTTCAGCTTTCGCTTCTCGGCCTCTTCCAAACGCCGGGCGCTTTCGAGTGCATTTCGCCCGATCTCTTCTATTGTGTCGTCGATGCTTATCAAGCCCTCCCGCGGCTTGGTTGGTCTAGCGTCATCTGATATTGGAGGCGCGTCTTTGGTGTGCATTGGCATCTCGCCGCCTGATGATCCGAAGACCATTATATACAGTAGTGGCGGTCGCTAAATACTGGGTGGACGGCTTGTGAAAATGGCGGCCACAATGATGTTCGTGTCCCGATACGTGCCTCATCTGTTCGCCTCTGATGGTCGCCCTCGATACATCGTCGTGTGGACGCTCCAGTGGGTGGTCATTGAAAGCACCAAGCTAGAAGCGGTTCAGGACTTCGATGCTGAGATGTCCGCAGTCCTACGGCAATGGGCGCTGAGGGGGTGGGATGCGGAAAGCGCCTACGATTACGGATTCGTATTCTTGCGGAAAGCTAGCGAGCGAAGATTGGTGGCAATTACACCCAGAGATCCGCTCGACCAGCGGCCGCAAAGTTTTAATCCATTCCGGCCTCGATGAGTGCGCGCAGCAGGCAGCAAGCTCGATCGCGGGTGATGTTGCGATGAATGCGCAGCAATGCGGCCCCAGCGGCTGACTGGGCGTGCAAATTATCCCGCCGAAGCGCTCAGTATAACCACATCAACCGAGCCACTAGACAGGTACGGTATCGAGCCTTAATGCTTGAACCGCCAGGATCGGTCCGTTCGACCCCGTAGCCGTCATCACACCTTGGAATCTTTACTGGCGCCGCAATCGAGGGCATTCTTATGGATATCGTTTTGGGGCGCGCGGTTTCGGTGGGTGGCACGCGCCGACAATAAGCCCACGGCAACAGAAGGAGGTGATCCAAGTGACACATATAGAAGTTGGTTCGGTCGCGTCTTTGGGCGCGTTGGTCAGTGGCGAGTTTCACCGTTAGTCAGAACCTCGTGCAGGCCGCACGTCCATAGAGAGTGCACGCAGGCTGACGCCACGCGCGCGGCCGGGTCCAGCGGATGGACGCTTCGATGCAATTGCTGTGCGGACGGCCTTGGTCCGTAGCCAGTGATGCTCGAGCAGGAATGGCGGAGTCCTCACGGGCTCCGCCATTTTTTTGGATTCTACGCGATCGCCAGCCACGCTTTAAAAGGCGGGCGATTCTCTCAGGTAACTATTGCTAGGATTGATTTTCTTCGCATTCCGGGCACTGACCCAAGCCAACGCACATCGCCGCGATCGAGACTGCGCGGCAGGGTCAGTGATGCAGACGAGCTTGTCCCACGCGGCCGTCAAGGTGGACACTCGTTTCGGACTATAATATTGACCCTCGCATCGACATAAGGCAGTAATCAATGAATTCTCCGGGCTCCCTGTTGTTGATCGTCGCGCTCAGCGCCTCCTACGCCGCTCTGGCGGCGCCGACGCCCGCGCTTGACGATCTGGTCGCCAAGAACATCCAGGCCCGGGGCGGCGTCGCGGCGCTGCACGCTATGCATTCGCTGACGCTTCGCGGCAAACTGCTCGTCAACGACGACCAGTTCGAACTCGGCTTCGTGCAAACCGTCGAGCGCCCGTCGAACATCCGGGTCGAAGCCACCATTCAAGGCTTGACCCAGGTCCAAGCCTATAACGGCACGATCGGCTGGCAGATCAACCCGTTCCAGGGTCGCAAGGATCCGGAACGCATGTCGACCGACGACATCAAGAGCCTGACCGAGACCGTGGCGGACTTCGACGGCTCGCTCGTTGACTGGCAAAAGAAGGGCAATAAGCTCGAATACCTCGGCACCGAAGACGTCGATGGGACGCAGGCGCACAAGATCAAACTGACGCGTCAAAATGGCGATATCGAATACGTCTACCTCGACCCGGATCACTACCTGGAGATCCGGCTGCTCAGTCAGCGCACCGAACATGGCGTGACCGTCGAGACTGAAACGGATCTGGGCGACTATGAGAAGATTCAGGGTGTATTCGTGCCGTTCTCGGTGGAATCCGGCCGCAAGGGCTCCTCGGATCGGCAAAAGCTCATCGTGAACTCGGCGAAGGTCAACTCTCAGACGGATAACTCATTGTTCAACCTGCCCTCTACCGCAGCCAAGACTGCGGGTAGCGGAACCTGAGAGTATCCCATGAGATTCACCCATCGTACCCTCACCGGCTTCGCCTCGTTGCTGATCGCACTGCAAGCCACGGCGGCCAGTCCGGCGCCTTACTCATCTGCGACGGTGTCGGGACTCGCCGCGCGTAACATTGGTTCGGCCGCGATGAGCGGGCGCATTTCGGCGATCGCGGGGTCGCAGGATATTTCCGGCCGCACTCTGGTATACGTCGGCGCTGCGAGTGGCGGCGTTTGGAAGAGCGAAGACAGCGGAACGGTTTTTAAACCGGTGTTCGACGATGAGCCCGTGCAGTCGATCGGCGCTATCGCGCTCGACCCAGCGAATGCCTCCACGATCTGGGTCGGCACCGGGGAGGCTTGGACGAGGAACAGCGTTTCGATTGGAGACGGCGTCTACAAGTCCACGGATGCCGGCAACACCTGGGCCAACATGGGCTTGCCGAATTCCGAGCGCATCGCCAAGATCGTGGTGAGCCCGAAGGACCCGAACACGGTTTTCGTCTGCGTGGCGGGCAAGCTGTGGAGCGATTCCGCCGAGCGCGGACTCTATAGAACGAACGACGGCGGCAAGAGCTGGAAGCTGGTGCTGCCCGGTGCGAATCTCTCCACAGGCTGTTCCAGCGTATCTCTCGACCCGTCCAATCCGAAGGTCGTGTTCGCGGGATTGTGGGATTTCCGCCGCAACGGTTGGAAGTTCCGATCGGGCGGCCCGGACGCGAACGCTGCCTCGGGTAGCGCCCTGTTCCGCTCCACGGACGGCGGAGAGACTTGGTCAGAGATCACCGAGAAGTCGAATGCAGGATTCGCGCATAAACCTTTCGGCCGAATTGCGGTCGCGGTTGCGCCGAGCAAATCGAGCCGCGTCTATGCCTTCGTCGAGTCGACCGACAGCGCCCTCTACGTATCCGATGACGGTGGCGCGACCTGGCAGCAGCGCGACAAGAGTTCATGGATGGTCTGGCGACCGTTTTACTTTGCCAATCTCACCGTGGATCCCAAAAATCCGGACCGGCTGTTTAAGACCGACGGCGCCCTGATCGTCAGCGACGATGCCGGCAAGAGCTTCAGCACCGTCGGCGGATTTCAGGGCATGCACGGCGACGTGCACGACGTATGGATCAATCCCGCGAACCCGCAGACCGTGTACGCCGGCGACGATGGCGGCATGTGGTATTCCTATAACGGTGGTACAAAGTGGTGGAAAGCCGGCAATCTGCCCGTTTCGCAGTTCTATCACGTGAGTGTCGACTCCGCCGATCCCTACCATGTCTACGGGGGTCTCCAGGACAACGGTTCCTGGATAGGCGACACCAGCCATCCGGGCGGCGTCACCAATGCGCAATGGCAATCGGTGTTCGGCAGCGACGGCTTTTGGGCATTCGAGGATCCCGCTGACGAGAATTACGTCTACGCGGAGGGCCAGGGCGGTTTCGCCGGCCGCGTCAACCGCCGCACTTTCGAAACACGCGATATCCATCCGCTGCTGGGCGATGCGGACCTCGTCAAGTTCAAGAAGCTGCGATTCAACTGGAACACGCCAATCGCACTCTCGCCGAACGAGCGCGGCACGATCTACATCGGCAGCCAGTTCTTGTTTCGCTCGCGCGACCACGGACAAAGCTGGGAGCGCATCTCGCCGGATCTCACGACGAACGATCCCGAACATCAAAAGCAAGAAGAGTCCGGCGGCGTCACGATCGACAATTCAGCTGCCGAAATGTACGAAACAATTTTCTCCATCAGCGAATCGCCGAAGGACGGCAAGGTCATCTGGGCAGGGACCGATGATGGTCGCCTGCAACTCACGCAGGACGGCGGTGAGCATTGGCACGATGTGATTGGCAACGTACCCGCTTTGCCCCAGGGCGCTTGGGTAAGTTGGATCGAGGCGAGCCGCTACGATGCCGCCACCGCCTATGCCGCGTTCGACCTGCACAGCTTCGGCGACATGCGCCCCTACGTGTTCCGCACGCGCGACTACGGGAAGAGCTGGACGCCGCTGGCCACGCCCGCCCAACCGAAAACGGTGCGTGGCTATGCGCACGTGATCAAGGAGGATTTGCAAAGTCCCAAGCTGCTCTTCCTCGGCACCGAGTTTGGCCTGTACATCTCTATCGATGGCGGCGAGCGTTGGGCGCAATTCAAGGGCGGACGGATCCCGAACGTGGCGGTGCTCGACCTTGCAATTCAGCCGCGCGAAAATGATCTCGTGCTCGCGACGCATGGACGCGGCATCTGGATCGTCGATGACATTACGCCACTTCGGGCCTTGTCGAACGAGCTGCTCAGTCAGGAATTCAGCATCGTCGCCTCGCGCCCGGCGGTTCAGAGGCTGCGCGCGAACGGCGGTGATCCCACGGGCGCCGCGGTCTTCGTAGGCGACAATCCGCCCGACGGCGTGGCGATCAGCTACTACCAGCGATCGAGGCATTTGTACGGCAAGCTCAGGCTCGAGATTCTCGATGCCAAGGGCAAGGTGATCGCAGATCTCCCGGCGAGCAAGCGCCCGGGACTCAACCGCGTCGTTTGGAACATGCTCGAGAAGCCGCCGCGCGTACCCCCGGCGGCGCAGCTCGCCTTCGCCGGAACGAGCGGCGTGCGGGTGCTGCCCGGCAACTACACGCTACGCATCACCGACAATGGCAAGGTGTATACGTCATTGCTCCCCGTGGGCATCGACCGCGCAGCGACATTCACGCTTAGCGACCGCGAAGCGCAGTATGCCGCTGCGATACGCGTCAAGAAACTGTTCGGCAACGAGAGCAAGCTGATGGCGCGCCTCATCAGCCTGCGCGCCGACCTTGCGCACGCAGCGACAGGTTTGCCGCAGACCGACCCCCTCGCCGGCAAGCTGAAGCGCTTCGACGATGACGTCGAGGCCGTTCGCAAGCAAATCGTCGCTACGACCGAGGGCGGCGCGATCACGGGCGAGGAGCGCCTGCGCGAACATACGGACCAGCTGTACGGCGCGATCTTGAGCTGGGAGGGTAAACCCAGCGCGTATCAGCAGGACAATATCGCCGCTCTCGAAGCGGAATTTGCACGGATCCATCATGATTTCGACGCGCTGACTGCGAAGAATCTGCCCGATCTCAACAAGCAGCTTAGCGTCGGCAAGCGAGGCGCAATCCAGGTGAAGCCCATTGACGAGAACGAGGACGAAGACGCCGAGGAAGGCTCGACCAATCCGCAGGCCGGCCGCGCCGACTCGGATCGGTTGTTGGACCGTCTGGCGCTGCCCGCCAATTTCAAGCTGCTGCGTTAGCGGGCTCGAGGAGCTTGTTCGAACGTAAAGTAGACGAGCTGCCGAAAAACTATCGCGCGGCGAGAATGCAGCCGCACGTGCCGGCCAATCAAATGCCGAGATATCGTAGGACGTGCTCGCGATATCCTGCGGTGCACGTGATGGATTTGCCGCCTCGCAGAGTAACGTTGAGTCTTCCCCGGAAATTGCGTTCAAAACTGACGATGTCTGCCCCCCTGATAATTAAGGAGCGACTCACGCGAATGAATTCCATTCCGGTGAGCGCTAGCTCGATCTCATTGATCGGTTTGCGGACCCGAAATCGACGCTCACCCGCATTGAAGTAAACGTAGTTGCCCTCGGATTCTATGGATGTCACGTTTTTCAGATCAACCATTAAATGCTCACCGCCATCCCTCGCGACGAAGCGGATAGGCCTCGGGATCGACACGGTACCCCCGCCAGCGATTTTCTCCGAAAGCTTCGCCAGCGCCGCCAAGACGGTTTGGATATCAACAGACACGGCAGATTTCAACAAGCGATCGACGGTTCTTTGAACCCGCGCCGGATCCAAGGGCTTGAGTAGGTAGTCGACTGCACTGTTATCAAAAGCGCGCG
>DASWUU010000030.1:0-28326 GCA_036401515.1 Steroidobacteraceae bacterium
GGGTGAGTGTGATAGCCGATACCCGCGCCGGGCGGCAAAGTAGCCGTGCCGACGACGATTTCCTTGCCCGGAACACCGGACTGATCGTGACGCTCCATGATGTTGCGTACGGGTTGTGCCGCTGCCGTGGGTTCATCGGCCGTAGCATTCAAAGACAAGATTGCTGCCGCGATGAGTGACATAGGTAAAAGCTTCATGGTGTTGCCCTCGCTGTCGATTCTAAGATTGCTCAATTAGCGTGCATAGAAGATCCGGTAGACGACATTGTTGCCATCCTCGCTCATCAACAGCGAGCCATCTTTCAGTTCCGTGGTCGCAACCGGGCGTCCCCAGACATGAGTGTCGTCGATCACGAAGCCGGTGAGAAAGTCTTCGTAGTCTCCCGTTGGCTCGCCGTTTTTCATATGGACGCGTACCAGCTTGTAGCCGGTGCGCAAGCTGCGGTTCCAAGAGCCGTGAAAAGCGACGAACGCATCGCCTACGAATGCGGCGGGAAAAGCCGATGCACCGCCGTTGGCTTCGTAGAATGTCATGGTGAGCGAAGCCGAATGCGCTTGATAGAGAATATCGGGAACCGAGACTTTGGCGCCCAAGTCCGGGCGCTCACCTTTTAGGCGCGGGTCCTCGTTCGAGCCGAGGTAGTACCACGGCCAGCCAAAAAATGTGCCGCGCTCGATCCGGGTCGAATAATCAGGGACCAAATCATCACCGAGCACATCGCGCTCGTTGGTCGTACACCACAGCGCGCCGTTGGCCGGTTGCACAGTGAGACCCACACAGTTGCGAATACCAGTGGCGTAGAGTGTGGAGTTTGAAGGGGAGAGGGAGAGCGCATCGAATTCCAATACCGCCGCTCGATTGGTCTCCGCATCCCATGCAGCGCCAAGACCATGCTCAGCTTCCCAAGACTTGATTTGCGCGGGCGTTTTCTTCGACATGGATTCGGCGACGTTCGAGGCTGAGCCGACCGAAACCAACAGCCGCTTGCCGTCCGGCGAAAACACGATATCGCGTGTCGAGTGGCCGCCGCCCGGCAATTGCGCTACTACCACCTGGGCCTCTGCGCGCGGTTTTACATCGCCTGTCCGATAGGCGTAGCGCGTCACGCGATTTGTTTCGGCGACATACAACCATTGCGGGCTCTGCGCATTCGGATAGAAAGCCAGTCCAAATGGCTGGTTCAACCCCTGCAGATAAACCTGCGTTTCGGCTGCCCGACGCCCGTCCGCCGACGGGCGAAGCACGGTGACACGCCCGCCGGCGATCTCGGTCAAGAGGATGTCGCCATTGGGCGCGACCAGCATTTTTCGCGGGCCCGCAAAACCCGTTGCGAAGGGTTCGATGTGAAAACCGGGCGGCAACGCCAATGTGGCGTTCCCCGGCTTGCCCACGACCGAGGAGTTATTGCGCGAGGAGGCCGTGGCGTAGGGCGGCGGGAGGGATGCAACGCTAACGCGATGTGATTTACCCGGGGCGTCCAAACGCCAGTTGGCCGTTTGCTGGCTGCTTAAGGGCACTTCAAGTTGTGCGGCGGCGGGCGCCGTCCGATTCGAAATGCTTTGAAAGTAGGCAATCAGGTTGTCCCGCTCATGCTCCTCAGGCACCGCAAGCAGCATCGTGGTGCCGGGCACCACGGTTGCCGGGGAGGCGAGAAAACGCTTCAAGGTCCGCGCATCCCACACCAGCTTCGAAACTTGCAGCGCCTGGCTGTATGAAAACTGCGGCGCACTCGCCGCGCTTCTGCCCAAAACCCCGGCGAGCGAGGGACCCTGCTCGCCGCCGTTATCGCCCGCCTCGGCGGTGTGACAGACGCTGCAGCGCTGTTGAAACAGCGTCTTGCCCGCACTCACATCCGCGCCGGGCGACGCCGCGCCGGGCGACGCCGCGCCGGGCGCCGCCGCGCCGGGCGCCGCCGCGCCGTACGCGGCCGTTGCGAGGCCTAGGACGCACCAAACTCCTACCGCCATCCCTCGCATACCGCATCCTTCAATTGCTGCCGACCAGATTGAAATATACCGCGTCCCGGTACAATCTTCGCCTTCATGCAGCTATTTGAGATTACTCTGGTATTGCTGACCATCGCGGTGGTCTTCCTTCAAGTCGCCCGCCGCCTGCGAGTTCCGTACCCTTCGTTGCTGGCCTTGGCGGGCGGGTGCGTGGCGATTCTGCCTTTCGCCCCCCACGTCCGTATTCAACCGGAGCTTGCTCTGGCGTTATTCGTCGCGCCGGCCGTTCTCGATACGGCTTTCGATATGCCGCCGCGCGAGATGTTGCGCAACTGGGTGCCGCTGGTTTCCCTTGCCGTCATCCTCGTGTTGTTGACCACGGCGGCGGTAGCGTGGGCGGGCGCCGCGCTTGCTGGATTGCCTTGGGCGGCTGCCATTGCGCTGGGGGCCATTGTGGCGCCGCCGGATGCCGCCGCGGCCGCAGCGGTCTTAAACGAATTCAAGCTGCCGCGGCGCACGATGGCCGTGTTGCAAGGCGAGAGTTTGTTGAACGATGCAGTCGCATTGCTGGTATTCGGGCTGGCGCTGACCGCTGCGGCGGCCCCCGCTGGGGCATGGCACGCCTTGGCGCCGCGGCTGCTCATTGCTGTGCCCGGCGGTGCCGTACTGGGGGTGCTGTCGGCGCACTTGGGCATGCGAATATTTGCCAAAGTAGCTGGCACCTTGTCGCTCGTCATCGTTCAATTCCTCATTACTTACGGAACTTGGATCGCCGCAGAGCGGCTGCAACTTTCGCCTATTGTTGCAATCGTCGCGTTGGCTGCCGTGATCGCGCGCTACATGCCGTCGCGAACCAGTGCCGGTGATCGGGTTAATTCCTATGCGGTTTGGGCGACCATGGTATTCGTGCTCAACGTGCTCGCGTTTTTGCTCATGGGTCTGCAGGCGCGCGACATTTTGGCGCAGTTGCAGAGCGAGGCGTTGACGCATGCTCTAGTGTTGGCGCTCATCGTGCTCGGCATTGTGATCGGCGTGCGCTTTGCCTACATCATGCTTTACGGCGTGGTGCTGCGATGGTTTCGACGCTTCTTTGAACCGCATTTGCATACGAAACCTCCGACGGTGCGGATCGGAATTTTGGTCTCGTGGTGCGGCATGCGAGGCTTGGTCACGCTGGCCACCGCGCTGGCGCTGCCGCAGCAGTTTCCGGGCCGCGACATCATCGTGCTGAGCGCCTTCACCGTGGTGCTCGGCACGTTAGTTCTGCAGGGGTTCACCATCCGCCCGCTCATCGCGCTATTGAATATCGCACCTGACTCTTCGCTCGATGACGATGTGCGCGCGACCCGTAATGCCATGCTGGATGCGGCAATGGCGGCGCTCGCGCACGACACCGGCGAAAGTGCTGCCGCCGTACGCGCCGAATACGGCGCCGTGCGCGCCGGCAGTGCCGATCGATCTCAGCCCAACACCGCGTATGACGGACTGCGAAAGCAGGCGATAGGTGCCGAGCGACGGCTGTTGGCGGATTGGCGGCGCCACGGCCGCGTTCAGGATGATGCCTATCATATTCTCGAGAACGAACTGGACCGAGCGGAGCTGCATATCGGGCCCGGGCCCAATTCCAATCTGGACGGCTGAAAATCGCCGGGTGCGCGTTGCAATCTCACGACACGTGATACAAAGATGCCGTCATGCTAAAAACTATTTGACGGTAGCTTTGTCTGACCGTGCGCACGTAGCAACAACTACAGGGAGACCTCGGGATGTCTTCACGTTTCTTCGCAATCGGATTCATGGGCATAATGACGGGAATTTCCGCAGTGTCTGCCGTGGGTCCCTCCCAGCCGCTGCACCTGATTCCCAATGAACCCGGTACTTCCCCCTTGCATGTGTCGGGCAGCCGCAGCCTGCAACAGCGCCAAAGCGTCACCGCCTCGAAGTTCGATGCCTCGCTCGCGGAGATATCGCGACACGCGAACAGCTTGCGGGCCGGTCATGCGCTCGAGGACTTGCATTCTCTCAATCCGGCGGCAAGGTTCATCCAGCTCCCGGACAGCTCCACTCCACTGGTATTGATCGATGCCACAACTCGGGGCGATCCGCAGGAGTTAAAAACGGCGCTCATCGGCTTGGGTCTGCAACGAGCATCGCAGTATTCCAACGATGTCGGCGGCTGGTTGCCTGTCGACCAATTGGATGCCGCAACGGCATTGGGGGCCTTGCATGCCATTCGCGCCGCGCTGCTGCGAGCACGCACCGGCGCCGTGACCTCGCAAGGTGATTTCGCGCAAAACAGCGAAATCGTACGCACGAAGGATGCGCTCACGGGTGCCGGTATCACCGTGGGAATTCTTTCCGACAGCTACGATTGTTACGCCGTCTACGCCGCCAACGGCGTGCCCGCAGGGGGCAACGCGGGCTACGCCAACAACGGGTTTACCGCGACGGCGGCAAATGATATGGCCACCGGCGATTTGCCCACATCGGTCAATGTGCTGGCAGAGGCGAGCTGCGTGAACTACGGCGCACCGATTCAACTGCCCTTCGGCGATGAAGGCCGGGCCATGATGCAGATCGTTCACGATGTTGCGCCCGGCGCGAGCCTCGCTTTTTACACGGCAGAGAACAGCGAGGCGGATTTCGCCACCGGCATCGGCAAGCTCGCGAGCGCCGGCGCCACCGTCATCGTCGATGATGTGGGCTATTTCGACGAACCATTTTTCCAGGATGGCATTCTGGCCCAGGCCATCAACACCGTAGCCGCCAGCGGCGTCGCGTATTTCTCGGCGGCCGGCAATAACGGTACCTTGGGGTACGACAACAACGCGCCGACCTTTGCTACCGTGGGCACGGCTCAGAACGCGGGCGAGCACTTGCTCAATTTCGATACCACGGGCGCAACCACTGCCACCGCGCTGCCGGTCACTATTCCCCCGTTGATTCCCGGCGAATTCGTCGCCATCGTGGCTGGCTGGGATCAGCCGTACGTGACCGGCGCGCCCACCAGCGGCGGCGCCACGAGTCAGATCGATCTTTGCATCGAGGGGGCCACCGGCAGTGACATCATCAACAATCTGACCCCGAGCGGAGCGTTGGGCTCGTCTGCGTGCACGGGCGCCAACGCGGTCGGCGCCGATCCGGTGCAGATCATGCTCGTCTACAACCCAGCGAATGCTGCCGGCAATAGCCAGGCGGAAACACTCAACATCGTGGTCGGGCTCGCCAATGGCGTCGTGCCGGGGCGCATCAAGGTCGTGGTGGAAGATGACGGGGCAGGCAGCACCATCAATCAATTCGCGACCAAAAGCGGCACGTTGCAGGGCCATCCGGCAGCAGCCGGCGCTGCCGCGGTGGGTGCTGTATTTTTTGCGAATACGCCGTCGTGCGGGGTTGCGGCGCCTTTTGTGGAGAGCTTTTCTTCAGCGGGCGGGGATCCGCTTTTGTTCGATGTGAACGGAACCCGGCTCGCGACGCCGCTTCCTCGCCAGAAGCCGGACTTCGTGGGCCCGGATGGGGGCAATGATACCTTTCTTGGCTTTACCTTGGCCTCCGGGAACATCAAGGACGCCAGCACGGTCGCGGGCTGTCAGAACAATCCGAGCTATCCGAACTTTTTCGGCACTTCTGCCGCGGCACCTCATGTGGCGAGCATCGCTGCGCTGCTGTTGCAGGCGGATCCTTCCTTGACTCCCACGCAAATTTTTTCTGTGTTACAGCAAAGTGCGATTCCGATCGGCACCGTGCCCACTGCCGGAGCGCCCAATTATGCGGCCGGATATGGATTCGTCCAGGCGGATGTGGCCGCAAGCAAAATCCCGGCGACTATTCCCGCGGCGCCCACGCTTTCGCTGACCTCGAGTTCAATCACCGCCGGCAGTTCGACCACGATTAACTGGTCCTCGGCCAACACGACCGGCTGCACGGCCTCAGGAAGCTGGTCCGGAGCCCTCGCCAGCACGGGCACGCAAACCGTCGCGCCGAGCGCCGTGGGGACGGATACCTACACGTTGATATGCACGAATGCCGCCGGCTCTTCCGCGGCGAGCTCGGTCACCTTGAGTGTCAAAGCGGCGGTTGCGGCGAGTAGCTCCGGCGGGGGCGGCGTTACCGATTTTGCAACTCTGCTAAGCCTGATGAGTGTCTTAGTCGCTGGCCGTTGGCGCGCTACAGGTCGAATCGGCCTGAACAGTGGTTGTTGAATTGTTGGCGAGTCCGCGTACCTCGCCATGACCGCACTTCGGTGAGAGGGCGTCGCTGTTGGTGGCGCTCCAGGACAGGTTTGCCCGACCCGTCGCGTCGCCAATGGCGTTCACGAGAACCGATGTGAATCCGTTGATGTGCGAATTTTGCAGCAGGACTTTCTGCGGCTGCGCGCTCAGATCGTAAATGGTGACGACGAGGTCCTGCGTGGTTTCGTTGCTAATTTTGACTTGAACTCCGTCAGCGACGAGCGCCATCACCCATGGCAAGCACGCCAGGATAAGTATCGAGTTGGTCTTGATGCCCTTCATGTCGAAGCTCCTGCCCTCGGATAGGATGCCCATCAAATAGGACGCCGCCTACACCAATCATATGGATCGCGCCATTAAACCGGCAGCCGCTTAAGGTCCAGTATGATTGTGGGATGCGCCCTACGAACGCGGATACGCAGACAAACACGGCCGCGCTGGGCACACACGCCGGGCGGGGTTCCACCTGGGCGTCATTCGGCGCTTTGGGTGTCGTTTTCGGGGATCTCGGTACCAGCCCCCTTTATACCTTGCAGTCAGTGGTACAGGCGACCAGCGGTCGATTCACCCCGCAGATCGCACTCGGCGTGTTCTCGCTGGTGGTCTGGACCCTTATCATCACGGTGTCGATCAAGTATTGCCTGTTCGTGATGCGAGCGGACAATCGTGGGGAGGGCGGTATTCTGGCCTTGATGTCCTTGATCGGCGCCAACGGCTTCACACCTGGGGTGCGTCTTTTGACGGGCATGGGCCTGATGGGCGCGGCTTTGATCTACGGGGATGGCGCCATCACGCCCGCCATATCGGTCTTGAGCGCGCTGGAGGGCGTGAATGTCGTGACCGACACGCTCAAGCCCTTTGTAATGCCCATGGCCGTGGTGATTTTATTGTGCCTCTTCGCTTCGCAGCGATTTGGAACGGAAAAGATCGGACGCGCCTTCGGGCCGGTCATGCTTCTGTGGTTTGTGGTGATCGGCGCGCTCGGGATCGCATCGGTTGTCAAGCACCCCGGCATGATCGCCGCTGTGGACCCACGCTATGCGGTGCGTTTCATGCTGGCTTCTGGATTTTCGGGCTTCCTGGTGCTGGGCGGCGTATTTCTATGCATCACGGGCGCCGAAGCTTTGTATGCGGACATGGGCCATTTCGGCAAAGGGCCCATTCGCCGCTCGTGGTATTTCATCGTCCTACCGTCGCTGCTCTTGAGTTATGCGGGCCAGACCGCGTTCTTGCTCGACAAGGGCATCGTGGCGGGCAATCCGTTTTTCCAGATTGCACCGGCCTGGTCGATTTATCCTTTGGTAGTGCTTGCCACGCTGGCAACCATTATCGCCAGCCAAGCCATCATCACGGGCTCCTTTTCGATGACGCGGCAGGCGATGCAGCTCGGTTGGTTGCCCGGCGTGGCGATCCGCCAAACCTCGGATCGGGTCTACGGCCAGATCTACATCCCTTCAGTCAATTGGCTGCTGATGGTCGCGACCATCGCCATCACTATCGCGTTCGAGCGATCGGATCGCCTTGCGGGGGCCTATGGCACGGCGGTGTCGACCACGATGCTGCTCACGACGTTTCTGTTGTACCGCGCGATGCGCGATCTGTGGAAATGGTCTCGAGGCGTCGCAATGCCCGTCATCGCGATATTCATCGTCGTGGATACCGGTTTCTTTCTCGCCAACCTCATGAAGATCGCCGATGGAGGTTGGCTGCCCTTGACCTTCGGGGCTCTGTTGTTTGTGCTCATGACCACATGGCGCGCCGGTACCGCCGCGATACAAGCAACATTCAAGCAGGCCCCGGACATCGCCCAGCGCTTTTTAACGGACCTCAAAAACGGCGTTATCCCCCGCGTCGAAGGCACGTCAGTGTTCTTGACGCGTAGTACTCAACGGGTCTCGCGCGTCATCATCGATCATGCGCACTTTCTCGGCGTGTTGCCGCGCTACGCAATCGCTCTCAGCGTCGTGTTCGAAACGACGCCGCGGATAGAGGGCCCGAACTGCATAGTTGTGGATACGCTTGGGGAAGGACTGTGGCACGTGGTTGCGCGTTTCGGCTTTCTTGAAATCCCGGACCTGCGCCAGGCGTTGTCGCGCACGCAGGGTTTTGACGTGCCTATCAATTTCGACGAGGCTATTTTCATCGGTGCGCGCGATCTGGTGGTGGCGAAAAGAGAAAAAGCCAGGCTTGGCAGCTGGCGCTTGAGCCTATTTGCGTTTCTCTACCGAAACTCCGTGAAAATGGTGGATCGATTTAATCTGGAGCCCGCGAATGTGATCGAGATTGCCAGGCAAATTGAGATCTAGGGACCTGCGGCTCGATGACGCGATCAGCGTCACGGCCGCGCCGGGTCGAAGAGTTTCTTGAGTCCCTGCCAGTGGCTCATGTAATCATCTTGCAGCGGCGGCGTGCCTTGCAGCGCGTTGGCAGCGACTCGCAATACCGATCGTGATTCGAACATGAAGGCCATGGTGTCATCGATGCGAGTAGGCACCGAGGTGTCTGCGGCCGTTGCCTTATCGAAAGTGGCCGCATCCGGTCCGTGAGCGCTCATGCAGGAATGCAAGGAGGAACCGCCGGGCAAGAAGCCCGTGCTCTTGGCATCGTATACGCCGCAGATGAGGCCCATGAATTCATTGGCGACATTGCGATGAAACCACGGCGGCCGAAAGGTGTTCTGCATGGCCAGCCAGCGCGGCGGAAAAACCACAAAATCGATATTGCTCGTGCCCGGCGTATCGCTTGGCGAATGCAGCACCAGAAAAATCGACGGATCGGGATGATCATAGGAGACGGATCCCATGGCGTTGAAACGCCTCAGATCATATTTGTACGGGGCGTTATTGCCGTGCCACGCAACCACATCCAACGCCGAGTGATCCATTTTAGCGCTCCATAGAGCGCCGCTGAACTTGCCAATGAGCTCGCAGGATTGTTCGATGTCTTCGTACCACGCCCGCGGCGTGAGGAAATCTCGTGCATTGGCAAGCCCGTTCGATCCAATCGGACCTAAATCCGGCAATCGAAATGGGGCACCGTGATTTTCGCAGATATAGCCTCTCGCTTCATGCTGAACAAGGCCGACGCGAAAGCGCAGACCGCGCGGAATCACAGCTATCTCCTGGGGACGCACGTGTATGCGTCCGAGCTCCGTGTCCAACATCAGCGCGCCAAGCTGCGGCACGATGAGCAACTCGCCATCGGCATCGTAGAAAAATCGCTGCTGCATCGAGCGGTTGGCGACAAATAAATAGACCGAACAACCGGTAAGTGCGTCGGCGGCTCCGCCGGCCGCCATCGGCACCAGCCCGTCGACAAAGTCGGTCGGTTGTGCGGGTATCGCCAAGGGGTCCCAGCGCAGCTGGTTCGGTGACGATGCCTTTTCATTCGAACGTTCATCGAGAAGCCGGTGTGCAAATCGCGCGAATGGCTGATGAGTGACGGCAGGACGAATACGATACAACCAAGAACGCCGGTTGGCCGTCCGCGGAGCGGTGAATGCCGTCCCCGAGAATTGCTCCGCGTACAGGCCGTACGGACAGCGTTGCGGGGAATTTTGGCCCACCGGCAGTGCGCCCGGCAGTGCTTCGGTGGCGAATTCGCTGCCGAAGCCGCTCAAATAGCCATCAGATTCGGCAACGGGTGTGCTCACGGCCGCCATTCTATGACAGCACGGCGATAAGTTTCACACCCTACGCGTAGTTTCACACCCTACGGGCAATGATCACCGTCTTACCGGCCTTAAGCGACCTTACCGGCCTCAAGCGACGGGAGGGGCCGGCTCGCGCGGGCTCCGCCCGCTCCGCGCGGGCGTCGTCGTCCTTGTCATCGTTGTGAGGACTCAAGAAATTCAGCAGTTGATTGCCGTTGGCAAAATGAGTCGCGGCCACCTTGAGCGCAACCAAGGCGGGGGTCGCGAGGATAATGCCTGCGATTCCCCAAAAAAAGCCGCCGAACCACAAGGCGAGAAATACCAGCATGGGATTCAGCTCCAGGCGACGGCCCACCAACAGCGGCTGCACAAATTGACCCTCGATGGTTGCGATCGTCAAATATGTTGCAGCCACCGCGGCGGCGTGACCCAACCCGTCGAAGGAAATGATTGCGACCACCGTCAACACGATCAACGAGGTGGTGGCGCCGGCATAAGGAATGAAATTGAGAACGGCCGCCATGGTGCCCCATAAGTAGGGCGTGGGCATACCCAACAGCATCATCGCAATAGCGGTTACAACGCCGAGCCCAATGTTGATCAGTGCCGTTGTCACATAAAATCGGCCGACTTCACTGCGCACCTTCTCGATGCAAGCGATGATATGGGCAGCCTTCAAGTCGCTGGCAAACGCGGCCGTCATTCGCCCGAGCATCGGCGGACCTCCTGCCAGCAAGAACAGCGTGAGAATAATGATGGTCACGCACGACAAGACTACCGTGCGGGTGACATCGAGAAGCATGGCAGGGGCGCTTTCTTGAGGGGCCGGGGCCGGTGCCGCCGCCGCTGCCGGTGCGGGGCTGGAGGCCGGTTGGCCGGGCGGGGGCGCCGCACCGATATTGCCGGCCGAGGCGCGCAGCTCCCCAATGCGCGCCATCACTTGAGCGAAGGGTCTGACTTTCCTTTCGATAAGCCTCACGGTATGGGGCGCGGCGGCAAACCATTTTTGCGCTGGTTCCGAAAGATAATTACCGAGCCCGGCAAAGATGCCGAGGATGGTCGCGAGCATTAGCGCGGCGCCTATGCTTCGCGGCACACGCCGAGCATATAATGCCTCGACAGGGCCCGAGAGCACCAAAGAAATCAGAAGAGCGAGGGCGACTGGAATAAATGCGGCACGCCCAAAATAAAAGAGCATTCCGATAGCGCCGAAGAGCAACGCGCGCACCGCGGTGATCCTGGGCTTTGATTTTTTTTGTTCCACCTGATTCCCCGATCAGGCGGGCTGACTTCTGCTGCAGCCCGCCTGACGATTGCCGCTGGTCGGTCGGTACTTACCAGTGACGACCTTTTCGACTGAGACCTTTTCGACTGATTAGTTACGTGTCTACTTGGAACCCCCCTTGCGGTTCATGTCGTCGTTGCGGTTCATGTCATTGGACCGGTCGCCGCCGGTGCCCCCGCTGCCGCCGCCCGATTGTTGACCGCCTCCGCGTTGACCCTGGTTCTGCTGACCGGGCTGTCCGGGCTTGCCGCCTTGATTTTGCTGAGTGGACTCATTCGGATTTTTGCCGGTCTGATTCTGATTCTTGTCGGAACCCTGCGTGGTATTAGCCATTAGGAACTCCTGGTGGTTGCTACACCATCACGTTAAATCCGGCGGCCCGCCGGGGCTGTAGGTAAAAATCGGCACTCGCTTCCTGTGGGGAAACGACGAATGGTGTAGGAGCAGGCCGACAGCCCAGCCATTTGTCAAATCGGCGGATGTCGTGCTGCCGAGAGCGTTGTATGCCATCCTTTAGGCATGGCCCATGAACAGTTCCATTGGGATGATCCGCTGCTGCTGGATACGCAGTTGACGGCTGAGGAAAAAATGATTCGGGAGGCTGCCCGCGATTATGCGCAGGGCCAGCTCGCGCCCCGCATTCTCGAGGCGTTCCGCCGCGAGCATACCGATCCCGGCATCTTCAAAGAGATGGGCGATGTCGGTTTATTGGGCGCGACCATTTCGGAAACCTATGGCGGCGGCGGCCTGAACTACGTGAGCTACGGGCTCATCGCGCGCGAAGTCGAGCGCATCGATTCTGGCTTTCGCTCAATGATGAGCGTGCAATCCTCGCTCGTGATGTTGCCCATTTTTAAATTCGGGACCGAGGCGCAAAAGCAAAAATATCTGCCGGCGCTGGCGCGTGGAGAATCGATCGGCTGTTTCGGCCTCACCGAGCCCGATCATGGATCGGATCCTGGCAGCATGACCACGCGTGCGCGTGCGGCGGCGGGGGGGTATCGCCTATCGGGAGCCAAAACTTGGATTACCAACAGCCCCATGGCCCACGTGTTCGTGGTGTGGGCCAAAACCGAAGATGACGTGATTCGCGGATTCATTCTCGAAAAAGGCTGGAAAGGGCTGACGACGCCCGTGCTGCACGGCAAAGTCGGCCTGCGGGCCTCAACCACAGGACAGATTCTGATGGACGAGGTGTTCGTGCCGGAAGAGAATTTGCTACCGGGCGTTACCGGACTCAAGGGCCCCTTCACCTGCCTCGATTCGGCGCGCTACGGCATCTCATGGGGCGCGCTGGGTGCGGCAGAGAGCTGTTGGCATACCGCTCGCCAATATGTCCTTGACCGCAAGCAGTTCGGCCGACCTCTCGCGGCGAATCAGCTCATTCAAAAAAAGCTCGTCGATATGCAGGTGGACATTGCGCTCGGGCTCCAGGGCTGCCTGCGCCTCGGGCGCATGAAGGATGATGGAACCGCTTCCGTGGAAATCACCTCCATGATGAAGCGAAATTCCTGCGGCAAGGCTTTGGATGTTGCGCGCATGGCGCGCGACATGCTCGGGGGTAACGGGATTTCGGATGAATACGGCGTGATTCGCCATGTGGTCAACTTGGAAGTCGTCAATACCTACGAAGGCACCCACGATATCCATGCCCTGATTCTCGGCAGAGCCCAGACGGGCATACAGGCGTTTTCTTAAGATACCGCCGCCCCTTCGTCCTTCGGCGGAGACGCGGTGGCAACCGTATGACCTGCGGCCACCCACGCCTCGAGTCCGCCATGCAGAGGCCGAACCTGTTTAAAGCCACGCTTCATGAGAATCTTGGCGACGCGCGCGGCAGAAGCTTCGCTCGGACAGGTGCAGTAGAGAATGATGTCCCGGTCCCGGGGCAGATCCTTGAGATGCATATCCACGTCCGATAGCGAAATATGAAGCGCACCGGGTATCCAATGAGGCTCGAGGGTTCGCGCGGTCGCCGAGCGCACATCGATGATTAGCGGCTCCGTGCCGCTTTGGATCAAATCGTAGAGCTCCGCGACGCTGATGCGGGCCATGCGCAACATCTTGTAGAACCGAGAGCGCTCGATCCACTTGTAGCCGACATAAACCGCCAGTACGAGGAGCGCAGCCGCAAAAGCGGTGCCGCCGACGCGCGCAAAATGAGTCAGCAGCTCGTCGATTTGCGTCTTGAACACCATGCCGGCGCCAAGTGCAGCGCCGACCCACAGCATCGCTCCGAGGGTGCTCAAGCCGAGGAAGCGTATCCAGCCGATGCGCATGGCACCCGCCATGGGCGGCGCGATGGTCGCCAGCCCCGGAATGAATTTCGAGATGACCAAGGAATTGACGCCCCATCGGTCAAACTGACTCTGCGTTTGGCTCACGCAGGAATCGGGTTCCAGGGAAATCTTGCAGAGGGTTTTTAACACGCGGATGCCGTATTTTTCACCGACCCAATACCAGCCGAAATCAGCCACGAAGCAAGCCGCGACCGCGGCCACGAAAAGCCACCCCAGCGACAATTCTCCGTTGGCGGCGACAGCGCCGGCGAGCACCAACGAAGGCACGGCCGGGACCGGTAGGCCGATTTGATTCAACAGGACGTTGAGCGCCACGACCACGAGGCCGTAGTCCCGAAAACTAGAGAAGAATTGCGCACTCATGACTTTTTACGTTCGATGTCAGGCAAAAATGCCGCCACCATGCCTAGCAGGGGCAGGTACGCACAGAGCCGGTAGACGTACTGGATTCCATGTTGATCCGCCAGACCCCCGAGCACCGCCGCCCCGATGCCGCCAATACCAAAGGCGAATCCGAAAAACAGTCCCGATACGGCACCAACATTCCCGGGCATCAGCTCTTGTGCGAACACCACGATCGCCGAGAAGGCGGAGGACAGGATCAAGCCGATGATGAAGGTCAGAATTCCGACCCACATCAGGTCGACATAGGGCAACACCAGCGTGAACGGCGCAATACCCAAAATAGACACCCAGATCACGCGCTTGCGTCCGATGCGATCGCCCAGGGGCCCGCCCAATAGCGTGCCCATCGCCATGGCCAAAAGGAACACGAACAGATGCAGCTGAGCGGAGCGCACCGAGATATGAAATTTATCGATCAGATAGAAGCTGAAATAGCTCGTGATGCTGGCAACGTAGAAGTACTTCGAGAAAATCAGCAAGACCAGCACCAAAATGGACCAACGCACGCGGCTTGCGGAAACCGGGCGTGCCGCCGGCGCATGGGGCACGGCGCTTAGGCGGTCGATGTGCTGACGTTTGTACCAAGCGCCAACGCGAGCCAGCACCGCGATGGCGATGAGCGCGGCGATCGCAAACCAGGCAAGGCTGCTTTGTCCTTGCGGAATGATCAACCACGCCGCCAGCAGCGGGCCCATGGCGCTGCCTGCATTGCCGCCCACCTGAAAAATGGATTGCGCCAGGCCATGACGGCCGCCCGAAGCCAATCGCGCGATGCGGGAGGATTCGGGGTGAAAAATCGCAGATCCCGCGCCGATCATGGCCGCCGCAACCAGGACGCTGCCGTAATTCGACGCGAAGGCTAAGGTCACGATGCCAATCAAGGTGAAGCACATGCCGAGGCTCAACGAATACGGCTTCGGGTGTTTGTCGGTGTAAATGCCGATCAACGGTTGCAG
Organism: Steroidobacteraceae bacterium; assembly: GCA_036401515.1. Lineage (GTDB taxonomy): Bacteria > Pseudomonadota > Gammaproteobacteria > Steroidobacterales > Steroidobacteraceae > Bog-1198. The sequence goes on from DASWUU010000030.1 coordinate 14,777, forward strand.
CAGAGAGGCGCAGGCTTGGTAGGTCAGCGTGATGACGCCGATCTGCACGAAACTTAGATGGAACTCACCTTTTAGCAGCGGGTATATCGCTACGATCAACGATTGCATCATGTCGTTGAGGAAGTGCGAGAAGCTCAATGCGCCCAACAAATTGAAGCGCGTTTGCACCGGCGAAACGAGCGTGGGCGAATCTGCCGCGAAACTTTTGGCCATACTTCGAACTCTTGATGTGCAGCTTTTCTGCAATCCGAACTGTTTACCCTACTAGCTACTTCGTTGCTTGTCCTGAGAGAATGCGCCGATGAAACGCTTCACGCCGTTTGCGTTCTTGAGCGACATAGCCTCTCGATGGGACGTGCTCGCATTCATCGTGGTCATGGGGCTGATCGTGTTCCTCGGTGAGACCTCGCGGGGATTGTTTGCACCGCTGACGGCGCTCGAGACAACGCCCATATCGCTGAATCCGGCCTATTTGCCCGAATACGCCGCGCGCACCACATTCCGCATGTTCGCGGCGCTTGCCCTGTCCCTGGTGTTCACGCTTACCTACGCGACCTGGGCCGCCAAAAGCGAACGCGCCGGCAAGCTGCTGGTCCCGCTGCTCGACATTTTGCAGTCGGTGCCCATTTTGGGGTTCATTTCGATTACGGTGGTTTTTTTCATGTCACTCGCCCCCGGACGCGTTCTGGGCGCAGAATTCGCCGCCATCTTTGCCATATTCACCAGTCAAGCGTGGAATATGGCCTTCAGCTTCTACCAGTCGCTGCGAACGATTCCGACCGAGCTCATCGAAGCGGCCGAATCGTTTCGCCTATCGCCGTGGATGCGCTTTTGGCAGCTGGAAGTTCCCTTCGGAATGCCGGCCCTCATTTGGAACATGATGATGTCCATGTCGGGCGGCTGGTTTTTCGTGGTGGCCTCGGAGTCAATCAGCGTGGGGCACACGACGGTGGCGCTGCCCGGCATCGGTTCTTACATTGCCACGGCAATCGCAGAGAAGAACCTAGTCGCCATCGGCTGGGCGATCGTCACGATGCTCATCGTCATTCTGCTTTACGACCAGCTGGTGTTCCGGCCGCTGGTCGCCTGGGCGGACCGCTTCCGCGTCGAGCAAGAACCGGGCGAGCGGGTGCCTGACTCCTGGGCGCTCACCATGATGCGCCGCTCGCGGCTCATTCAGACCGCGAGTCTGGCGTTCCACTCCATCGTCATGTTCACCAGCCGGGCCGTAAAGCGTCGCGATGAGCCGCTTAAAGCCCAAGACACGAAACCGAAGCGATCACTCGATCTGCTCTGGGTGTCGCTGATCGTCGTCGCAGTAGTCGCGGGACTTTGGCACATCGTAGTCGTGCTCATTCAAAACACATCTTGGCGCGAAGCGCTGCAGGTGTGCGGCCTGGCCAGTCTCACTATGCTGCGGGTGTTCATCCTGATCGCGCTCGCGAGCCTTTTGTGGGTGCCGATCGGCGTGTGGGTGGGCATGCGGCCGCGCGCCGCGCAAATCGTGCAACCCGTCGCGCAGTTCATGGCGGCGTTTCCAGCGAACCTGCTGTTCCCGATCGCAGTGTACGGAATCGTTCGCTGGAAACTGAATCCGGACATTTACCTAAGCCCGCTGATGATCTTGGGAACGCAGTGGTACATTTTGTTCAATGTAATCGCAGGGGCTTCCTCGATTCCTTCGGAGATGCGTTACGCGGCTGCCAATTTTGGCGTTACCGGCTGGTTGTGGTGGCGCAAGGTTGCGCTGCCGGCAATACTGCCGTTCTATGTGACGGGAGCCATTACTGCATCAGGCGGATCCTGGAACGCCGCCATCGTTGCAGAGCTGGCTACCTGGGGAGATACGCAGGTGCAGGCGCGCGGCCTAGGCTCGTATATCGCCGAGGCGACCACTGCGGGGGATTTTCACCGCATCGTGCTCGGAATCGGCACCATGAGCTTGTTCGTCGTCATCATCAATCGACTCTTTTGGCGTCCCTTGTATTACTACGCCGAGCGCAAATATCGACTTACCTAGTAAGGTTTTGCCATGAATGACTCTCCACTACTGCAATGCACCGAGGTCCGTAAGGCGTTTCCAAAACCTGACGGTGCGGAATTATTGGTACTGGAGGGGATGAACCTGGAGCTGCGCGAGGGACAGATCGTGGGGCTGCTCGGCCGATCAGGTTCCGGCAAATCCACCTTGTTGCGCTTGATTGCAGGTTTGGCCGAACCCTCCGCCGGGAATCTGCGATACATGGGGAAGCCGATCCACGGACCTGCTCCCGGGATTGCCATGGTGTTCCAGAGCTTCGCTCTGTTTCCGTGGCTGACGGTGTTTGAAAATGTCGCCTTGGGCCTCGAGGCGCAGCGGATGTCGCGTCCGGAAATTCGCAAACGCTCGCTCGCCGCCATCGACCTTATCGGCTTGGACGGATTCGAGTCCGCCTATCCACGCGAGCTGTCGGGCGGCATGCGCCAGCGCGTCGGCTTCGCCCGGGCGCTGGTGGTTCATCCCAATGTCTTGCTGATGGACGAGCCGTTTTCCGCGCTAGATGTGCTCACCGCGGAGACCCTGCGAACCGACTTTCTGGACCTATGGGCCGAGGGCCGAATGCCCATCAAAGGCGTGATTTTGGTCACGCACAATATCGAGGAAGCGGTGTTGATGTGCGATCGGGTGCTGGTGTTCGGCAGCAATCCAGGGCGGATTCTGAGCGAGATCAAGGTCACGTTGCCTCAGCCCCGCAATCGCTTGGACCCGAGCTTTCGGGAATTGGTGGAGCGCATCTACGTTGAAATGACGGCCCGCCCGGCAGGCGGCGTGGCCGGGCGAAAGGAGAGTTTCCCGGGATTGGGGATCGGCAGCGTGCTGCCCCATGTCTCCTCGAACCTGCTGGCGGGCTTGATGGAAGCCGTCGCCGCGCCTCCCTTCAATGGCAAGGCCGATCTGCCGGAAATCGCCTCAGATCTCACCATGGAAATCGATGAATTGTTCCCGGTGGCCGAAACGCTGCAAATGCTCCGTTTCGCCGAGTTGGCAGGGGGCGATCTGAAACTGACGGAGGACGGTCTGGCGTTTGCTCACGCGGCGGTGGACGAGCGCAAGCGCATATTTTTGCGTCACTTGCTGACCTACGTGCCGCTAGCGGCCCATGTTCGCAGGGTTCTGGACGAGCGTGCCTCGCATTCCGCCCGAAAAAGCCGCTTTATAGACGAATTGGAGGACTTTATGTCGGAGGAGGCCGCGGAACAGAGCCTGCGAGCGGTGGTGAGCTGGGGCAGATATGCGGAGGCGTTCGCCTATGATGACGAGAATGCCATGTTCAGCTTGGAGAATCCGACTTAAAATGACCCGATGAGCGACGCCGCGCAGTATTTGACCCTGCATGTTCCACCGGACGAAATGGTGAAATACATTCAGGATCTGATGACGCTTCCGCACGGGGAGATCGCGGCCGGCACTGCTATGACATTGGCGCGGCGGCACTGGGGCGGGGATACGCCGCTGGCGCGTGCGGCCCTACTGCGATGGGGTGCGCTCAATCTGGCGTTCCAGGACAAACGGCTGGAAACATGGACCGTGACCCGCGAGCATGACCGCATCCAGGTGCCGGCGGCGCTGGTGGCCGCTGCGGGCGTCGCGCCTCTGGTGATCGACAACGAGCGGGCGGTTTTTGACATACCCGCACTGCTTGACGCGACCCTGGAATTCCAGCCGCCGGCAGGTCAGGCGTAAGGACCTCATGACAGGCCTGCCATCGCCTGCGCCGAAGTCGCGCTTTGGGGTACTGCGCACCATCGCACTTTATAAGCTCGTGAAGGTCGTTTTGCTGCTGGCGGTCGCCTACGGGGAATTGCGGCTGCGGGACGCCTCGCTGGCCGCCAAGCTGCTTTCTTGGGCGCAGGCTCGACCCTACGGTCTAGAGCATCGCATCGTCACGCAACTGCTGGAGTGGTTCAGCGGATTGAGCGTGTCCCGAATTCATGCTCTGCGCATGGTGACACTCGCCTATGCGGCCGTGTTCGCGGTCGAGGGCGTGGGCTTATGGATGCAGAAACGCTGGGCCGAATGGCTGACGGTCATCATCACTGCCTCGCTCATCCCGCTGGAAGCTTGGGAAATATTCCTCAGACCCACGGTCGGAAAGGTCTTAATACTTCTCGCTAACGTGGCCGTAGTGGCATACCTGGTGTGGCATGTGCGCACCAAGAACCGCTCGGTAGAGAAGGTGCCCGCAGTCATTGTGAAATGATCTTCATCTCGGCCGAAACTCTCCAATCCGTCGTATTCTTCGCACCGCTCGAGCCTCAACCACCGTTTGGAGATCTCATGAAGAAGTCTGCGACCCTCGTTACCACCGCATTGCTGACCTTGGGCCTCGCTGCCGCCTCCATGGCCGCGAGCCCCCAATCGACCACCCCGGCAGCCAGCGACAGCAGCAGCAGCGCGCCTGCCGCCAAGTCCCACAAGCACACCGCCAAGAAGCACAAGAAATCCACTGCTGCTTCGACAACCAAGTAATATTATTGATATAACGCCCCGACCGCTTCATGGCGGCCGGGGCTTTTTTTTTGGGCGACCTACGGCGGAAACATGGATTTGATCGTTGCGATAAAGGCTTTGATCTTAGGAGTGGTCGAGGGCCTGACCGAGTTCTTGCCGGTGTCCAGCACCGGGCACTTGATTGTCGTCGGCAGCCTGCTCAATTGGAATGACGAGAAGGGTGAAATATTCGAGATCGTTATTCAGTTCGCTGCGATCTTGGCCATTTGCTGGGTGTATCGGCAGCGGCTGTGGACGGTGATCGCGACGCTGCCGCGTGACCGAAAATCGCAACGCTTCACGTTGAATCTGGTGCTGGCATTCCTGCCGGCAGCCATTCTCGGCGTAATATTCATCGGCACGGTCAAGAAGTATTTGTTCGCGCCGGTCCCGGTCGCGACCGCTTTTATCGTCGGCGGCCTCCTCATCCTGTGGATCGAGAGCCGCAAGCGCGCCGCGCGCATCGAGAATGTGGATGCCGTCAAACCTGCGGATGCGCTATGGATCGGCATCGCACAAACCCTGTCCATCATTCCCGGTACCTCGCGCTCCGGCGCGACCATCATGGGAGGGTTGCTGCGCGGACTCTCGCGTCCGGCCGCCACTGAATTTTCATTCTTTCTTGCCATTCCCACCATTTTCGGTGCGACGGTTTTCTCGCTCTACAAGGCGCGGCATCTCTTGAATGCCGATGATCTGGCGGTCATCGGCGTGGGGTCCGTAGCCTCTTTCATCAGCGCAATGGTTGCCGTCCGGGCATTACTGCGCTACGTCAGCGCCCATAACTTCAAGGTGTTTGCCTGGTACCGGATCGTTTTCGGGTTCGTTATTCTGGCTACTTGGCAGTTCGGACTGGTGAAGTGGTAGCGGAAGCGCAAAAATGCATTTGGATTGCCGCGTTGCTGTGTGGGTGCATCGCGGCGGCCGGCACGGACGAGTCGCGCATCGGATATCTGATCGTCACCGAGGCCCGCGCTCGCCCAACGCCGCCGGGCGTATCCGTGGGCGTGGTGTATTTTTCCATTTCCAACCAGGGTGCCAAGGCGGATCGATTACTTTCCGTAAGCACGCCAATAGCCAGGAAAGTTGAGATACATGAAAGTCGTATCGAGCATGGGGTGGTTGAAATGCGCGAGGTGAGTTCGGTGAATTGTCCGCCGGGCGCGACGGTGCGTGCCATGCCGGGCGGGCTGCACGTCATGTTGATTGGATTGGCGGCGCCGCTCGCACCCGGATCGGAATTCACCCTCTCTCTGCAATTTCGCGATGCGGGTCCATTGACTATGAAGGTACCCGTCGTTTGACCCCGAACGCCGTCCAAGCCACCGACGTTGCGCATCTGATCCAGGTTGCGCTCACGCCGATATTTTTAATTTCAGCCATCGGCGTCACGCTCAATGTATTGACCAGCCGCCTCGCGCGGATCGTCGACCGGGCCCGCATCATGGAAGCCATCGTATGCCGCCCGGACTATCTGCCGGGCGGCCGAGATTTGCATGCCGCGCTGGTGGTATTAGCGCGGCGCGCCCGTTACATCAACGCGGCCATCACCCTCATTACGCTCTCGGCGCTGTTCATCGCGTTGGTCGTTGTCATGCTGTTCGTCAATGCCTTCGCGCACTGGGAATTCTCGGCCTTCATCGCCATTTTGTTTATATTGTCCATGCTGGCCTTGGCGGCGGCGCTGACCGCCTTTCTCATCGAGGTGCGCATCGCCACGACCAATCTTCAGATCGGCATCGAGGCCGCGTCGCGCAACAGCTAGGGGCGCGCGGCCAGCGGGGCGCCCCTAGCGGGGCGGCCGTTCGCGCACGGCAATCGGCACGTTGCACAAATCGATGCGCCCGGCAGGTACCTTGAAAAAATCCTCAGGCCGATTTCGGCGCGATTCGATCAGTGCGGCGAAGGTCGGCGTGTCGGTACGGATCACTTCCAGATTGGAACGCTCTGCGGCCGGCACGTCGGCTGCCACGCGGATCGATCGGATGGGCATGGGCTTTTCGTTCTTGGTGTAGAACCCCATCTCGGCGCTGCCTCGCGGCAAGCTCGAGAGCAATTCAACACCCTTGATCACCCGCCCCACCAGGGCCACATTTCGGTCGAGATGCCGCGGCGCGTGGCCGATCACCACGTATATCTCGGCACCACTGCCGCTTTCGGCGTCCAAATCGCGTCCCACGCCCACCATGCCATAGCAGTGCGCGAGCCATACCTTGTGCAGCGCGCTCGAGCGAGCCACCGGTAGGCCCCCGGAGAAGCCCACTTCAGGGGCATATACATCGCCGTCAGGCAATCGTGTGAAGGCCATGTGCGGCGGCAGCTCCGAATCGAATTCCGCTTTGACCTTGCCGATGCCGGCGGGAAGCGGATGTCGATTATCGGGATCACCCCATTGGGCGACATAATTGTCTTGCTCGCGAATGACCGAGAGGCCGTCGAAATAGCCGGCCCGCGTCAGGGTCTTGATATTGGTCACATGCAGGGGTGCGAAGGCAGGAGCCAATTCGATGACTATTCGCCCGGTCGGCAATTCCACATATAAGGTGTTTTCGGGGTCCAAGGGGCGCCAATCGGCGGGGCTGGAAGCGGCCAATACCTCAGGCATGCTTGGCCGTTTGGCGGCTTGCGCAGCGGCCAGTGCGGGTTGCGACAAAAAAATAACCAGCGCGCAGGGGATTAAAAATCTAAAATCGCAGTTCATGACCGAGTATTGCATAAATTGGTCACCGGCCGATTAAGGGGGCGACATGCGCCGTTTGTTGTTCTGTTGTCTTGCGTTGTTCATCGCCGACCTTCGGATAATGCCGGCGGGCGCTCAGGGTTATCCGGCCGGCGGCATTCCGCCCATCACCGGAGGCGGCGGCCGAGGAGGTTCGCAGCAGCAAGAGATTCCGTCCGCGCCTGCTGAGGTCAAGCCGGATAAGGCCGCGGCAAAGGCTTATGCCGCAGGCACCAAGAGCATGCTCAAGGCGCACGAACTGGAAGATGCAGTGGCCAAAGCCACTGACCCGGACAAGAAAGCCAAGGCAATGTCGAAGCTGGAGGACACCTATGGCAAGGCCCTGGATCAATTCACGGAAGTTTTGCGCAACAAAGGCGACATGTACGACGCCTGGGCCCAGATCGGCTATTTGCATTTGCGGTTTGGCGCCTATCGCGAATCGGTCGATGATTACAATCATGCGCTGGCATTGAAGCCCGATCTGCCGGAGGCGATTGAGTACCGCGGCGAAGCGTATTTGGGCATCGATCACCTCGAGGAGGCCAAGGCCGCGTACATGGACCTGTTTTTCCACGCGCGTCCGCTGGCCGATCACCTGCTGATCGGCATGCAAGGCTGGCTGCAACAGCACCGCACGGCGGCCAACGGCATGCGTGCCCAGGATATCGATGCGTTCGATAAATGGCTTCAGGAGCGGGACGGTATCGCGAAAACGACGGCCGCCAATTAGGGTTTCGCGTTGGTGCTGACGCCGCAGTTGTCTTGGCGCAGCGCCTGGAGCGCTACGCGCAGCTCCTCGACCAGCGCCTCGAGCGCACTCACGCGCTGGCTCAAGCTGGCAGTGGGCGATGCGGCGCCCGGCTCCTCGAAAAGCTCTTCGGGCGCGGACTCCAAGGATCCTGAAAATAAATGCGCGTAGCGTGACTCGCGCGCACCCGGCGCGCGTGACAAGCGCGCTATGAATGGACCGTCCTCGCGCGTCATCAGGGTTTTCAATGTTGTCTCTACTTCTTCCGCATCGGCAAATTCGCATAGCCGATTGGTGCGTGAGCGCAGCTCCCCCGGCGTTTGCGGCCCGCGCAACAGCATCACGCAAATAATGCCGAGTTCTTGCTTGGAAAACTTCAAAGAGCCGAATTCGGTGTTGCAGAAGCGGTGCTTGTACTTGGTGACCCGCCCGCCGTATCCGGCGGATTTGTCGCTCACCATGTATTTCTTCATCAGCGAGTCGACCGACTGCTGAACCTGGGGCTCGCTGAGCTCGAGCACGGGATCGCGATTGGTTTTCTGATTGCAGGCATTGGTAAGCGCGTTCAGCGACAAAGGATACTGATCCGGGGTCGTGATCTCCTTTTCGATCAGGCATCCGATGACGCGCGCTTCATTCGGCGAAAATTCGATCTTCATGACAGCTTCCACTTCAGGGCGCGATGTTTTAGGGTAACTCCCTTCAGCCTACGCGAAAAATAGGATATGCCGACATGAAAACTCAAGCCGCGGTCGCGACCGCCGCCCGCAAACCACTCGAAATCGTCACGGTGGACCTGGACGGCCCGCGCGCCGGCGAGGTGTTGGTTGAAATCAAGGCCAGCGGGGTGTGTCACACCGACGAGTTTACCCGCTCCGGCGCGGATCCAGAGGGCTTATTTCCCGCCATCCTCGGCCACGAGGGCGCCGGCATAGTGGTCGATGTGGGGGCGGGCGTAACCTCGGTGCGCATAGGCGACCACGTCATTCCGCTGTACACGCCGGAATGCCGCCAGTGCAAATCCTGCACGTCGCACAAGACCAATCTTTGCACCGCGATCCGCGCAACCCAAGGCAAGGGGTTGATGCCGGACGGCACCAGCCGCTTTTCGATCGGCAAGGAACTGGTGCACCACTATATGGGCTGTTCGACCTTTTCTAATTTTACGGTACTGCCGGAAATCGCGGTGGCGAAAATCCGCAGTGATGCCCCGTTCGACAAGGTGTGCTACATCGGGTGCGGCGTGACGACCGGGATTGGTGCGGTGATCAATACGGCGAAGGTGGAGGCCGGCGCCAATGTGGTGGTATTCGGCTTGGGAGGCATCGGTCTCAATGTCGTGCAGGGCGCACGCATGGTGGGTGCGAATAAAATCATCGGTGTCGATTTGAATCCCGGCCGCAAGGCGCTGGCCGAGAAATTCGGCATGACGCATTTCGTCAATCCGCGCGACGTCGGCGGCGATCTGGTGGCCCACCTGGTGGCCCTCACCGACGGCGGCGCCGACTACAGTTTCGAATGCGTGGGCAATGTGGACTTGATGCGCCAGGCACTGGAGTGCTGTCATCGCGGCTGGGGAGTTTCGGTCATCATCGGTGTCGCGGGCGCCGGCAAGGAGATCTCGACCCGTCCATTCCAGTTAGTCACCGGCCGAGTTTGGAAGGGCAGCGCTTTCGGCGGCGCCCGGGGCCGTACCGATGTGCCCAAAATCGTCGATTGGTACATGGACGGCAAGATCAACATCGATGATCTCATCACGCATACGATGCCGCTTAAGGATATCAATCGCGCTTTTGACCTGATGCATTCGGGCGAGTCCATTCGCAGCGTGGTGCTATTCCCATGAACGCGCCGCAACTCATCTCCGAACATGCCTGCTACGGCGGTGTGCAGCGCTTCTACCGGCACGAGTCGCGTGAAACGCGCGGCCCAATGAAATTCTCGGCTTACCTTCCGCCCCAAGCGCGCTCGGACAAAGTGCCCGTGCTGTATTTCCTATCCGGGCTCACCTGCACTGAGGAAACCTTTTGCATCAAGTCGCACGCACAGAAATACGCTGCGGAATTAGGACTCATGCTCATCTCCCCGGACACAAGTCCGCGCGAACCCCGCATCCCGGGCGATGCCGATCACTGGGACTTTGGGTATTCGGCCGGATTCTATGTGGATGCCACGGAAGCGCCTTGGTCGCAAAACTACCGCATGTATAGCTATGTGACGCGCGAGCTGCCGCAGATCGTTGCGGCGCACTTGCCGGCACGCTCGAGGGCGACGGGCATTTTCGGCCATTCGATGGGCGGTCATGGCGCGTTGACCCTGGCGCTGCGAAATCCAGACCTCTATCGGTCGGTGTCCGCGTTTTCGCCCATCGCTGCCCCGACGCAGTCGCCATGGGGTCAAAAGGCTTTCAAGAATTATCTGGGAGCGGATGTCGACACTTGGCGCCACTACGATGCCACCGAACTGGTGGCGCGGAAGCCCTATCCAGGCCTCATCCTCATCGATCAAGGTACGGCCGACCAGTATCTTGCCGCAGAGCTCAAGCCGGAGAAATTTGCTGACGCGGCGGCCCAGTCCGGTCAACAGTTAGAATTGCGCATGCAGCCTGGTTACGATCACGGCTATTACTTCATACAAACCTTCATGGCCGACCATTTGCGTCATCACGCAAAACAATTGGCGATAGTGGATTGACCGTTGCGCGATTAACGGTATGATCCGCGCACGCGCAAGGTTCCCGCAAGGGAATAAATCGGAACGCGGTGTAGAACCGCGGCTGCCCCCGCAACTGTAACCGGCTAGCGAACGTTCACGAGTCCACTGAAGCTTCAAGGCTTTGGGAAGGAGGACGAGAGCAAAGACCCGGAAGCCAGGAAACCTGCCTCGCGCCGTCGTCTTGTTACCGGCCGGGGTGTGCTGATAACTGCGGGGGAAACCGTCGCGACGACAGTGTGGAGTCGCCGCGGAGCCCTCGATTGAAAAGTTATATTCTTACGCTTTCTCGCGCCGGCTCTTGGCCCCTTACCAGGAGAGTCTTGTGCGTCAATCCTTATTACGATCCCTTGTTCTGACCCTCGCATTGTGCGAGTTCGCCCCGCAGGTCAATGCTGCTCCCGAGGACTTGCCTGATACTATCGTGGTGACCGCAACGCGCCTGCCGACCCCGGAGGAGCAGGTGGCGAGCAGCATCAGCGTCGTTTCGGCCGATGAGATTGCCGTCAGAGAGCTGCAAACCTTACCGGAGGTGCTTAAACAGGTCCCGGGATTGAATGTGGTGCAAACCGGTGGCGCCGGAGGCCAAACCTCGGTGTTCATGCGCGGCACGAATTCCAATCACACCAAGGTGTTGGTGGACGGCATCGATGTGGGCGATCCGAGCAACGCGGGCGGCGCCTTCGACTTCGCGCATTTCCTGACCCAGGACATCGAAAAGGTCGAGATTCTACGCGGCCCGCAAAGCGGGCTTTACGGCGGAGATGCAATCGGCGGCGTCATCAATATCATTACCAAGAGCGGTTCAGGTCCGGCGCAAGTCAATGCAGCGCTCGACGCCGGCTCGTTCGACACCTTCAACCAGACCGGCTCCATCAGCGGCTCAATGGACCGGCTTCACTATGCGGCAAATCTCGAGCATTACCATTCCGGCGAGACACCGGTGACGCCGCTCAACCTGTTGGCGCCGGGCGAGCAGCGCATCGATGATTATTACGACAATTTGACGGCGTCGACGAAACTGGGATTCGATGTGACGCAGAATTTCGATGTCGGGCTGGTCGCACGGTATACCGATAGCCACCTGCGGCTCACCGGTGAGAATACCAACAATTTTCCGGCCGATTTCCCCGATTCATCGCAGAGCGTCGACGACACCCTGCAAACCTACGCTCGCGCCACGGCGCACTTGCTGTCCTTTGATGGCGCGCTCGACGAGACCCTAGGTGCTGCATACAGCAACATCCGATCGTCCGACTTCAGTCCCGAAGCCCCGCGCAGCGATACAGTCGGCGAGCGCGTCAAATTTGACTGGCAGGGAAACATCAAGCTGGCAGCCAATGAAAAACTGGTGCTCGGCGCCGAGCATCAGCGCGACGAGATCACAGCGCCCATTTCCGCCGGGACCAAAATCGATTCGGGCTATACCGAACTGCAATCGGGGTTCGGCGACCGATTTTTCGACACGCTCAGTGTTCGCTATGACGAAAATGACCGTTTCGGTGGCAAAGTCACTTATCGCTTTGCACCCGCATTTCTCATCACGGAGACCGGAACGAAACTCAAGGCGAGCGTGGGCACCGGCTTTAAGGCCCCAACATTGAATCAGCTATTTCAAAGTTTCCCGGCATTCGATTTCTTCGCTAATCCCAATTTAAAGCCGGAGAGCAGCTTGGGCTGGGATGCGGGATTCGAGCAAACGTTGGCCGCCGATTCCTTGAGATTCGGCATCACCTACTATCACAATCAGATCAAGAATTTAATTGCGGACAGTGCTGACTTTACCACCGACATCAATGTGGGCCGCGCGATGACGCAAGGCATCGAGAGTTTCGCCGCCTATCGGCCGCTGCAAGCTCTCACACTGCGGATGGACTACACGTTCACGGAAGCGACCGACGAGATTTCCCACGAGGAGCTATTGCGCAGGCCCAAGCACAAAGGCACCTTGAATGCCGATTGGCGGCCAACGGCGCGCCTGTCGCTGAATGCGACGCTGTTGTCGGTGAGCTCATGGGTTGACGGCAATCGAGATTTTTCCATTCAGCGGCTGAACGCATCTCCGTATACGACCGTTGATTTGGCGGCCGGCTACGATGTGAGCAGTCACCTGAACGTGTATGTGCGGATCAGCAATTTGCTGGATAGGCGCTTTGAGAATCCGGTGGGATTCTCAAGCCCGAGCTTGGGTGCGCTCGCCGGGATCAAAACTCGGTTTTGACCCACCCAAGTTTAACGAACCTGCACCAGCGGCTCGGACGTGATGTGGCCGTCGAAGTCGGTCCACGCGTGCTGCGCGAAATCATAGAGCTTGCAGCGGCGCACGGTGTTCCAGTAATAGCGCCAGGTGAAGACTTCCGAGTTCAATCTTTCGTCAAGCGTGGCGGCGAGTTTCGCCTGCGCTTCTTTGAGACGATACAGGGGTATTCCCATGTTCACATGGTGGGCGCCGTGCTCCAGAATGTAATGGATCAAGCCATCGAGCGGGCGCATCAGCTTGATATGCACCGTCGTGGTGGCATAGCCGGCGTTTGCGGTCCATTCATCGCGCCGTTCATACCAGGCGACGCGCGGATGCGTGTGCTGCACGTAAATCACGAACCCCATGAGACAGTTCCAGACGAAGAATGGGACCACGAAGCCAAAAATCAGCAGCGACCAGACCGACTTTCCGCTGTAAAGACCCCATACCACCAAGCCGCCCACCCACAGCGCGCCGAAGCCGGCGACCAGCAAGCTGTCCCACGTATAGCTGATGCGTCGGCTCGACACATGCTTGCGACCCGGGAAAAACAACTTCTTCCACCACATCTCGATCATGTAGTACACGCCTTGGC
>DASWUU010000031.1:0-43285 GCA_036401515.1 Steroidobacteraceae bacterium
CCTGGTGGACGGATCATTACGACGACTACGACGCTTGGCTCAGTGCCGGTTCGGCCGGCGACATGGCGCGCTTGCACGGCTTGGAACAACTGGGCTTCGCCGAAAAGATCATGAAGCATCCTGCCTATGATGAGTTCTGGCAGAACCAGGCGCTGGATAAAATTCTCGCGCAGCAAAGCCTCGCCGTGCCGGTTATGTTGGTGCACAGCCTTTGGGATCAGGAAGACATTTACGGCAATATCGCGCTCTACAAGGCGCTCAAAACGCAACAGCCCGGGCTCGCGGATCTTTATCTTGTGATCGGGCCTTGGTTTCATCACCAGCAAAGACTCGATGGCAGCGCCATTGGACAAATACGCTTCGGCAGCGATACCGCGGAATATTTCCGCAAGCATTTGGTGCGGCCCTTTTTCGATCACTATTTGAAGGATGAGGCGCCGCCGCTTCACATCGCGCCGGTGACGGCCTTCGAAACGGGCACGAATCGGTGGCAAGAATTGAACGCATGGCCAACCGGTTGCAATTCCGGATGCAGCTTGCGGACCGAAAAGCTTTATCTGCAAAGCGGCGGAAACCTGCGCTTGCGCGCAGGGCCGGATTCAAGCTTATCGGCGCGGCCGCACGCTGCCGCCGATTTCGAATCTTATGTCGCGGATCCCGCCAAACCGGTGCCGTATATTGCGCGGCCCATCCATATTGCCGGAGAAGAAGGCGAGATTCGATGGCAAACCTGGCTGGTCAGCGATCAACGGGATGTGGCCTCGCGCACCGACGTGCTCAGCTTCTCAACGCCGCCGCTGACACAGGCTTTAAAGATCAGCGGCGAGCCTGTCGCCAACCTGATCGCCTCGACCACGGGAAGCGACGGCGACTTCGTGGTCAAATTGATCGATGTATATCCGGATGAGCTTGGTCGAGAACCTAAGATGGGAGGTTATCAATTAATGGTGGCAGCCGATATCCTTCGAGGCCGCTACCGCGATAGCTTCAGCCACCCAACCTCGATTCCGTCGGACCGCGCCCAGGTTTTCCGCTTTGCGTTGCCCACCACCAACCATGTGTTTCTGCCGGGGCATCGCATCATGGTGCAGGTGCAATCGAGCTGGTTTCCCCTTTACGACCGAAACCCGCAAACCTATGTGGAAAATATTTTTTACGCCAAACCCGCCGATTACCGAAAAGCGACCATTAAAATTTTCGACGGCGGCTCCGCGGAGAGCTTCGTCGAGGTACCGGTGGTGCGCGGCCCCACTTAAGACGGACTACTTCTCGCGCTCACCCTTTTTTTCCTCTGGCTTAGGATGCTGCGGCTTAGGCGGTGATGCGGGTTTGGCCGCTTTGGCCACGCTGGATGGAGCCGGCTGTCCCGGGCGAGCGGCGCTCGGCTGTCCGGGCGTCCGCGCAAGGTTGTTCTGCTGACCCTGGCCAGGCGGCCGCTGCGCCCCATTGGGTTGTCCCGCCGGGCGCTGTGCCCCGTTCGGCTGCCACGGCTGTCCCGGCGTGCGTGCCGCGACCGGCGTCGCAGCGGCGCCGTGAGCGCCTACCACCCCCGGAGCGTTGAACGCCGCAGGCCTGGGCGTTGCCGCGATGGCAGGATGGCCGCCGTTGGCTCTTGCGGCCAGCGCCGGATTCCTAGCCGCTTCCTGTACGTGTTGATGCTGCATCGCAGTTGGAGGCACGTGCGGTTCGGCAGCAGCCGCCCTTTCCTGAGCCGTCGCTGCGGCGGAGGTACCGCCAGGGCCACCGTTGTAGCTCACCTTGGTGACGCTGACGTTGTTCACGACAGTTTCATTGTAGGTATTGTGGATGACGGTGACGTTCACGTTATTCACTGAACGATTGTAGGCAAACGAATTGCCGACCCATCGCCCGCCGGCAAATCCGACTCCCACGTAGCCGAAGCCGTAATTCACACCGCCGTAGTACCCGATATGCGGGCCCCAGTAGCCGACGTGAAAGGCGTAAACCCCCCCTGCAAAGCCCCAATATCCCGGGGTCCAGAGCACACCGACCCGGGGAGGCTGCACCCAGGTTCCGGGAACCCAGTAATACCCCCCTCCGCCCCAGGCCCAGTAGCCCGGCGTCCACATATAACCTTCTTCCGGGCAGGGCGGCTGGTCATAGTCAGGCAAGGGAGGGGGTGCCTCATTGGCCTGGACCTCCACATCCACGGCCGGCTCGACGTAGGCAGGCGGTGGGGGCGGCGGCGGCCGTACATAGACGCGCGGCGGCGGGGGCGGCGGCGGGCTTGCCACTCGCACGACACAGCCACCCAACAGGGTTGCAGCGCTCAGGAGCAGCGCCACACCGGCGATGGGAAGCCTTGAATTGGAATGCTTTTCGATGCTATCCATGATTACCCGCCATTTTCGTGGTTATGTCACAGCGTACCTTCAGGCACGCGGTTCGTATCACGCATAACGTCACATTTCGGAGAGCGGCTACTTCCGTGAAGGGATTGTAACGCTGAGGTTAATCGTCGATTGTCCGCTTGAAGGTTTCAGGCAAGAACAAGAGACCGAGTACCAAAGTGATGCCCGCGACCACAACGGGATACCAAAGGCCGTTATAGATGTTGCCGGTGGCCGCAACGATGGCGAAAGCCGTGGTCGGAAGGAACCCGCCGAACCAGCCATTGCCGATGTGATAAGGCAGGGACATGGCGCTGTACCGAATTCGGGCCGGAAACAGTTCCACCAGCAGCGCCGCAATGGGGCCGTACACCATGGTGACGTACAGCACCAAGATGAACAGTATCAAGACCACCATCGGCTTGTTGATGGCCGCGGGATCCGCCTTATCAGGATAACCAGCAGCCGTTAGCGCGTTCTTGACCTGCTTCTGGAAGGCCGCAATGGCCGTCTTGCGATCGCTGCCCGTCACCACCTTGGGGTCGGGTGCGGTAAAGAGATTGGTACCGCTGCGGATCTTGGCCACGCTGCCGGCCGGTGCATCTTCGCGTTGATAGGACACGCTGGACTTGGCGAGAAAGCTTTTGGCAATGTCGCAAGAAGTGGAGTCGAAGGCGTTCTTTCCGATGGGATCGAACTGAAAAGAACATTCCTTCGGATCCGCAATCACGGTCACGGGAGTGGCCGATTGCGCGGCGTACAAGGCCGGATTGGCATAGCGGGTCAATGCCCCGAACAGGGGGAAATAAGTCAGCACGGCCAGCAGGCAACCGACCATGATGATTTTTTTTCTACCGATTTTATCGGACAGCCAGCCGAAAAAAATGAAGCCCGGCGTGGCGAGCACCAGCGCAATCGCCGTCAGAATGTTGGTGGTGGCGCCATCGACTCTCAGCGTGCGCTCGAGGAAGAAGAGCGCGTAGAACTGACCCGTGTACCACACCACCGCTTGGCCCATCACCGCTCCCAGCAGGCTGATGATCACAATCTTTAAATTCGGCCAGCGGCCGAACGCTTCGGCCAACGGCGCCTTGGAGGTGGTACCCAAGCTCTTCATCTTCACGAACACCGGGCTCTCTGAAAGCTGCATGCGGATCCACAGAGAAATGCCGAGCAGAATAACCGAGATTAAAAATGGGATGCGCCATCCCCAGGCTTTAAAGACGTCCTCCCCCAGACTGGTGCGCGTGACGATCACGACGATCAAAGCGCCGAACAAACCCAGCGTTGCCGTAGTTTGAATAAAACTGGTATAGAGTCCGCGCTTTCCCTGTGGCGAGTTTTCCGCTACGTAAGTAGCTGCTCCGCCATACTCGCCGCCCAGAGCCAATCCCTGCAGCAAGCGCAGCGCCAGCAGCAGAACGGGAGCGAGCACGCCGGCGGTGGCGTAATTAGGCAGCAATCCCACGGCAAAGGTTGAGCCGCCCATGATTCCCATGGTGATCAGGAAGGTATGCTTTCTCCCCACCAGATCGCCGAGCCGCCCGAACACCAGCGCACCGAAGGGCCGCACGGCGAAACCAGCGGCGAATGCGGCCAGCGCAAAGATGAATCCCGTCAGCTCGTTCACGCCGGAAAAAAATTGCGAGCTGATGACGCTGGCAAGTAGTCCGTACAAGTAAAAGTCATACCACTCGAAGACCGTGCCCAAGGACGATGCCCCGATTACCAGCCAGGTATTCTGCTTCGCAGCCGTTGCCGGTAATCCTGCATCTGCGGACGTGGTCGCCATTTTTTTCCCCTGCTTTTCTAAAAATTGTTCGTGGCAAGCCGAAACCGGATACCGGTTAAGCACTACGGGCGCTTGAGCGATCCTGTGGCGATGGCCGCCCGGAGTTCCCTCAGCTTAGCCTTAATCGTCTCCTCATTTTCCGGCCCCATGCGGATCAGCAGCTTTTGCCCGGCGGAGCGTGCCTCCAGCGCGGGGTCTGCAAAAGTGTACATGACATTGGGGCGTACCAATTCCACGGGTCCCTTTGGCTCCGGAGTCGCCAGCATGTCGTCAATGACTGCCACCAAGCGATCGTTGAAATACCCGGTAGGATATCCAAGATTTTGGTAGGACTGCTGAAACAACGGGTAGAAGCGGATATAGATAGCGGCCAGCTGCTGCATGTCAAGCTTGTGAACGACGGCCACCATGGGCTTGTAACGGTCGAAGTTTTGCTTATCGAGAGTCGCGTGCAATTCATCTCCGTTGGCGCCGAAGGAGCCGCCGATCGGGCTCGTCGGGCGCTTGTCCACAGCGACCTTTTGGCGCGGCAAATTATCGATGGTCACCACCATGCGGCGGATCAAGTCCTCAGGCGCCAAGTAGCTCTTAACCGCATCCTCACCCGTCAGCTGCGCAAGCGCATCGCGCAGCGGCACATCGCTGCCGGCGAGATCGGGTAGTGGCGCGCCGGTGCCTGAATTACCCGCCTCGGGCAAGGGATGCGCGATACCTGGCTCGCTTGGGCCGGGCGCAGTGCTTGTGCTGGGGGCCGGTACGCTGGGGGTGGCGACATTGCGGTGCTTCAGGTAGTACACCCCCCCTATCGCAACCACAAAAATCGCGGCCGCTACCCCGATGATCGGTTTATTCACCATGCGCGCCTTGAAAAGGCTACCCCGCGTTTAGCATACGAAGTTGGAGCTCATGCCGACGATAGTCGATGATGAGAGTGTCAAGCAGGCCCAATGTGTCCATACCAATCAAAATTGCAGGCTCATTCGTCAGCCTCCACTGCTTGAATATGTATAAATCGCCGAATGTCACTCCGGGATCGTGAATCGTGATGGCGCCCATTCCTATCGCGGGCATGTCCATCAATTCTCCCTTCTGAATATCCTTGGTCGCCCCGATGATGGAATCGATTTTCGATCTGGGCTGTGCACCTAGGCGCGCCAGGGCTTCCTTCAAGGCAAGATTGGCAATGGTAACTTGGCCGCCGGTGTCGATGATGGCCTTGCAGCGGACTTGACCGACGAACGCATCCACCACCACCAAGGTGCCGCGCAAAGAATGGAACGGCACGCTGATAAAGCCAGGACTCGAGCGCTGGTTTTTCGAATAGGCAATATCGATTTTATCATGGCGAAAATCGATAAAAATGCGCTTGCCCACCAGACCCTCGGAGCCTAAGACTCCTTCGGCGCCACCCAGGGCGTCCGGCACGATGGGCAGAATCGTCTGGTCCACCGCCACGTCTCCCACGCTCAAGGTATCGACGCGGATCGTTGGGACCGTGGCAAACCCCGTGACGCCTCGCAGAATCACCGGTGGTGAACGATCCGTCGGAATGCCGAGCGCCAAGGCTACGAGAGCCGTAATGGCGCTATGGCTCGCGCCCGTATCGAGAACCAACCGGAAAGGGCCGCGTCCATTGATCAACACTGGGGCCCATATGCGTCCGATTTGATCGCGACGTGTTGGCGAGACATAGCGCGGCTCGCGTGCCTCCACCATGACTTCAGCCAGCTCATCGATGGGATCAACCACAGGAGTCGACGGTGGTGACACTTCGGGGGCAGTGGCCGGCGTCATACCCGGCCAGGCCGCCAGAGCTCCCGCAACAAGCGATGCGCCGAACTTGAGCCTGAGGGTGTTCGACGGGCGTGCGCGCCGCGGCGAAAAAGCTTGTTTCGTGTCTTTCAAGTACCCCGCCTCAAGGCTCCGACGTCGCGTGCCGCCGTCGAGCGCCTGCCCCGAAGAACTGTCGTGCTCAGCTTATCAGCAGCATAGCACCGCCCTTACTGCGCACCAACATACTTGAGGGTTACGTCAAATGCGCCTTGTGCGATCATAGACGCAGCGAGGTAGGGTGAAAACATATCAAAATCTAGCCGAGCTTAAGGCGCTGGTGGGCACCGAAATTGGCACCAGCGATTGGCTCACAGTCGATCAGGGTCGCATCGACCAGTTCGCGAAGGTCACCGGCGATGATCAGTGGATCCACGTCGATCCTGAGCGCGCGGCTGCCGGTATGTTCGGAAGCACCGTGGCTCACGGCTTTTTGACCTTGAGCTTGCTGCCGTTTTTCATTCGCAGCTCGCACAAGGTCGAGGGCGCGCGCATGTCGGTCAATTACGGGCTCAATCGAGTGCGCTTTCCCTCGCCGGTGCCTGTCAACAGCCGCCTGCGCGCGCATTTCAAGCTGCTTTCATTCGAGCCCATCGAAGGCGGAGTCCAAACCGTTACCGAAGTGACCGTCGAGCGCGAAGGCCAAGCCAAGCCGGTGTGCGTCGCCGAAAGCGTGGGCCGGCTCTACAGCTGATTTATGCTTCAGCTTCCGACAGCGTCCTCACGTGAGCCACGGCGCTGCGGCCCAACGCGGACAAGTGATACCCGCCTTCGAGCATGGAGACGATGCGTCCTTGGGAATGACTGGCAGCCACCTGCATCATCGCGCGGGTCAGCCACGCGTAGTCCGCTTCGACTAGGGCCATGCCTCCCAGCAAATCCTCCTTGTGGGCGTCAAAACCGGCGGAAATAAAAATCATCTGCGGCTTGAAGTCCTCGAGCGCGGGCAACCACTGTGTTTCCACCGCTTTTTTAGCAGCAGCGCCGCCGCTGCCGGCGGCCAAAGGCACATTGATCATGTTGGGTGCGGGACTCGACGTCCCGCTGTACGGATAAAAGGGATGCTGAAAAAAGCTCGCCATCAGCACGCGCTTGTGCCAGTGGGTGGGGCTGAACATATCTTCCGTACCGTTGCCGTGGTGCACATCGAAATCAATCACGGCGACGCGCTCTAGTCCCTTCTTTTCCAGCGCATAGGCGGCGGCAACGCCGATGTTGTTGAAGATGCAAAAGCCCATGGACCGCACCTGGGTTGCGTGATGGCCGCAGGGGCGAACCGCACAAAACGCATTTGCCGATCGGCCCGCCATGATCTCATCGACGGCGAGCAATCCAGCGCCGGCCGCGCGCTGTGCCGCGGCAAGACTGTATTGATTCATCGCCGTATCCGGGTCCAGCTGTATATAACCTTCGCTCGGTGCGTTCTCGAATATCGAGTCCACGTATGCGGCCCGATGCACCCGTTTTAAATCATTAGGCTGGGCCAGCGGCGCTTCGAGACAGCGTAATTCATCGAGCAATCCGGAAGCGCGCATTTCCTCGTTGACGGCGTTCAATCGATCCGGGCATTCAGGATGTCCCGCCCCCATCTCGTGGCGCAAGCAGTCGGCGTGCGTGATGTAAGCTGTTTTCATGGCTCGAATACTACCCTACCCTGTTAAACCAGCCGCGCGCTCCCTGATCAGGGCGAGAAGCGCGTCGACCATGGGAGTTTTTACCGAGGTGAGGCGGCCGAGTTCCTGCACCGCGCCGACCAGGGCATCAATTTCAAGACTACGCCCACGCTCCAGATCCTGCAGCATCGACATTTTATGATCGGTCGCCGTTGCGGCCGCCTCGAGCCTGCGATCCATCATCTCGGTTGGGATGTGCACCCCGAGCGCTTCGTTGACCGACTGGGTCTCGAGCATCATGGTCTTGCACAGCGCCCTTAGATCCGGATTGCCGATCATGCGGCCAAGGGTGGCACCGGTCAGCGCTGCGATTGGATTGAAGCACACGTTGCCCCAAAGCTTGAGCCAAATGTTCCAGCGGATATTGTCTCGAATCGGCGCATCGAACCCCGCAGCGGTGAGCACTTCGTTCAGCTGCTGTACGCGATGCGACCGGCTACCATCGGGCTCGCCGATGATGAAGCGATTAAACTGGTGATGCGCGATGACACCCGGGGCAATCACCTCGCAGGCCGGTTCCACTACGCAGCCGATGGCGCGCTGCGGTCCAATGCTCATCCATTGTCGTCCGCCGGGATCCACTGTTTGCAAGTACCGGCCATCGAAAGGGCCGCCGGTTTTATAGAAGTACCACCAAGGAATGCCGTTCATCGCGGTAACGACCGGGGTGTCAGACTTTAGCAGGGGGGCGAAGGACTCAGCGACATCGAATGCTTGATGTGCCTTCAATGCGCAGATGACCATGTCCTGAGGACCCAAAGCTCGAGGATCTGAATCGGCTAAGACCTTGGCCACTTTCTCGCGGCCTTGAACGTGCAGCCTCAGTCCGTGTTGTCGAATTGCCTCAAGGTGGGCACCGCGAGCCACCACGCACACGTCGTGACCGGACAGCGCAAGTTCTACCGCGAGGTACCCGCCGATCGCGCCGGCACCGTAAACGCAAATCTTCATACGTTAAGCTTAAGATGCAGCTTCGGATAATGCCACTTGATCCTGCGGTGTAGGCGGCAGCACTGCTGCATGAATGGCAGCCGCGATTTCATGCTGGGTGCACGGTTTGGCCAGTCTCGCGATCCCCAGCGTCGCCGGATCGATGGGAAGTTCTGCATAACCGGTTGCCAAAATGATGGGTAAACCGGGGAATCGCTCTTGAATGCATCCGGCAAGCTGCAATCCCGTCATGCTTGGCATTGCGTGGTCGGTGAGCACCACATCTACCTTTACACCGGAGTTGAGCAGATCAAGCGCCTCGGCACCGGAATGCGCTTCGACCGGCGTATGACCCAAGTCCGACAGCATCGCAGCAGTTCCCGTCATCACGAGTGCATCGTCATCAACAATGAGCACGGTGCATGGGCTGATCACCGGTCTTGAAGGCGCGGAGCATTCCGGACGAAGCACAACGGCGGGAGCGGTGCGTGCCCTCGGCAACCAGAGCTCTACAACCGTACCTGCATTCAGCTCGCTGCGAATCCGTAACAAGCCGCCGGATTGCGCGGCAAGGCCATGCACCATGGACAATCCAAGTCCGGTTCCTTTGCCGGGTCCCTTGGTCGTAAAGAACGGCTCGGTTGCCTTTGCCAAGGTTGCCTCATCCATGCCGACGCCCGTGTCGACGAGCTTGATCCGCACATAATCACCCGGCGGCAACGAAACGCCGTCCGCGGTGTCGCTGAAGCTCTTTGCCAAACCATTGGCGCTGCGCCGCCAATCGGACGACGCCTGCGATGCGACCGTCTCTGCTTGAGCGGTGATCTTGACGCTGCCGCCATGCGCCATCGCGTCGCGGGCATTCAAGGCCAGATTGAGAAGGGCCAATTCCAGCTGATTCGCATCCACCAGCACGGGCGGCAAATCTTCCGGGAATTCGCTGCTGAGGGCTATGGCGGCTCCGACGGCGCGCTTGAGGAGTTCCTCCATGCCGCGCAGCAGTTGCGCAAAGTCGACCGCCTGCGGCTTCAGTTCCTGGCGACGGGAAAAGGCCAGTAAACGCTGAGTGAGGGCCTTACCGCGATCGGCGCCCTGAAGGGCATTTTGCAACAGGCGCCGCATCTGCGGATCTTCCGGCAAGCGTTTTTCCAAGAGTGTGAGGCTGCCTAACACCGCCATCAGCAAATTATTGAAATCGTGCGCCACGCCGCCCGTTAGGCGGCCAATCGTGTCCATTTTCTGCGCCTCGAAAAGCTGCGCGATGGCAAGTTCACGTTCCCGTGTGCGTTCCTCGATCCGTAGTTCAAGTTCCTCGTTGAACTTGCGCAGTTCTGCGGTGCGCTCCTCCACGCGCCGTTCCAAATCAGCGTTGAACTGCTCGAGTTGCCGGGTCTTGCGATACAGCTCGACAAACACCTTGACCTTCGCCCGCAGCAATTCCGGCACGACCGGTACCGGCACGTAGTCCACGCCGCCCGCCTTGTAGCCGCGCAATTGATCCAGGTGCGCCATCATCACCGCGGAGACGAAAATGATGGCCGTGCTCTGAAAGCGCGGGTGCTCGCGGATCATCGTGGCCAGCTCGAATCCATCCAAGTCCGGCATGCACACATCGATGAGAATCAGGGCCACTTCGTTTTTCAGCAAGCACTCGAAGGCTTCGCGCGCCGAGCTGGCCTTCAGCACGTTTTCGCCGATCTCTGCCAGCACGACTTCGTGACTCAGCAGTTTTGCCTGCTGATCATCGACCAGCAAGATGTTGACTTTGTCAGTGACGGCCATGTTGCGATCCTAACGGTGCAGCCACATCCGCAACGCCGACATCAATTGCTGGATGTTCACCGGTTTTGCCAGATAGTCCGAGGCCCCCGCATCCAGGCATTTTTCGCGATCACCCTTCATCGCTTTTGCCGTCAGCGCGAGTATAGGCAGCCGCCGGTAGGTGGCATCGGCACGGATTGCCTGAATGGTTTCGTACCCATCCATACCCGGCATCATAATGTCCATGAGCACGATGGCGACATCGGTGCGCGATCGCAATACCGCAATCGCCTCATTGCCGGTGGTCGCCGTCAACACTTCCATGCCGCGGCGTTCCAAAACGCTGGAGAGGGCAAAGATGTTTCGGGCATCATCATCCACCAACAGTACCGTGCGGCGCAACAGATCCTCGTCCGAGCTGTGCAAGCGCTCCAGCATGCGCTGCTTGCTCACCGGCAAGTCGGACACCACACGATGCAAGAACAAAGCCGTCTCATCCAGCAACCGCTCCGGCGATTCCACGCCCTTCACGACCACGCTGCGCGCCATGGTGTGCAGTTTCGCATCCTCATCGGGCGAGAGTTCTCGGCCGGTGAATACCACCACCGGCACATCGCGTAGCGAGGCGTCGTCGCGAATCCGCTCGAGCACCTCGAACCCGGACATATCCGGCAACTTGAGATCGAGCACCACGCAATCGATGCTGTTGTCCCGCAGTTGCAGCAAGGCGCTGGCGCCGGTATCCGCTGCCATGATCTCGATATCGTCCGAGCTCAAGAGCTCCGTCACACCCCTGCGTTCCGCCTCATCGTCCTCCACCAGCAGCAGCCGCTTGCGCCGCGATTTCGCATACCCCTTGATACGGGCGAAAGCATTCTCCAAACCTTCCGTGGTGGTCGGCTTTTGCACGAATGAGAATGCGCCCCGCGCCAGGCCGTGGTGCCGATCTTCATCCAAGGTGACGATCTGCACCGGAATGTGCCGCGTAGTGGGATCCTGCTTCAGTTGACTTAACACCGTCCAGCCGAGCATGTCGGGTAGAAAAATATCCAATGAAATGGCCGTCGGATGGTGCGTGCGGGCCAGCGCAAGCGCATCCGCCCCGCGATGCGCCACCAATACCTTGAATCCTTCATCTTTCGCCAGGTCGACCATCACCCGCGAATAATGCGGATCGTCCTCCACGATGAGCACCACGCTATCGTCCGGGTCGAGATTGTCCCGATCATCGAGAATTTGCTCAGGCGGCTGTTCCGCCAGGCGTATTTGCGCCATCGCCCCATGGCTTACCGAAGCTGTGCTGTCGGAGGCCGGCGCGGGTGTCTTCAGAGAGGCGGCACCCAGGTAAGTGAGCGGCAGGTAGAGGGTGAAAATGCTGCCCGCCCCCGGCGTGCTGCGCAATTGGATTTCTCCGCCCAGCAAATTCGCGAGCTCGCGGCTGATGGCCAGCCCCAAGCCGGTGCCACCATACTTGCGGCTGGTACCCGCGTCTGCCTGCTGAAACGCCTCGAAAATGATGCGTTGCTTTTCCGGAGGGATACCGATGCCCGTATCCGACACCTCGAAAGAAACCACCGAGGGCGCGTGCTTGAGCACCGGGTGATCCGCATTCCAGCCGCTCGCCGCGGGCGCGACTGTCAGCTTGACGCCGCCTTCGGCGGTGAACTTGAAGGCATTGGATAGCAAGTTCTTCAACACCTGCTGCAAACGCTTTGAGTCCGTGATGATGCTGCGATCCAAGGTGGAGGCGATGGCGATCTCGAACTGCAGCTTGCGGTTTTCGGCCTCATGACGGAACGGACGGCCGATCATGTCCAACAAGTTGCTGAAATAGACTTCCTCGGCATCCACCGATACGGTGCCGGATTCGATTTTTGACAGGTCGAGAATGTCGCTGATCAAGTTCAAGAGATCGGTGCCGGCACCATGAATGGTGCGTGCAAATTCGACCTGTTTACCGCTCAAGTTGCCTTCCGGATTTTCCGTCAGCTGTTGGCCGAGAATCAGGATGCTGTTAAGCGGTGTACGCAGCTCGTGCGACATATTGGCCAGGAACTCGGACTTGTACTTGGATGTCAGTGCCAGTTCGGTGGCTTTTTCTTCGACGGCGCGCCGCGCCTGCTCGATTTCCTGGTTTTTCGCCTCCACCTCGACGTTACGATCCGCAAGCTGCTGTGCCTTTTGTTCGAGCTGCTCGTTGGTCTGCTGCAATTCCCGCTGCTGGGTTTGCAGCTCCGTCGCCAGCTGCTGGGACTGCTTGAGCAGGCCTTCAGTTTGCATGGTCGCTTCGATCGAGTTGAGCACAATGCCGATCGAGGTCGTCAATTGCTCCAAGAACGACATTTGCAGATCGGTAAACGTCCCGAGCGAGGCGAGTTCGATAACCGCTTTGACTTGGCCTTCGAACGATACCGGCAGCACGATCGCGTTGCGCGGCGGTGCCCGGAATAATCCCGAGCTGATAGGCACTACCGTATCCGGCATTTCGGTAATGAACATGCGTCGTGCATCGCGGGCGCATTGGCCGATCAGTCCCTCGCCCATCTGCAGACGTTCCGGGTAGCCGTGCGACACATCATCCGCATAGGCGGATAGCAGCTTCATCCCCAGATCCGCGCCGTCGGTTTGCACTTGATAGATGACGCCATGCTGCGCGCCGACCAAGGGCGCAAGTTCCGACAGCAGCATGCGCCCTACCGTCGTCAAATCGCGCTGGCCCTGCAGCATGTTCGTGAAGCGCGCCAAATTGGTCTTCAGCCAGTCTTGCTCGGTGTTCCGATCGGTGGTCAGGCGCAAATTACCGATCATGGTATTGATGTTGTCTTTGAGTTCCGCGACCTCGCCGCGCGCTTCAACTTGCACCGATCGGGTCAAGTCGCCCTTGGTCACCGCGGTGGCTACCTCGGCGATGGCGCGCACCTGCGTCGTGAGATTGGCCGCCAGCAAGTTCACGTTGCCGGTTAGATCCTTCCAAGTTCCCGCAGCGCCGGGCACGTTCGCCTGTCCGCCCAACCGGCCTTCGACGCCTACCTCGCGAGCCACTGTGGTGACTTGATCCGCAAAAGTGGCCAAGGTATTGGTCATGTTGTTGATGGTTTCGGCCAGCGCCGCCACTTCGCCCTTGGAGGCGACCGTTAAGTTCTGCTTCAGGTCTCCATCGGCCACGGCCGTGACTACCTTCACGATGCCGCGCACTTGCTCAGTCAGATTCGCCGCCATGACATTGACCGTATCGGTCAAGTCCTTCCACGTGCCTGCGACGCCCGGCACCTGGGCTTGGCCGCCGAGGCGTCCTTCGGTTCCGACCTCTCGCGCCACACGCGTCACTTCGCCGGCAAAACCGTTGAGCTGGTCGACCATCGTGTTGATGGTATTTTTGAGTTCGAGGATTTCGCCCTTCACATCCACTGTAATCTTGCGCGAGAGATCGCCGCGCGCCACGGCCGTGGTTACCTCGGCGATGTTGCGCACTTGAGTGGTGAGGTTGGCGGCCAGAAGATTCACGTTGTCGGTCAAATCCTTCCAGGTGCCGGCGACGCCGGGGACCACGGCCTGGCCGCCGAGACGGCCATCAGTACCCACTTCGCGCGCCACGCGGGTTACCTCACCGGCAAATGAACGCAGCTGGTCCACCATGGTGTTGAGCGTTTCTTTCAGCAGTAGAATTTCACCGCGCACATCGACCGTGATCTTGCGCGACAAGTCGCCGGTGGCGATGGCGGTGGCCACCTCGGCAATATTGCGCACCTGCGCGGTCAGATTACCTGCCATGGAGTTGACGTTGTCGGTCAGGTCCTTCCATGTTCCGGCGACTCCGGGCACTTGGGCTTGGCCGCCAAGCTTGCCCTCGGTACCGACTTCGCGAGCGACGCGGGTCACTTCCGCGGCGAAACCGTTGAGCTGGTCGACCATGGTATTGATGGTATTTTTCAGCTCGAGAATTTCACCCTTCACGTCCACGGTGATTTTGCGAGACAGGTCGCCGCGGGCCACCGCGGTGGTGACCTCGGCAATGTTGCGGACCTGACCGGTCAAGTTCGAAGCCATGGAATTCACATTTTCGGTCAAGTCCTTCCAGGTTCCGGCCACGCTCGGGACGTTGGCCTGACCGCCGAGCTTGCCCTCGGTGCCCACTTCGCGCGCCACGCGCGTCACTTCCGATGCAAATCGGTTGAGCTGGTCTACCATGGTGTTGAGCGTTTCTTTTAATTGAAGAATTTCGCCCTTCACATCGACGGTGATCTTGCGCGACAAATCGCCATTCGCGATCGCCGTGGACACCTCCGCGATGTTGCGCACTTGTGCCGTGAGATTTCCGGCCATGGAGTTCACCGAATCGGTCAAGTCTTTCCAGGTGCCGGCGACACCCGGCACTTGCGCCTGGCCGCCGAGGCGGCCCTCGGTACCGACCTCGCGCGCGACGCGTGTCACTTCGCCGGCGAAGGAGCGCAGCTGATCCACCATGGTGTTCAGGGTTTCCTTGAGCAGCAGAATTTCACCGGACACGGTGACGGTAATTTTCTTCGACAAGTCTCCCTGCGCGACGGCGGTGGCCACTTCGGCGATGTTGCGCACCTGGCCGGTGAGATTCGAGGCCATGGAATTCACCGAATCGGTAAGATCCTTCCAAGTGCCCGCCACGCCTTTAAGTTGCGCTTGCCCGCCAAGCTTGCCTTCGGTGCCGACTTCGCGCGCCACGCGAGTCACCTCGCCGGCAAAGGCATTCAGCTGATCCACCATGGTATTGATGGTGTCCTTGAGTTCCAGAATTTCGCCTTTCACGTCCACCGTGATTTTCTTCGACAAATCGCCGTTGGCGACCGCGGTAGTAACCTCGGCGATGTTGCGCACCTGGCCGGTCAAATTCGAGGCCATGGAATTCACGTTTTCGGTCAAATCCTTCCACGTGCCGGCAACGCCGCGCACGTTCGCCTGGCCGCCCAAGCGCCCCTCGGTACCGACCTCGCGAGCGACACGAGTCACCTCTGAGGCGAAGGCGTTGAGCTGATCGACCATTGTGTTGATGGTTTCCTTGAGCTCCAAGATTTCGCCGGACACGGTCACCGTGATCTTCTTGGCGAGATTGCCGCTGGCAATCGCGGTCGAGACCTCGGCGATATTGCGCACCTGCGCGGTCAAATTCGAGGCCATCGAGTTCACGTTATCGGTCAAATCCTTCCAAGTCCCGGCAACTCCGGGGACTTGCGCCTGGCCGCCGAGGCGGCCTTCGGTGCCAACTTCACGCGCCACGCGCGTCACTTCGCCGGCAAAGGCATTGAGCTGATCCACCATCGTGTTGATGGTTTCCTTGAGCTCCAAAATCTCGCCCGACACGTCGACCGTGATCTTGCGCGACAAATCGCCGCGCGCCACGGCGGTGGTGACTTGCGCAATGTTTCTTACCTGCGCGGTGAGATTTCCGCACATGGCATTGACCGAGTCGGTCAGATCTTTCCAGGTGCCTGCCACGCCGGGCACCAAAGCCTGGCCGCCGAGCTTTCCTTCGGTGCCCACCTCGCGAGCCACGCGGGTCACTTCCGAAGCGAAGGAGCGCAACTGGTCGACCATGGTATTAATGGCCTCCTTCAGCTGCAGAATCTCGCCGCGCACGTCGACGGTAATTTTCTTGGACAAATCGCCGTTGGCGACGGCAATCGTGACATCGGCGATGTTGCGCACCTGCGCCGTCAGATTCGAAGCCATGGAATTCACGCTTTCCGTGAGATCCTTCCAGACGCCGGTAACTTCCCGAACCTGGGCTTGGCCGCCGAGCTTGCCGTCCGTGCCCACTTCGCGCGCCACGCGCGTTACTTCCGATGTGAAGATGCTCAGCTGCTTGATCATCGTGTTGACGATGTTGGCGGAGCGCAGAAACTCGCCTTTCAACGGGCGGCCGCCGACATCCAACGGTACGGTCTGCAGAAGATCGCCGCGTGCAACCGCGGTGACGGTGCGCGTGACCGCTGTGGTTGGCCAGAGCAGATCATCGATCAGCGAGTTGACGGAACCCTCCATGTCCGCCCAGGCGCCGTCCGATAACCCGAAACGCACCCGGGTGCGGGTCTTGCCTTGATGGCCGACGACGTCGCCAACATGTTCAAGCTGCTGCGCAATACGTTGGTTGGCCGCGACGATGGTGTTGAACGCATCGCAAATCTTGCCGGCGACTCCGATCCGGTGCCCCGGCAGGCGCACCGAAAAATCGCCGGCCTGCATGGCATGCAAGGCGTTGAGCAGTTGATGCTGATCGAGTTCCGGGACGCTTTGCGCGTGTCCATTGGAAGCGCTCTTCTTCGCGCCGCCATCGAGAACCTTGGCCTTAGGTGCCAAAGCCTTACCCCTGCCACTGCGCTTGTCGCTCCTACGCGTAGCGCTGGGTGCGTTCTGATCCATTATCCGTTCTCCGGACCGCACTTAAGGCCGGCCACAAGGCAGCGTGTTACATCTCATGAGGGTAATTATTGAGAACGCGTCTTGCGTTTGTGTTGCAGCCGGTTTCGCCGGCTTTGTTAGCCATTCCCATGGCACGGAAGCTTCGCAAAGACTGTACGAAAAGTCCAAGCTTCCGCGTGACCACTGGTCGGAAATGTGTGTAGGAATAGTCCCACACGCGGACGCGCCATCTTGGGTGGTGCTACCTAGCGCGTCCGGCCGAAGGTTACGACTCCAGCGCCAGCCAAATGGCCTTAGGCTGGGTGAAATTCTCAATGGCCGCGTCGCCGTGCTCTCGGCCCAGCCCGGACTCGCCCGAACCGCCCCAAGGCAAACGCACGTCCGTGTACCCGTAGGTGTTGATCCAAACCGTACCGGCCTTGAGCGACGCCGCGACGCGGTGCACGCGGCCTATATCCTTACTCCAAACGCCCGCTGCCAGGCTATAAACCGTGCCGTTCGCGATTCGAATCGCATCCGCTTCGTCATCAAACGGAATCACCGCGAGCACCGGCCCAAATATTTCTTCCTGGGAGATGCGCATCTCGTGTGCAACGTTGGCGAATATGGTTGGCGCGACGAAATACCCTGCATCGCCCACTCGCGCTCCGCCCGTGACGAGCGATGCACCTTCCGCCTTGCCGATGTCGATGTATTGCAGCACGGTGTTCAATTGAGCCGCAGAGATCACCGGCCCCATTGTAGTTTTCGGATCAGCCGGGTCGCCGACTCGAATGGCACGCGCTCGTTCCGCCAACCGCTGCACGACCTCGTCATAGACCGAGCGCTCGACCAGCACGCGCGAGCCGGCAGAGCAGACCTGACCGGCGTTGAAAAAGATGCCTGAGGAGGCTGCACGCGCCGCGCGGTCCAAGTTCGCATCGGCAAATACGACATTGGCAGACTTTCCACCTAGTTCCAAGGTGATCTTTTTGAAATTGGCCGCGGCGCCTTGCATGATTTGGCGGCCGACTTTCGGTGAACCGGTGAAGGTTACCTTGTCAACACCGGGATGGCGCACCAGGGCTTCTCCGACCACGCTGCCTTTGCCGCACACCACATTGAACACCCCGGCCGGCACGCCGGCTTCCTGAAAAATCTCAGCAATGCGCAGCATGGATAGCGGGGTAAGTTCCGCCGGTTTTACCACTACCGTGCAGCCACACGCCAA
The DNA here is from genome assembly GCA_036401515.1 of Steroidobacteraceae bacterium. Classification (GTDB taxonomy): domain Bacteria; phylum Pseudomonadota; class Gammaproteobacteria; order Steroidobacterales; family Steroidobacteraceae; genus Bog-1198. The sequence continues at coordinate 17,941 of DASWUU010000031.1, forward strand.
GGCGGGCGCGATTTTCCACATGCCTATCATCAACGGGAAATTCCAAGGCACGATGGCGGCGACGACGCCGATCGGCTCGCGCACGGTATAGGTGAGCGCATCGGGACGGGTCGAGATCACTTGCCCCGTGATTTTGTCGCACCAGCCCGCGTAATAGCGGACGGTATCGATGGCCGCGGCCATGTCCTGGCGCCGCACGGCGGCGAGCGGCTTACCCGCATCCAAGCTTTCGATCTCACACAGTTCTTCCTGGTGCTGCTCCAGCAACGCAGCTACGCGCTGCAATATGCGCCCTCGCTCTGAGGCGCGCATCGAGCCCCAAACCTTTAATGCCGCTCGAGCCGCGCCCACCGCATTATCCACATCTGCCTGGCCGCCCTGCGCCACTTCGGCGATGGGCTCGCCGCTCGCGGGATCGAGGTCGATGCTGTACTGGCCCGTGCTGGGGGCAACGTGCTTGCCGCCGATGAACAATTCGTGGTGTCTAAGATCAACTTTCTGGTCCAAGGTTTTCTCCTGCGCGGCTCGGTGGGGCGGAGCCATACTGAAATCGTATTTTCAGTGTGCGATCAGTCGAAAATATGGTCCAATCGTTTGGGATAACCAGCTGATAGGTTTCGCTGATAAAGAGAAAACTAGTCAAGAGCGAGGTCGAATCGCCGTTGCAGACCAAGTCCGCGCGCGATCTCCCATACCGCGGCGGTAATCGGTGCCAAAGCCGGTCGGTTGCGAGCAATCAAGCCAATGCCCCGCGTTAAATAGGGCAGAAGCGGCTTTGCCTGCACCTTGGCCAAATCGCAGAAATTAAGAAGACTGTGCGGCACGATGCTGTAGAGGCCCGCTTCACACACATGGGCGTATAGCGAAAAAATGGAATCCGTCTCGAGAATGACGTCCGCTTTAACACCCGCGCGCCGAAAGGCGGCATCGATGACTTGGCGGTTGCGCATTTTTCCTGTGAGCAGGCACAACGGCAGGCGCCCTGCCTGCTCCCAAGTGACCGAGGGTTCGAGCCTCACTTTGCGATCGGCCAACAATACGTAGCGTTCATCGAATAGATGCAGCGATTCGAATCCATCAATGGTTTTCTCATCCAAATAAGTCAGGCCCACATCCAGCTCGAATCGGTCCAGCTGTGCCGCAATGGCTTCTGTGCTTAAGGATGAAACTGCATAACGAACATTCGGGTAGGCTGCGCGGCATGGTCCTGTTATGAATGCGGTGACCGTCATGGTGGTCGGAATCGCGCCGACGCGCAGCGTGCCCGCCACGCTCGACTTGGCAATCGATGCGTCCTCGCGCATATGCGCGAGCGACGCGAGAGTTTGCTGCGCCCACACCAAAACCCGTTCGCCTTCGCTCGTGAGTCCAACGAAGCGCCGGCCGCGCTGAACGATCATGATGCCCAGCTCTTTTTCCAGGCTGCGTATCGCGGAAGACAAAGCGGGCTGGGACACATGGCAAGCTTCAGCCGCTTTGGCGAAATGTTTTTCGCGGGCAAGCGTGACCAGATAATCGAGTTGGCGAATGAACACGCCAACATCTTGCCGCAAATCCGAGAGAATGTTGCCGTAATATTGGATTGCGTCTAGATTGACCGGCCTTTTGAAGCTCGACGAACTCGGAGAAAAGCATGACGTTGCCTCGGGAAATGACGGCAGTTGAGATCGCGGCGCCCGGTGGGCCGGAGCAATTGAGAATCACGGCACGCCCGCTCCCGCAGCCCGGCGAGAATGAGGTTCTAATTCGTGTCGAGGCCGCCGGCGTCAACAGACCGGACGTGATGCAACGACAAGGACGTTATCCGCCGCCGCCGGGAGCCTCCGATTTGCCGGGCATGGAAGTCGCGGGAGAAATCGTGGCGTTAGGTCCAAAGGTCTCGGGAGTTGCGCTTGGGGATAAGGTCACCTCGCTGCTGCCCGGCGGTGGCTACGCAACTTATGCGATCGCAGCGGCCCCTCTATGCATGCCCGTTCCGGCGGGCCTCAGCATGGTGGAAGCGGCCGCCCTACCTGAGACATTCATGACGGTATGGACCAATTTATTCGAACGCGGCGGCTGCAAAGCCGGCGATACCGTTCTTATTCACGGCGGCACCAGCGGTATCGGCACCACTGCCATTCAGCTTGCGAAGGCCTTCGGCGCCCGCGTATACGCCACGGCCGGTTCAGAACAGAAGGCCCGCGCCTGCGAAGCGCTGGGCGCCGTGCGGGGCATCGATTACAAGACCGAAGATTTTGTGGAGGTCATGCGCGCGGAAGCTAAAGGCCATGGCGTCGACATTACGCTCGACATCGTTGCCGGTGCCTATGTGCAGCGCAACTTGGATATCGCCGCTGTGGAGGGCCGAGTCGTTACCATTTCTCTGCTTGGTGGCTCTCGCGCTGAAATCAATATGGGTACGGTTTTGACGAAACGGCTCACACTCACCGGCTCGACCCTGCGATCTCGGACCGTCGCGCAAAAGGCTGCCGTAGCCGACGCAGTTCGCAAGAACGTTTGTCCGCTTCTTGCCTCGGGAAAAGTGCGACCGGTCATCTTTGCGACCTTCCCGCTGGCGCAGGCCAGCGAAGCCCATAAGCTGATGGAATCCTCGAACCACATCGGCAAAATCGTACTGACCGTGGCACAGGATAAGGACCTTTAGGGCTGTGCGCCGAGTATGGTATTGAGGCAAGGCCCGGCTTCAGAGCAAAATTGCGACGCGGGCAACTTCTTTTCGCCGTCATAGCGCAGCCGGAAAACCTCAATCTGACCGCCCTGCGCCGAGATGCTGATGCTTTTCTCACCGATCGCAGTGATGGCGCCTATCTTGCCCTTGACCTCAGAAAATGTACCTGCGGAGTGCTTCCGGCAGTCAAAGAGCTGGAGTTTTTTGCCGTTGAACGACGTCCATGCGCCCGGAGCCGGATCGCACCCGCGTATCAAGTTATAGGTATGGTCGATGTGGCTATGCCAATTGATATGCGCCTCCGGCTCGCGGCACCAGCCTTCGTAGCTTGCCCTCGATTCATCTTGCGGCTCCGACTTAGCCTGACCGCTTACCAGGAGGTCGGCTGCTTCCAACAATGCAGCGACTCCCATCGGAAATAGCCGGCCGAAGTATACTTGGCCCACAGTCTCGTCCGGGCCGATGGGGGTTTGTTTCTGCAAAATGACAGGGCCTTCGTCAAGCCCGTCGACAGGCCTGAAGATGCTCAAGCCCGTGCGGGTGTCGCCCAAAATAATGGGCCAATTTATTGAACTGGGACCTCGGTAACGCGGCAGCAATGATGGGTGGAACTGGATAGTCCCATGGTGTGGAAGGGTGGCGAAATCCTGTGGCACGAACTGCAATACAAAGGCGAGAACCGCGAGGTCCACGTTCAAGCCCCGGAGCGTGTGGCGTGCCTCCTCAACCCTCAGGGAAGGCAGCGCAAAGACGGGAATTCCCAGTTGTTCAGCGACAAGTCTAAGCGGGTCTGCAGCCTCACCCGGCTTCTCAGGCGCGCAGAAGACGCCCGGGACGCTGTCGCCTCGCTTCACGAAGGCCTCTAATGCAGCCTTGCCGAAGTCCTTTTGGCCCACAATGGCGATACGCATGTTGCCTCTCCTGATATCTCATATATCATCATGCTCTGAGCGTATAATATGGTGCATTATTTTGGATATGCCCGCGCCGAGAATACTCGATATTTGTTTTATCTATTGGCGACGTAGTTGCTTGATGGCAGCACAATCAGTGCATAATTAGGGGAGATCGCTGTGGCAGGTCGAAACTTCTTGTTTGTCCCAGGCCCGACCAACGTTCCGGATCGCGTACTGCGTGCCATGTCCGTCGCGTCGGAGGATCACAGGTCGCCGGACTTCCCGGCCCTCAGCAAGGCCTGCCTCGAGGGCCTAAAACCAGTGTTCAAGACCACCGTCGGACATCCCATCCTGTTCCCCTCCTCCGGGACCGGATGCTGGGAAGCGGCACTCACCAACTGTCTAGATCCGGGTGCAAAAGTGCTGATCGCGCGTTTCGGTCAGTTCAGCTATCTGTGGGCGGATATGTGCGCCCGACTCGGGCTAGAAGTGGAGTTATTGGAAACGCCCTGGGGTGAAGGGGCGCCGGTGGAAGAATACTTGTCGAGGCTCGAATCGGACAAGCAGCACAAGATCAAAGCCGTGCTCGTTTGTCAGAACGAGACCGCAACGGGCGTCACCAGCGATGTGTCCGCCATTCGCAAAGCCATGGACAGCGTCAAGCACCCTGCATTGCTGTTTGTCGACTCGGTCAGCGCACTGGCCAGCATCGACTTTCGCATGGACGAATGGGGCGTCGACGTGTGCATCAGCGGTTCGCAGAAGGGACTGATGCTGCCTGCGGGATTGGGCGTGACTTGCGTCAGCCCGAAAGCGCTAGAAGCGGCCAAGCAGGCGAAGTCCAAACGCTGCTATTTCGATTATGGCGATATGGTGGCCGCGAACGCCTCAGGCTATTTCCCCTACACGCCGTCCTTTCAGATGCTGTGCGGCCTGCGCGAGGCTCTCAGCCTGCTCGCCGAGGAGGGGTTGGAGAACGTGTTTCGACGGCATAGCTATCTTGCGGGCGGCGCGCGGGCCGCGGTCCTCGAAGGATGGAAACTCAAGGTCTGCGCCAGTGCGCCTAAGTGGTATTCGGATACCGTTACGGCTGTCATGGTGCCCAACGGCATCGATGGCGCCGCCGTAATCGCGCGGGCGTACAAACGCTACAATTTGTCGCTCGGCACGGGACTGTCGAAGGTAGCAGGAAAACTGTTCCGCATTGGCCATGTCGGAGATCTTAACGAGCTTATGCTGCTGGCAGCGATCGCCGGAAGCGAGATGGCCATGCTCGATACCGGCATCAACATCGAGCCCGGCAGCGGTGTGGCGGCGGCTCAAAAATACTGGCGCAAGAATTAACAATGCGCGCGGTATTCCTCGATCGCGCATCGTTGAAAGCCGATGTACGCAAGTTGGCGTTTCCAGCCGACTATGTAGAGTACCCCAAGACCGATGTTAGCGAGATCGTACCGCGCCTGGCGGGCGCCGAGATTGCCATCATCAATAAAGTACCGATGCGAGCGGATACCTTGCGCCGGCTTCCGCAACTGAAAATGATCGCCGTAGCGGCCACAGGCTACGATGTGGTGGATATCGGTTACTGCAATGAGCACGGCATCGCCGTCGCCAACATTCGCAATTATGCGGTGCACACGGTACCTGAACATGCCTTCGCCATGATTCTTGCCCTGAGACGCAACTTGTTTAGCTATCGGCAGGATGTCGAGGCCGGTGTGTGGAATCGATCGGAACAATTTTGCTTTTTAACCCACGATATCGGCGACTTGCACGGGGCAACGCTCGGCATCATTGGGGAAGGCGCAATCGGCCAAGGCACCGCCGCGATTGGACGTGCATTCGGCATGCGCGTGTTATTTGCCGATCACCCGCCTCCTAAGGTGCCGGGGGTTACCTTTACGCCGCTCGATGAGGTGCTATCCCAATCGGACGTCATTTCGCTGCATTGCCCGCTTTTGCCGGAAACGCGCAATCTCATCGATATCAAGGCGTTTCGGAAAATGAAGCGCAACGCGCTGATCATCAACACGGCGCGTGGAGGGTTGGTTGATGAAGCTGCCTTGATCCAAGCGCTCGATGAGGGCTTGATCGCCGGCGCGGGGTTCGATGTGCTGACCGTCGAGCCGCCAAAGGACGGTCACCCGCTGTTGGACTTGCGGCGCCCCAATTTCATTCTAACGCCGCATATTGCCTGGGCCTCAGACGGTGCCATGCAATTTCTTGCCGATCAGCTCATTGACAATATCGACGCCTGGGCCGCAGGCAAGCCGCAACACTTGGTGACGACCGCAGCCTGATGGTCAAGCGATCCGCGCGGCTTGATACAATCGCGCAACCATGAAAAAACTGCTTTACCAATTCGACACCGATGCGCTTCCTTCCGTCTTTGACAATGTCGTGGGCTATGACGGCGGGGCTGATCGCATTTCAGCGTATGGCGGCGTGCATGCCGACAATGTCGGCGGCTTGGTGGAAGGCGCCATATTTACCCGCTCGCCAAAAGACAAGAAAAATACCGCACTCTTTGTCGGCGGCTCGAACATGCAACAGGGCGAGGCCATGCTCAGAGCGATTCGCGCCAAGTTCTTCGGCAAGTTTCGCGTGTCCGTGATGTTTGACTGCAATGGATCCAATACCACGGCAGCGGCGGCAGTGGCCTGGCTGGCGCACGGCCGCAACCTTCAGGGGAAGCGCGCCGTGGTACTCGCAGGGTCAGGCCCGGTAGGCCAACGCGCCGCGGCATTGCTCGCGCGCGAGGGCGCCCAAGTCGCGATCACCGGCCGCAAGCTCATCGTCGTGCAAGCAGCTCGCGAAGCGATCAGATCCCGGTTTGCAATCGATGTCGAAGCCATTGAGGCGCCGACCGGTGCCGAACGAGGCGCCGCCATCAGGGACGCGCACATTGTGCTGGCGACGGGCGCCGCCGGAGTTCCTCTTCTGAATGCGAAGCAGTGGCAGGAAACTCCGTCGCTGGAGCTGATCGCCGACGCCAATGCCTCGCCGCCGGCGGGGATTGAAGGCGTGGGCTCAAGCGATCGCGGCACGAACAGCCATGGCAAAATTCTGTTCGGGGCCTTAGGATTCGGTGCTCTCAAGCTCGCGCTGCATCGTGCCTGCATCGCGCGCCTGTTCGAGCAGAATGACCTGGTGCTGGATGCCGAGGAAATCTACGGCATCGCCAAAACAATGATCGCATCATGATCACTCAACAAACTGTTGCTACTTTTCTGGATGAACTGGCCAGCGGCGCGCCGACACCGGGCGGCGGCAGTGCTGCCGCCATCATGGGCGCCATGGGGGCGGCGTTGATATCCATGGTCTGCAACGTAACCCTTGGTAAAAAAGGCCACGAGGCAGCTGCAGCGGAAATGACGACGGTGCGCGAGGAGTCGGAGAAACTGCGCGCTGCTTTGACCTCCATGGTGGCCGACGACATTGCGGCCTTTGACGGGCTGATGTCGGCATACCGGCTGCCGAAGGCGACTGACGATGAGAAATCACGGCGTGCCGATGCGATCCAGGTGAGCTTGCACGCCGCAACCGCAACGCCCCTAGCCTGCGCACGCGCCTGCGCCCAAGTCATTGCCCTCGCGAAGCGCGCCGGTGAAAAAGGCTACGCGGGCGTGGTCAGCGACGCCGGCGTGGGGGTACTGGCGGCAAATACCGCGCTACGCAGCGCGGCGCTCAATGTTCTCGTCAACGTCCCCTCCCTTAAGGATCCACGCTTCGCGGCCGCGGCCGCGGCCGAGATAAAACAATTGCTCGATGACTGCGCACGCGAGAGTGAACTGGTGTTCGATCTCGTGCGCAGCCGGTTGGGATGACGTTTCCCTGCCCAGCCTTGTTGTTGCCCTTACGCCGGTGTCGGCTGCCGTTGAGACTCGGCCATCGCAATGCCGCGATGCTCAGGACCCCAGGCCACGAGCAATGTAATCACGATGACCACCATGCCTATCACACAGGCCATGGCCAGGCCGAAATTGTTGTTGTGCCCCTCGGCGATCATGACCTGGATGGGAAGATTGCGGGAGGCAATAAGATTGCCGAGCTGATAGACAAATCCGGGAAACGTGGCGCGAATCTCCGGCGGCGAGAGCTCATTGAGATGCACCGGGACGATGCCCCAAGCTCCTTGGACAGAAACCTGCATCAGGAAAGCGCCGATTCCTAAAACCAGCGGAGTGCTTCCAAAAGCCCAGAAAGGAATGATGGGCAGTGCGAGCAATGCAGCGATCATGATGGCGCGACGCCTGCCGATGCGTTCCGACAGCCAGCCAAATCCGATGCCGCCGCAAATCGCGCCGATATTGGCGATTGCCGTAATGAGGCTCGACAAATGTGTGTCGAAGTGGTGCTGGACTTTCAAGAACAGGTTTGGATAGGCATCTTGCGAGCCATGGCTGAAGAAGTTGAAAGCGGTCATGAGAATCACCGCATATAAGGCGAGTTTCCATTCACGGCGCAAGACACCGATCAGCCCAACCTGTTTTTTGTGGACTTGGCGTTCGAGCCACGCGGGCGATTCGTCGACACCGGCCCGAATGAAAAAGACGAGGATTGCGGGGACGATGCCTAACAAGAACATGTAGCGCCAGCCCAATTGGTCGTAGAGGAAATATGTGGCAATGGAGGCTACAAAATACCCGCTCGGGTAGCCCGCCTGCAGAAGACCGGAGACTATGCCTCGCGCTCGAAGGGGAATGGTTTCGAAAGCCAGCGCCGAGCCGATGCCCCACTCCCCGCCCATGGCGATACCGAAGAGGAACCGCAGCACCAAAAAAGTGGCCAGGGAAGGCGCAAACCCGGAAGCAGCCTCTAAAATTGAAAAAGCCACTATGTTCCACATCAAGGTGGGTTTGCGGCCAAAGCGGTCTGCGAGCCGGCCAAATATAAAAGCACCGATCGGCCGTGCGGCCAAAGTCAAAAACACCGCTTCGGAAACGTCCTTCACATCGACGTGGAATGTAGTGGCGATGTCCTTGAACATGAACACCATGAGAAAAAAATCGAAGGCGTCCAAGGTCCAACCGAGGTAAGCGGCCAGCACGACATTCTTTTGGCTTTTGGTCCACTGCATTTCCATCCCCCTGCGTTCGCTCGATCCTAGCGGCCGCGGCCGCAATTGTCGACATTTCGGGTTCCATTTCGAGGCCGTTCGGCCGAAACTTGGAGTCGCGTAAATCTGAGCTAATCGGCCGGGTCGATTGGGGGAAATCAATGTTGGACAGACCCTTGCACGAATATGCGATGCGCACGCTGGATCGCCCGGAGCCATCCATTCAGCTGCAACGTGCCGCCGCGGGCATCGCCTATTTAAGCTGCGGCTTGAAATACGAGCCCGGCCTGCCCTCGCTCATTGACTACCTGTGTCGTGCCGCGCAGCTGCGCCCCTCGACGACCTTCCTGGCCGAGCGAGATACTTCCAAAAGATGGCGCAGGCTCACCTATTCCCAAGCAGCGCGTGATACCGCGGCGGTTGCCACCTGGCTAATGCGCCAAGGACTGGGGCCGGATAGCGCGCCGGTCATGATCCTTTCTGAAAACAGCATAGAGCACGCGCTTCTGATGCTGGGCGCGATGCGCGCCGGCGTCGCCGTGGTGCCTGTCTCGCCGACGTATTCTTTTGGCCATGAGCTTTCACGCTTGGGGTACGCCGCCGAGCTGACCCAGCCCTCGATCGTTTATGCCGGTGATGCACATCGCTACGCGCCGGCGCTCGAATATGTAAAAGCACCCGGCCGGCTCATCATCGTGGGAAACGGCTTCTCTGATCTGCTGCGCGAGGTTGATGAGGCCGCGGTCGCGGCCCGCCGCCACCTGATCAACGACGACACGGCCGCAAAAATTCTTCTGACCTCCGGATCCACCGGCCGGCCCAAAGGGGTCATCAATACCCACGGCAACATTGGCGCCGCAGCACAGATGGTTCGACTGGTCAGCGAACCGTTCAATCCCGACCGAGTCCACACCATCGTCGATTGGCTTCCTTGGCATCACACCTTTGGCGGCAACGCGCAATTTAACGGTGTGCTCGCGCTCGCGGGCACGCTGTACATCGATACCGGCCGCCCCGCGCCCGGATTGTTCGATGCAACCCTGGAGAACTTGAGGGAAATATCGCCCACCGTCTTTGGCTGCGTGCCCGCGGCATTTGCAATGCTGGCCGCTGCGCTGGAGCGCGACGCGGACCTGCGGGGAAGATTTTTCAAGAATATGCGTGGCCTGGGATATGGCGGCGCCTTGCTTCCCCAGCCGATTTGGGAGCGCATGCAAAGGGTAACTGTGCAGCAACTCGGCGAGCAATTGCCGTTCGGCACAGGTTGGGGCATGACCGAAACCACTGCTACGGGTATCGCTGTCTACTGGAACACGCAACGTACGGGGCTGCTCGGCCTTCCGCAGCCGGGCGTGATCCTAAAGCTCGTGCCCACGGGCGATAGGATGGAACTTAGGATCAAGGGGCCGAACGTCATGAGCGGCTATTACAAGGCAGACGCCTTGAATGAGGCAGCCTTTGATGAAGAAGGCTATTTTATAACCGGCGACGCCGTTCGCTGGGCTGACCCCGCGCGGCCCATCGAGGGGCTTGAGTTTGCCGGACGCATCGCGGAAGACTTTAAGCTGCTGACCGGAACCTGGGTGCAGGCGAGCATTGTGCGCCGTGATTTGGTCGAAGCGTTGCAACCCTTCGTAAGCGATGCGGTCATCTGCGCTCCCGATCACCCCTGGCTGGGGGCACTGGTTTGGCCCACAATGCCCAATGAGGAATCTTTACGCAGCGGCCTCGCCGAGAAGCTCGCCGAATTCAATCGCACCCGCCAGGGCAGCGCCGACACCATCGCTCGCCTGTTGATACTGAAAGATCCGCCGTCCGCAGAAGCCGGCGAAATCACCGACAAGCGCTCCATCAACCAGCGCCTTGTCATGCAGCGGCGCGCAGATGAGGTGGCGGCATTGTATGCGCAGCGCACCGACCCCCGGATCGTCGAGCCGGCCGATTTGAGGATTGTTTTGTGACCAAAGGATGCAACCCGGGCGCAAAGGATAGCGGAAGGACTGGGCCGCGCCTGAGCCGGCGCGGCGTCCAATGTGCACCATCGAAGATGGACGTCTTGATAAACTTAAGCATCTCATTGGAGTAACGCATGCAAGGTAGATTTGAAAAGCGCGGCGACATAGGCATCATTTGGATCAATAATCCTCCTGTCAACGCCATCAGCGTCGGCGTGCGCGCTGCCATTATCGATGGTGTTGCGAAGCTGCTCGGGGACTCCGAAATTAAAGCGGGAGTGCTTGCGTGCGAGGGGCGTACGTTCATGGCGGGCGCAGATATCACCGAGTTCGGCAAGCCCGCGGCGTCGCCGAGTTTGCACGATGCGATCGCCTCCGTCGAGAACTCCGTCAAGCCCATCGTAGCCGCCATTCATGGCACCGCATTCGGCGGCGGCTTGGAGGTGGCGCTTGCCTGTCACTACCGCGTGGCCGTTGCCAGTGGAAAAATCGGCCTGCCGGAAGTCAAGCTTGGATTGCTGCCCGGTGCGGGAGGCACGCAGCGGCTGCCGCGCTTGACCGGCGTCGAAGCCGCGCTCCGCATCATTGTGTCCGGCGATCCCATATCTGCAGCGCAGGCTGCCCAGGCCGGCGTGATCGACAAAATCATTGAAGGGGAACTGTTGGACGGTGCGATTGACTATGCACGGAGCCTAATTCTGCAAAAGGCCCCTCTGCGCAAGATTCGAGATATCGACGTCGATGCCGAAAAACTTCCTGCGGGTTTTTTTGACGAAGCCCGCAAGCGGATAGCGAAGGAAAGACGGGCTCTGTTCGCGCCGCAGCGAATCGTCGATGCCTTGGAAGCGGCCGCGACGCTGCCGTTTGAGAAAGGTTTGGCGCGGGAGCGGGAATTGTTCTTGCAATGTCTGCACAGTAGCCAATCCAAGGCGCTGCAGCATGTGTTCTTCGCAGAACGCAAAGCGGCAAACGTGCCGAATCTTGACAAAAATGTGTCGAAGCGCGACATCAAGTCGGTGGCGGTCATCGGCGCCGGCACCATGGGCGGCGGCATTGCAATGAATTTTTTAAATGCAGGCATTCCTGTGACGCTGCTCGAGATGACGCAGGAAGCGTTGGACCGCGGTGTCGGCGTTATCCGAAAGAATTACGACAACACGGCATCGAAAGGCAGGCTGACCACTGAACAAGTTCAGCAACGCATGGGATTGCTGAATGCCACCCTGTCGTATGAAGCTTTAGGCGACGCTGACCTGATCATTGAAGCGGTCTTTGAGACCATGGCGATCAAGAAAGAGGTATTTGGCAAGCTCGACAAGGCCGCCAAGCGGGGCGCAATTTTGGCCTCGAATACCTCATACCTCTCCATCGATGAAATAGCGGACTCGACTTCGCGGCCGAGCGACGTCGTCGGCATGCATTTCTTCTCTCCTGCGAATGTGATGCGCTTGCTGGAGATCGTGCGGGGCGCTCGGACCGCGCAAGATGTGCTGCTGACGGTGGTCGATATCGCCAAACGTATCAACAAGGTTGGCGTGGTCTGCGGCAACCGAGATGGATTCATCGGCAACCGGATGTTGGGCGCATATGCTTACCAGGCTTCTTTGATGGTGCTCGAGGGCGCCATGCCGGCGCAGCTCGACGCCGCCTTGCGAAACTTTGGAATGCCGATGGGCGTGCTGCAGATGAGCGATTTGGCGGGGCTCGATGTGGGGTACAAGTCGCGAAAGGACCGCGATCCATCCACCTTCGATGGCCGTGCCACCCGCTCGGCGGACCTGTTGGTGGAGATGGGCCGCCTGGGCCAAAAAACTCAAGCGGGATACTACGATTACATTCCTGGCGATCGAACACCGCGGCCCTCGCCTGTGGTCACCGAGGTCATCGAAAGGGTGTCAAAAGAGTATGGGGTTGTGCGCCGGCAATTCAGCGACGAGGAGATCGTGGAGCGCTGTTTTTTGGCGCTCATGAATGCGGGCTGCGAGGTGTTACGGGAGGGGGTCGCCTATCGCGCCAGCGACATCGACGTCGTGTATCTATACGGATACGGCTTCCCTGCTTATCGCGGCGGACCGATGTTCTGGGCCGAAAACGAAGTGGGGCTGAAGGTGGCCCTGGAAAAACTCCAGAGATACAGCGCCGCGACCGGCAGCAAGTGGCTCACGGTGTCCCCGCTGCTCGAGCAGCTGGTGGCGCAAGGCAAGGGATTCGCCAGCGTCGGCCAATGAGGCGCGCCGCGCCGGCTATGGCGCGGTCAAGCCCCGATATTTCATCATGGCCTCGATGGTCGGCGCCCTGCCACGCCACGCGACGTACATCGCCGAAAGGTCCTGGGTATTGCCTCGCGATAGCACCATGCTACGGAATCGATCGCCGTTTGCACGCGTCATGCCGCCGTGATCGTCGAACCATTGATAGGCGTCGTCATTCAGCATTTGAGTCCACAAGTAGGCGTAGTATCCGGCGGAATATCCGCCAGCCCAGATATGACTGAAATAACTGGACCGATATCGCGGCGGCACCGCAGGCAAGTTCAAATGGGTTTTCGCCAATGCCTGTTTCTCGAATTCATCCGGAACCTGCAGGGGCGAATCGGCCCCTAGCACGTGCCATTGCATATCAAGCTCGGCCGCCGCCAACAGCTCGGTTAACGCATACCCTTCCGCAAAGTTTTTAGCTTTTTGGATTTTCTCAACCAATGCCGCGGGCATGGACGCTCCGGTCTGGTGGTGTTTGGCAAAGTGATTGAACACCGCTGGATAAGTCGCCCAGTGTTCATTGAACTGAGAGGGGAATTCGACAAAGTCGCGCGCGGTGGCGGTCCCGGAAAGGCTCGGATACTGCGTATCGGCAAAAATGCCGTGCAGCGCATGGCCAAACTCGTGGAACATGGTAATAACGTCGTCGAAACTGATGAGCGCCGGCTCACCAGAGGCGGGTTTCGGCAAGTTGGCGACGTTGTAGATTACCGGCAGTGTGCCCAGCAACTTCGATTGTTCGACGAATTCAGACATCCACGCGCCGCCATTCTTGTTATCGCGCTTGAAGTAATCGCAATAAAAAAGGGCCAGCGGCTTACCCCCTACGTCATCGACCTCAAAGACGCGCACATCGGGCTGATACACGGGGATATCATGTCTTTCCTTAAAGGTGATGCCATACAGTTCGGTCGCGGCAAAAAACACGCCATTCTGCAGCACATTGCCGAGCTCGAAATAAGGCTTGATCTCGGCCTCGTCAAGATCATACTTGGCCTTGCGCACCTGCTCGCCGTAGAAATCCCAATCCCACGGTTCGAGCGCGAATCCGCCATGCTGGGCGTCGATGGTCGCTTGAATCTCCTTGCTCTCGTTGAGCGCCTTGGCGGTCGCGATGGGCACCAGCGCATCCATAAACTTGAGCGCCGCTTCCGGCGTCTTGGCCATCTGGTCTTCGAGCCTCCACGCGGCATGGCTGGGGAAGCCGAGCAACCGGGCGCGCTGCGCGCGAAGCTGCGCTAAGCGCGCGATGATTTGCCGCGTATCGTTGGCATCGCCCCGCTCCGCGCGGTTCCAGGAATTATTGAAGATGCTCTGCCGCGTGGCGCGCACGCTCAAGGACTTGAGCGCCGGCTGCTGCGTGGTGTTCTGCAGCGGGACGAGGTATCCGTTGGCGTTGCGGCCGGCCGCAGCCTGCGCCGCAGCCGCCAGCTGCGCATCGCTAAGCCCCGAGAGTGCAGCTTTGTCGTCGGTCAGGTATGCAGCCGTTTTGGTGGCCGCCAGCAATCTTTTGGACAAATCCGCCGAGAGCGACGAGGATTCCATATTGAGCTCCTTGAGCCGCTTCTTATCGTGCTCCGACAGGTTTGCCCCGGAATGCACGAACTGGTCGTATTCTCTCTCCAGCAGCCGTAGGGATTCCGGATCAAGTTTGAGCACCGCCCGCTTGTGGTAGACGGCGGCCACTCGTTCAAAGAGCTTTCTGTTCAGCCGCATAGCATCCTCGTGCGCGGCAAATTTCGGCGCGAGAGCGGTCTTCGCCTGCTGCAGCACAGGATTGGTGTTCGCTTCGCTGACGCCGTCGAATGCGGCAACTGCTCGTGATAGTAAGCGGCCGCTTCTCTCCAGCGCTACCAAGGTATTTTCGAAGGTCGCCGGTGCCGGGTTATCCGCGATCTCATGGATTTCGGCAAGCTGCTGCGCCATCCCGGCCTCAATCGCCGGCTGATAGTGCTCGTCGCGAATCTTGTCGAATGGCGGTGCGGAAAATGGCAGAGAGCTTGCCGCGTAGAATGGATTGGATGGGCCAAAATCGGCCGCACCAGCGCTTAAAGATGCGGCAATCGAAAGCGCTAGCACCGCTGTAAAACATCGCTTGGCGTTTCTCAAGTTTTGGTCCATCTGTGGTTTAACTTCGGAGATTATACCGTCTGAATAAAATACACGTGAGGACTGGCGTAGAATGCGCGCACAAAGCAATAGCTTGATCATTGGAGAGACAATAAAGCTCATGCCCTCTCGGAAGCGCGCGCAGCGCATGTCGCCCGATAAACGGCGCGAGCAAATCATGGATAGCGCGGTGGCGCTCATCATTAGCCGCGGGCTGTCTAGTTGCACGCTTGAGGCGGTCGCGGTCGAGGCCCGCATCAGCAAGCCGCTCATTTACAGATACTTCCCCAAGCTCGAGAATCTTTTCAAGGTACTGGTAGAGCGTGAATATCGCTTTTTGCGCCGCCGCGGTCTCGATGACCTGCCGAAGAGCGCGGCATACGAGGAAGTCATTCGCCGCTCTAACCTGCGTTCGCTGGAATACCTCTATGAGCGCGGACCGATCATGCGGTTGTTGGCAAGCGATCGTTCGATCGCCGGGCTGGCGAAGAGACAAGACCGGGACGAGCGCGGCGTGATGATTGACTACTTCGCGCAGCGATGCATGCAGGAATACCACGTTCCACGAGAGGTGGCGCGAGTATGCTCGATAATGACCGTCAACGCGCCGATCTTGTCGATTCGCGCGCTTCGCGACAGCGGCATCGCCGCGCACCGGGCAGCCGAGGTGTGGAGCGATTTCATTATCGGCGGCAACAATGCCTTGCAGCTCAAATACGGCAAACTTAAGAGGATCAAGCCGCGAAAACGGCGCACACCGGCCCCTTAATCAGACGTGCGCATCCGCCGGAATGGCATCCTTCGGCGGCACCGCAGTCCGCGCACGCATCGGCAACTCCGGGATCATCAAGGTAGCGCCGAGCGCAATGATCACGACGGCGATACTGAGAAGAAACACATGCGTCACTGAATCCGCGATCAGCACGCGGATCGGTTCCGGAAGGTGCATGACCCCGGAATGAATCTGAGCATCGACCGATAAGCTGCGCAGCGTGGAGAGGCTCATGGGCGGCAGCCCCATGGATGCGGACCAGCCGTTGAGCTTGGCATTGAGACTAGTGGTCAGCAACGTGCCGAATATAGCCACGCCAACCGTCGAGCCGATTTGGCGAAAAAACTGATTGGCGCTGGTCACAACCCCGATTCGATCCATCGGCACCGCATTCTGTATCGCCAACCCGTACAAGCTTTGAAGCGGACCAAGGCCAATGCCGAGCAACGCCATGCGCCAGCTCAAATCGAGCCGCGTGGTTTGATAACTCATTTGGCTCATCAAATAAGTCGCAATCAAGAGCACGGTCATGCCGAACAGCATGAAAGGCTTATACCTGCCGGTGCGGGTAACCAGCCGCCCACTGATGGTCGCCGCTACGATCAGGCCCAGCATCAGAGGCAAGGTAGACAGGCCGCTGGTCGTTGCTTGAACACCCTGGCCTAGCTGCATGAACAAGGGCAAGAACGCCACGACGCTGAGGAAGGACATCGATGAGAAGAAACCGGCAATGTTGGCCCAAGCGAATACTTTGTTACGGAACAGCTCCATGTGAATGATCGGGTCTTTGACCCTTTTCTCAACGGCCACAAATAGAACGGTGCAGACCAGGAACATCGCGAGCAATCCAACAACCGTCGGCGACTGCCAGGCATATTTCTGGCCGCCGAAAGTCAGGGCAAGCAGCAGCGGGATACAAGCCGCTGCGATCAATACAGCACCTAAGTAATCGATGCTTCCCTTCGCTGCGTGCGACAGCTTGGGCATCTTCGCAACAACCATGAAGAGCGCCACCAGGCCCACCGGCAGATTAAGATAAAATACCCATCGCCAGCCTTCGACGGTGTGGCCACTGATTGACACGGTGCCATGGTCGGTGAAATAGCCGCCCAGCAAGGGACCTACGGCGCTGGCAACCCCAAACACAGCACCAAACAGTCCGGCGAATTTGCCGCGCTCTCGCGGCTGGAACAGATCCGCGATGATGGCAAAGGCCGTCGTAAAAAGCGCGCCGCCCCCGAGCCCTTGGACCGCGCGAAATACGACCAGCTGTACCATTCCGCCGCCCAACAGAGGCAGCGTGCCGAACTCCCCAGCGAGTCCGGATAACCACGAGCCAAACAAGAACAGTCCGATGCCAGTCAGCAGCACGGGCTTTCGGCCATAGAGGTCGCCGAGCTTGCCCCACACCGGCACCATCACGGTTGAGGATAAGAGATAGGCGGTGGTCACCCAGGAGTACAGCTCAAGACCATGCAATTGGCTGATAATCACCGGCATGGCCGTAGACACGATGGTCTGGTCCAAAGCCGACAGCAGAAACACAATCATGACACCGATGATGGTGATTTTTCGTTCGGCGTCGGTGAAGTGGGCTGTCGTCAAGAGTTAAGCTCGCCTATTGAGGCATTATCGCAGCGCGGCGGCCTCGCAGCACGAACTTTTGAATCTTGCCGGTCGCGGTTTTCGGCAACTCGGTCACGAAATGAAATGCCGAGGGAACTTTAAAATGCGCCAGCTCGGCGCGGGCGAACTCCTGCAGCTCAGCGTGGCTCGCTGCGGCGCCGGCTCGCAAAACCACGAATGCATGGGGCGATTCGCCCCACTTCTCATGCGGCATGCCGACCACCGCAACCTCGAGCACTGAGGGATGCCTCAGTAACGCGCCCTCGACTTCGATCGAGGAGATGTTCTCGCCGCCGCTGATGATGACATCTTTGAAGCGATCTCTAATCTCGATATAACCATCGGGATGCATAACTGCGCCGTCGCCCGAGTGAAACCAGCCGCCCCCGAATGCCGCCGCGGTCGCTTCAGGATCATTGTAGTAGCCACGCATCACGACATTACCCCGAGCCACAATCTCTCCCATCGTTGCACCGTCCCACGGAACATCCCGCATGTCGGCGTCAACCACACGCACCTCCCCAGAGGTAATCAATTCGACGCCCTGCCGAGCCTTCAGCGTGGCACGCGCTGCATTGGAGAGCACCGCATGCTCAGGCAGAGGCTCGCAAATGCAGATGAACGGCGATGTTTCCGTAAGACCATACACGTGCGTCACATCCCAGCCGAGTTCGGATTCCAGCCGTTCGATGGTCGCCGCGGCCGGCGGCGCCCCGGCGCTTATCACACGCACGCCGCGGGGTAGTTGGCGGCGCTGCTCCGGGGGCCCGTTTGCGATGCCGATAAGCACGGTGGGTGCGGCGCAGAGGTGGGTTATGCGCTCATGACGCACTTGCTGGTAAATGCCTGCTGCATCGACAACACGCAGGCATACATGTGTTGCGCCTGCCGCCGTTACCGTCCACACGAAAGTCCAGCCGTTGGCGTGGAACATCGGCAACGTCCACAAGTAGCGATCCGCCGGGGTCATCGGCCAGTGGGCAAGGCTCCCCACCGAATTCATCCAGGCATTGCGATGCGTGATCATCACGCCTTTCGGGCGCGATGTCGTGCCGCTGGTATAGTTGATCGCGATCAAATCCGTTTCGGCCAGGTCTGGAGATTGGAACGACCCGTTAGCCCCCTGCAACAGCGACTCATAGGACAGCCAGCCGTCCCTCGTTCCCTCCAAGGCGACGAAATGGCGAACCTGCGGCATGCGTGCGCGAATGCCGTCGATCAATTCCAAGTAGTCAGCATGCACGCACAGTACTTTGGCGCCGCTATGCGTAGCGACGTATACAAAATCCTCGGCCGAGAGCCGGTAATTGATCGGCACAATGACCGCGCCGAGCTGCGGTATCGCGTAGAATTGTTCGAGATGCTGATGCGTATTGGGCGCAATCGTGGCAATTCGATCGCCCTTGCCCACGCCGAGACTGGCGAGGGCAGCGCTCCATCGATCATATCGCTCACCGAACTGCGAATACGTGAAACGCAGATTTCGATCGACCACGGCGTCTCGCATTCCATGCAGCTTGCGCGCGCGCCGCGCGAACTCCAGAGGTGTCAGCGGGGTTTCCATCCAAATTAAAGCCTACCAGATTACCGCATGATCGCGCAGCAGCGGCCCGCCGGTTGGAAATTGTGTTAATCAGCACTCTCGATGAGAATGGCACGGAAATCGTTGACGTTGGTCAGCGTGGGGCCCGTTATCACCGAGTCTCCGAGTGCCCCGAAGAATCGATGCGCATCGTTGCCATCCAGCATGTCTTTCGGTTTTAATCCGAGCGAGCGGGCGCGAGCCAGGGAATCGGGACTCACGTAGGCGCCGGCAATTTCTTCCTGGCCGTCAACGCCATCGGTGTCGCCCGCCAGCGCATGGATGCGCGGATGGCCCTCGAGCGCGATCGCGAGTGACAATAGAAATTCTACATTGCGGCCGCCTCGGCCGCCGCCGCGCACCGTTACGGTTGTCTCCCCCCCGGACAGCAATATACAGGGCGCTCGGTGGGGTTGATCACGCTCGGCTACCTGCAGAGCCACTGCAGCCAGTACCTTGCCGACTTCGCGTGCTTCGCCTTCGATGGCATCGCTCAGAATATGTGCCGGCGTGCCGGCGGCGCGCGCCACTCCCGCAGCAGCTTCCAGCGCCATTTGCGGTGTCGCGATGGTGCACACGCTGGCACGCCCAAGCCGCGGATCGCCCGGCTTGATGGATTCTCCGTGGCCGCCCTCAAGGAGTTCCAGCACTTGGCGCGGCACCTCAATCCCATATCGGCGGACGATGGCAAGCGCCTCTGCCGAGGTGGAAGGGTCCGGCACGGTTGGCCCCGAGGCGATGTCGACCGGCCGATCCCCCGGCACGTCAGAGATAAGCAACGTTACTACTTGGGCTGGGAAACAGGCGGCTCCAAGACGGCCGCCCTTAATCGCGGACAGATGGCGTCTAACGCAGTTTATTTCGCCGATCGTGGCACCCGATGCCAGCAGTGCACGACTCACATCTTGCTTCATCTTAAGCGTCAGCCCCTTCGCCGGCAGCGGCATCAATGCGGATCCACCTCCGGAGATCAGGCACAACACCAAATCGTCTTCGTGCAGATTCTGCACCAGCTGCAAGATCCGTTGCGCGGCACGCATTCCCGCCTCATCCGGAACCGGGTGTGCGGCCTCTACGATTTCAATCTGCTTGCACGGCACGGCATAGCCGTAGCGGGTGACCACCAACCCCGACAATGCGCCCGGCCAATTTTCTTCCACCGCCCTGGCCATTGCGGCCGACGCCTTGCCTGCCCCCACGACGATGGTTCGGCCGCGCGGTGCGCTGGGAAGATGAGGCGGGATACAAATTGCAGGCTGCGCAGATGCGATTGCCGCATCGAACATCCGGCGCAGCAATTCTTTAGTGGGCTGGGGGCGCAAGTGTATTGGAAAGACAGCCGACTCCCTCGATGTCAATCTCGACGGTCGCTCCATCCTTGATTGAACCAACACCCAGGGAAGTTCCGCAAGCGATTACATCGCCAGGCAATAAAGTTACATCGAGCGAAATCAGACTGACTAGTTCATGCGGTGAGAAAATCATGTCGGCGAGCGGATAGTTCTGCCGCTCAACTCCGTCGAGCCGTGTGACTAGGTTCGCTGCATCGTATTTCAAATCCGTTGCGATGACCGGACCGACACACCCGAAAGTATCGAAACTTTTCGATCGTGTCCACTGCGGAAAATCGCCGTTCTCAAACAGCAGATCGATTGCGGTCACGTCATTGACGCAGGTGTAGCCGAAAATGTATTCACCGGCTCTGTCTGCAGGCACGCCCTTAGCCTCCTTTCCAATCACGATTCCCAATTCGCCTTCGAACACGATCTTGCCCGCATAGCCTATCGGCCGCCTGATGGGCTCATGGGTTCCGATTACAGAGGTCGCGCACTTGATGAAAAACAATGGGTGCTGCGGATCCGCCTTGCCGAGCTTGGCGGCAAGTGCATGAAAATTGTTCCACAGCGCCACGATCTTGCTCGGTGCGCAGGGACTCAGCAGGGTAAATGCGCCCTTTTCAAGTCTTACCCCCGTGGATCGCGGCGCGCCGAACATGTCCCCATCGTGCTCGTGCACGCCTCCCTGCTCGAGAATGCCGAATCCTACGCGGTCATTTGCTAGAAACCGCGCCCATTTCGCCACCGCTACAATACCGACTTGAGCAACGCTGCCATTTCAGAAGGATTGCGTGTGGTCTTAATGCCGCACTCCTCCATGACGGCTAGCTTCTCGTTAGCGGTGCCTTTGCCGCCGGAAATAATGGCACCGGCGTGCCCCATGCGCTTACCCGGCGGCGCGGTGACGCCTGCTATGAAGCCCACCACCGGCTTCTTCATATAAGCCTTGATCCACCGCGCGCAATTCTCCTCGTCGTCGCCGCCGATTTCTCCGACCATGATCACCGCATCGGTCTCGGGATCATCATTGAACATGCGCATCACATCCACATGCTTCAAGCCGTTGACCGGATCGCCTCCGATGCCCACGCAAGTAGACTGTCCCAATCCCAGATCCATCAACTGGCCCACCGCCTCGTAGGTCAGCGTACCGGAACGGGAAACAACGCCGATGCGGCCCCTTTTATGAATGTGTCCCGGCATGATGCCTATCTTGATCTCATCGGGAGTGATGACGCCGGGGCAATTGGGGCCCACCAGAAGTGTTTTCTTGCCGCGCATGCGGTTGCGGGTCGCGATCATGTCGCGCACCGGCACGCCTTCCGTAATGCAGATAACCAAGTCGAGCTCGGCATCCACCGCCTCATCGATGGCGCTGGCAGCGAAGGGCGGCGGCACATAGATCACCGAAACCGTCGCGCCAGTTTGCTCCTTGGCCTCACGCACGGTGCCATAGATGGGGATGCCTTCGAAATTCTCGCCCGCCTTCGTCGGATTCACGCCGGCGACGAAACACTCCTTGCCATTCGCATATTCGCGGCAAAGACGTGTGTGAAACGCACCGGTTTTGCCGGTGATGCCCTGGGTCATTACCCTGGTATTCTTGTCGATCAAAATACTCATGCCGGCACCTGCTTGCCATTTACCGCGGCGACAATTTTTTTGGCGGCATCGGCCATAGTGTCCGCGGAAATGATCGGCAAACCGGATTCCCTGAGGGCCTTCTTGCCCAACTCCTCGTTGGTGCCCCTCATGCGCACCACCAACGGAACGCTGAGCTTCACTTCCTTGGCGGCTGCGATGACCCCTTCGGCAATGGTGTCGCAGCGCATGATTCCGCCGAAGATATTCACCAAAATACCCTTCACTGCCGGATTCTTCAGCATCAGCTTGAATGCTTCGGTCACTTTCTGCGTGGTCGCGCCGCCGCCGACGTCCAGGAAGTTGGCAGGTTCAGCACCGAACAGCTTGATCGTATCCATGGTTGCCATGGCAAGGCCGGCGCCATTGACCAGACATCCGATGTTGCCGCCCAGTGAGATGTACGATAGATCGAACTTGGAAGCTTCAACTTCCGCCGGATCCTCTTCATCCAAGTCTCGCATCGCGACGATGTCCGGATGGCGGAACAAGGCGTTTGAATCGAAATTCAATTTTGCATCCAATGCCAATACGTCTCCTTTTCCGGTAATGATCAATGGATTGATCTCCGCAAGCGACGCATCGCACTCGACGAAAGCGCGGTACAACCCCTGCATGAATTTGCAGGCCTGTGCTATGGATGCATCCGGCACACCTATCTTGCGTGCAATTTCCGCAGCCTGCGCATCGGTCAATCCCGTGTCCGGATCGATGGCAACCTTGTGGATTTTCTCAGGGTGATGAGCGGCGACCTCTTCGATCTCCATGCCGCCTTCCGAACTCGCCATCAGGGTCACGCGCTGAGTGGCGCGATCAACGACCATGCCGACGTACAGCTCTTTGCGGATGTCAGCGCCTTCTTCGACCAGCAATCGCTTCACTAGCCGGCCTTCGGGGCCCGTCTGATGCGTAACGAGCGTCATCCCTAGGATCTTCGAGGCGAAATCATGGACTTCCTGCAGCGACTTGGCCACTTTGACGCCGCCGCCTTTGCCTCGTCCGCCGGCGTGGATCTGTGCTTTCACCACCCAGACTTTGCCGCCTAGCTCTCGTGCTGCGGCGTCCGCCTCCGATACTGAAAAGCAGGGAAAGCCGCGCGGCGTCGCGACGCCAAACCTGCGCAGAATCTCCTTGCCCTGATACTCATGAACATTCATTGGTGTGAACTCCGCATTTAAATTCGTCCTTCCTCTAAGGTCTTGGCGAGCAGCTTCGTCAATGCATATACGGTATCCATATGCGGAGTCGGTGTGTTGGTACGACGTGCGAGCTCCACAACCGAGCCGAGCAACGCGTCAACTTCCAATGTACGGGCGGCCTCCACATCCTGCAACATCGAGGTTTTGTGGTGACCCACTTTCTCTGCGCCGGCGATGCGTTTCTCCAGCGAGACGCGGAATTTCACGCCTAGTTGCTTGGCAACGCTTTGCGCTTCCGCCATCATCGCGGCCGCGATGGCGCGGCTCGGTGGGTACTGGCAAATGTCGGCTAATGTCGCCCGCGATAACGCACTGATGGGATTGAAGGTCAGATTGCCCCATAGCTTCAACCAGATCTCGGAGCGGATGTCGCTCAATATCGGCGCCTGCAGTCCGCCGCCGACGAAACATTGCGCGACTTGGGATACGCGCTCGCTGGTTGAGCCGTCGGGCTCGCCTACGGGGAAGCGGTTTCCTTCAACATGCTTGATGACGCCCGGTTCAAGCAGTTCAGCGGCCGGATAAACCACGCAACCGATGACACGCTCGCACGGGATGTTCTCGTAGATCGCCCCGCTGGGATCGACACTCTGCACGCGCGCATCCGCAAATGGGCCGCCGCATCCATGAAAGTACCAGTAGGGTATGCCGTTCTGCATCGGAATCACGACAGTCTTAGGGCCAAACAGCTTGGGCACTTCACGCGTAACTGCTTCAACTTGATGGGCTTTCATTGCCAGCACGACAATGTCCTGAGTTCCGGCCTCGGCGTAATTATCAGTCGCATTAACTCGCGGTACCGCTTCTTCCGAGCCATCCGCGTTGACCATGCGGATACCGCGTGTGCGCAGCGCCTCGAGATTCGCGCCGCGAGCGATAAATGTCACGTCTTCTCCGGCCAGCGCCAGCCGGATGCCGACGTAACCGCCAATTGCACCCACTCCTATAATCGCTACCTTCATGTATCGCCGCCGCTTGACCGAACAAGAAAGCCTCAGTTTGCACTGCTACCTTCACTGGTGCACGCGGCTGGCGGCCGCGTTTCGACGAGGCCGCGTCCTACAAGGCTACTGACAACCGGCGATCATTCCTTCGGAATCAAGCCGGCGCCGCGTGCCCATTTGTATTTCGCGCCCAGGACCGCCACCGGGATTTCCGTGGAATAGGCATAGGCCGGTATTCCGTGCTGATACAAATATTCCGCCGCCTCTTCTACCTCCACATCCCCAGCGAGCGAGGCGACGACCGGCTTCTCGATGCCTTTAGCACGCATCTCGGCAACCACTTCGGCCATGAGCTTCGCAAACACCATGGGTGGCGTGATGATGGTGTGCCAATAGCCCAGAATTAAGGCGTGAATTCGCGGGTCCTGCAAACCCAGCCTCACTGTATTCTGGTAGGTGCTCGGCGGCTCGCCGCCGGTGATATCTACGGGATTTCCGGCCGCACCAAAGGGGGGAATGAATTTACGGAATGCCGCATCCAGGTCGGCGGGCATCGCCATCAATGAGAGGCCGTTGTCGACGCAGGCATCCGACAGAAGCACGCCGGAGCCGCCCGCGCCGGTGATGATCACCACATTGTTGCCTTTGGGAGTCGGTAATACCGGGATGCCGCGCGCAAATTCGAGCAAGTCCCGCAGCGACCGGGCGCGTATGACGCCTGACTGCTTGAACACATCTTCGTAAATCTTGTCATTGCCGGCCAATGCGCCGGTGTGCGAGCTCGCCGCCCGCGCACCCATGCTGGTGCGGCCGGCCTTCAGGACCACAATGGGTTTCTTCTTCGAGACTCGCTTGGCGACCTCGGCAAAGGAACGGCCATCCTTCAAGTCCTCGCAGTGTTGAGCAATGATGGTGGTGTTCTCGTCCTGTTCGAAGAACGTCAGCAAATCATCCTCATCTATGTCGGCCTTGTTGCCGAGTCCAACGATGGCCGACACGCCCATCTTGGCGGATCGTGAGAAGCCGATGATTGCCATGCCGATGCCGCCCGACTGCGATGAGAGGGCGGCGTGGCCCTTCACGTCGTAGGCGGTGCAGAACGTGGCGCACAGATTGCTGGGCGTATAGTAAAACCCGTAAATATTGGGGCCCATGAGGCGCACGCCATACTTGCGCCCGATTTCCACCAATTCCTGTTGGCCCTGCACGTTGCCGGTCTCCGCAAATCCGGAAGGTATCAATATCGCGCCCGCAATCTTCTTCTCGCCCACCTCGGTCAATGCTTGCGCGACAAAC
>DASWUU010000032.1:0-5242 GCA_036401515.1 Steroidobacteraceae bacterium
TGTCGAGGCGGAGTTGATGCGCGGAATCTGTATTTTTCGGTAAATGCATTAGAAATCGCCTAGATTTTCAGTCTCACATTTAGTGAGCTGCGACAGTACAGTTAGAAACTTTTTTGTAATCAATTGCTTATTAACATAATACTTATTATGCGAAGTGTGCGCGTAAGTTATTGATCTTATGAGACTATTATAGCACAGTGGCTACCGATGCGCTAACTTACTCCAAGCGAATATGCCTGCAAACGGCCGTAACCGTTAGCTCGATGTGAGTGGCTGGTCATGATGTCGCTCACGACGATGACGTAGATCGGGATCATGTACCACCGCAGGCAACATTCAATGCGCGCGATCGCGAACCGCCTCTGATATTGAAAACACATAAGCGTCTCAATTCATCCCTGGGCGTCTAGGATAAAGGGCGCAACTGATTGCCCTACGGCGCGGTGAAGGGCCACAGTCCGCAAGAGACTTCGCGCTTACGATAGCGCGACAAGGAAATACAGCTGCGGTCACAAATTTGAACGTCGATGTAGCAATTTGGAGGTGGGTACTGGGATTTCACGCTGCCCTTTACCGGGAGCCGCTTAAAATCGTCATTGCACAATTCGTACGCCATTCCCTCCCCCGGCGGCCACCCAAAAGGGGCCACCTCGGGCCGGGTCGAAAGCCTCCACCCTGATGCGGTAAATCGACGCCGGTCGGCGCCGAGCTAAGACGCAGCGACGGGACGTTACGCTGAGCCCCTTTTTGCAAGGAAAAGGGGGCCCGGAGTTGAACGTCTTGAAGCCAAATTTACGGATTTCGATTCAAACGCTGCTGCAGGCTGGTAAGCCACAGCGCGAGATTGCGCGGGTGGTCGGGGTGGACCGCAAAACGGTCCGCCGGATCGCGGATGAAGCAAAATCCCCCGGGGTGGCCACCGGCTTTTCCGCGGAAAAAGACGAGTTTACGGCTCAAAATCCCCCACCCCGGCCACCGGCTCTGGCACCGGTGGCCACCCCCTCGGCCTGCGAGATGTACCGCAGCTGGATCGAGGCCCAGGTCGTTCTCGGTCGCAATGCCGTGAGCATTTACCAGGATCTAGTGGAGCGGCACGGATTTACCCACGCCTACAACTCGGTCAAACGCTTCGTCGCTCGGCTCAAGACCCGCGAGCCTGAACGCTTTGACGTTCTGGATGTATTGCCCGGAGAAGAGGCTCAAGTCGATTTTGGCAAGGGCGCATTAACACGCCTGCCCAACGGCAAATACCGCCGACCGTATTTGTTCGTGATGACGCTCAAGTACTCGGGCAAGAGCTTTCGCAAAGTCATCTGGAAAGCCGATCAGGAGAGCTGGGCACGGCTGCACGAGGAAGCGTTCCGAACGTTCGGGGGTTCCGTGCAATACGTCGTGCTCGACAACCTGAAGCAGGGAGTAATCCGTCCCGATCTGTACGAGCCGGCGATCAACCCGCTGTACGCCGCGATGCTCGCGCATTATTCGGCGGTCGCCGACGCGGCACGTGTCGCGGATCCAAATCGAAAAGGTACGGTTGAGAATGCAATCCAGCATACTCAGTCCACCGCGCTCAAAGGCCGCAAGTTCGAATCCATCGACGAGCAGAACGCGTGGCTTGCGCACTGAGAGGAGCGCTGGGCCGCGCCGCGCATCCACGGGCGCAAGAAACGCCAGGTCCTCGCGATGTTCGCCGAGGAGAAGCCGGCGCTGCGCCCGCTGCCGGCCGAGCGCTTCCGCTACTTCCGCGAAACGTCCAACACGGTCGATGACAGCGGGCTGGTGCAGGTGATGCGCTCGTACTATGCAGCATTGCCGGCTGCGCCGGGCGATATCGTCACGGTACGGCTCTACGATCACGATGTCGAAATCTTCGACGGCGCCGGAACGTTACTGCGGCGCCATCCGCGATCGACTCAACCCGGACACTTCGAGATGCAAGAATCCGACCGGATCTTCAACCCATCGCGTGAAACCGTGCGCCTCTTGGGTAAAGCGGCGAAGCTCGGCCCGCACAGCCTCGAACTCGCGCGCGACATCTTCCTGCGCTTAGGCCGACCCGGCCAGAAAGCGCTCTACGGCCTGACCAACTTACCGCGATACTACGCGAAAGAGGACATCGAGAACGCGGCTCAGCGCGTGCTGGCGCTGAGCCAGCCGAATTATCACGCTCTGAAACGCATCCTCGAACGCAAGGCCGCCGAGACCGAGCGCCGTGCGGCCATGCCCGAGCTACAACAAACCGGCCCTCACATCCGCGACATCGAGGAATACCACCAGTTCTTCGAGAACGCACAACGCTTTAACGATCAGACGACCGAAACCTAAGTAAACGCAAGGAGATCAAACGATGACGATGTCAATCACTGAACTGGAACGCTCACTGAGGGCGCTGCGCCTCTCGGGCATGACCGCGACGCTACAGAACCGCGCACTGCAAGTCGCGCAGCAGCAGATGGATTTTATAGAAGCCTTCTCGGCCCTTGTGCAAGACGAACTCGATCGGCGTCGGTCACGCCTGATAGACCGACGCTTCTCGCTCTCCGGGCTACCGGAGCGCAAGGACCTGAAGGACTTCGACTGGCAGTTCAATCCGAAAATGCCGAAGCGCGAGATCCTAGAGCTGGCGGCGCTCAAATTTATCGATGAACGCGAGGATGCCTTGTTCATTGGTTCGCCCGGCGTCGGCAAGAGCCACGCCGCCAAAGCACTCGCCTTGCTCGCGGTTCAACGCGGATATACTGTGTTCTATCGTGAAGCCCATGTGCTCATCGACGATATCCACCAGGCTCGCGAACTCGGCGAGATCAAAAAATATCGCGCCACGCTCAAAGCCGCGGATCTCGTCGTCATCGATGACCTGTTCCTGCGTAAGCTGCCGCCGAACGCCGGCGACGAACTCGCAGACGTTATCATGAGCCGCTACGAAAAATCTTCCACGCTGATCACCTCGAATCGCGACATTGAAGACTGGGGAAAACTTCTGGGCGATGTGGTTATCGTCACGCCGCTCCTCGACCGGCTTATGCACCACGGCAACCTGCTCAAGTTCGTCGGCAAGAGCTGGCGGCTCAAAGAGTCCGCGGAGCGCCTTGCCAAGGCGCGTCAAACCGCGTAATCATCCCTCGTCCCGCCGCTGCAAGGTGGAGGCTTTTGACCCGGCCCGAGGTGGCCCCTTTTGCGGTGGCCAGCGGGGTTCCCTCGCGCCGACATCGCTGCCGGGCGCTTCGAGCTGCAACCATTGTTTCCGCAGCACGCCATGATCGTCGAAACCATCAAACGCAATCGAGCTTCCGGGAATTTAGACCGCGTCGCTGTAAACAAAGTGGCGCTAAGGTTCGAATGCGAGTGGTGCCCATCGGACGACAAGAGCCATTGGGCATGCTTGTTCTGCTTAGACATTTACGATTGGAAAGACCTGGGAAGTCACACGAACGAAATACCCTCACGTGGCTGTGCGGGAATGTACTTTCCCTTAAACGGAGCGACACCACTGAACGCGGCCTGCGACCGAGGGGATATAGAAAGATCCAGAATTTGGACCCCTTAGACCCGTTCGGTCTGTAGGAGCCGGCTTTCATTCGTGTATTTGTCCAGCTACGCTGGCGGACGGTACCTAGCGCTCGCTTACTCGCCATCGCCCCGCTAGTTGATTTGAATCAGCGCTCCGACTAACCCTAGCCGGCCCGATTGTGATCAGCACAGAAAATTAGATGCTTGGCAGCCTCTTCGACGCGTTAGCGTAAAGCGTCTCACGAAGATGTGCCCGCGGATGATCCAGGCGAATCGTGATCCCACTGCGTGGGCGCAGGCAACAAGCGTTGTGTCGCTGGCAGACATGCCCGCACCACCGCCTCATGCGCTTTCGAGATGGTCTCGCTTTCGGCAAGGAGAATACTTGCTAGAGCCGGCAGACGCCTCGAACTGGACTCCAGCACTATTCTGCGGAAAGTGGCGATGCGGAGCGGGCCAGGCATCGACTCGCGCAACTCCGCAAGATGCGATGCTAACATTAGCCGAACCGGCGCGCCCGTGTCGGCTTCGAGGGTCGCAAGTCGTTTCTCGATCGTAGGAGAAGTATCTGGCGCAATAATTAGTACGAATGCTAGGGGCGGCAAAGTAGTCAGGTTTGCGCGCACGCTTTTCGAGTACTCTAATAGCGCACGTTGATCAGCGGTCGGCAGCGAATAGGCATTGCCCGTCGTTTTGGCTTCGACAAGAATTGACATTGGTTGCGCTGGATCTGCTGATATGCAGAAAAGATCGACGGTTCGCTCCCCCCTGCGGGTCCGAATGACCAGAAAACCGAGGGATTGCAAGATTAGGGCAAGTTGCTGCTCAAAAACGGCCTCAACGTGCTTGTGACCGTAACGCTTGCAAATTGAGACCTCTCGGCGCGCTAGCAATGCCAGCTCGGGTAGCCTAATGGATGAAAAAGCGCCAGACCGATGTTCCTTATTCCACGTGACGTTTCGTTCCTCATAAGCACCAGCGAGAATTTCAATGAGGCCATCGCTTAGGAAGCCAGCCAGTCGTCTCATATCGGCGTTCGGCGAGCTCTTTTGCCAATGCCGGATCCTCGCGAGCGCACTATGTGCAACATCTTCGAAAACTGCCGTCGGCATATTCGAGCTCGATATTCGTTTCATCGGCACGATAAAAAACGCCGCGATAAGTGCATGTCTAAAATCGACCTGAAGCGCGCGTGCGGCCGCCTCGTCTGTAGGAAGGGATGGATCTCGCGGCACCACCCTGCCTATATCGCTAAGATTTAATCCCGGTGGCAATCCTGTTTGCTCGTCAAAGCTCTGCTTAATGATTTCGCGGACTGCCGACTCGTAGTAGCTTGCCGCGATAAGCATCAGTCGATACCACAGTTTTTTGCCAGAGTATTGAGTTATTTTTCCACATTTGGGGCACTTAGAATCAAGCGAAGTGCTGTCAAAAAGGCTAGGGTTACAGAGAATCCAATTCCATCGTTCCAGGAAGTGGGTGGCGGTCCGCTTTAATTGGCGGACTGCTTTGCGCGGATTCGCCGGCGGGACTGGAGGAGGTAAAGTGATTAATTGTGCCGGTTCTTTGGGTAACTGAATCCTTGCCAATGCAATCTCCATTTGTTCATTGACGACATTACATTAACACCACGACCGTACTCCTCTCGTGCGCCACGTCACGCCTATTCCATGTAAGTGGTGTGGGCTCTCCATAATTCTGTCGGTGATTATCCCAGATATTGTCGGTGTTC
>DASWUU010000033.1:0-2759 GCA_036401515.1 Steroidobacteraceae bacterium
GATCGGCAAGCGCGAATCGCAAGCACGCGCCATTGCCGTGCTGGAATCCGTCGGTCTCGGCGGGCGCCTGCGCCAAAAGCCCGCGGAACTGTCGGGAGGCGAAAAACAGCGGGTGGCCATCGCCCGCGCCCTGGCCAAATCACCTACCCTTATTTTCGCCGACGAGCCGACCTCGGCGCTCGATTCGGTCAACGGTCAAATCGTCATCAAGCTGCTGCACCAGGCCGCCAAGGAACGCGGCGCGGCGATCGTGGTGGTGACCCATGATTCGCGCTTGGAGGTGCATGCCGACCGCATCATTCACATGGAGGATGGCAAAATCTTATGATCCGCAGGGAGCGCCGAGGCGAGACACGGACCGCCTTACTTATCGCGATCGCTTGCGTCGCGCTGTGCTTTAGCGCATGCGGGCGGAGCGGCGCCGGAGCGCATGCTGAAAAGGGCGCCGCTGCCCCGCCCTCCCCGTTCGCGACCATCGCCAATGGGAAGGTCGACATCGAAGGCGGTGTGATTGAAGTCGCGGCGCGCCGCTTCGGCGTCATCAAGGATGTTCTGGTGCACGAAGGAGATGTGGTTCACAAGGGCCAGATACTCGCGCGTCAGGAAGATCAAGACTCGATTCTCGCGATCAACAGCGCACGAGCTACGGTGGCGCAGTCCCAGAGCCAGCTGGCGCTCACCGAAGTGAACATCAGGACAGCCCAGCGCGAATATGAGCGGCTGACAAGACTGGCGTCCTCCAATTCGATCGCCATCCAGCAACTGGATCAAGCCAGAGATGCGGTAGCCACGGCCCAGGCACAGCTTGGTATTCAACAGGCGATGATTCAAACAGCCCGGGCACAGTTGGCACAGGCGGAATACAACGAGGAACTCACCAATATACGCGCGCCCATGGATGGCAAGGTCATCCGCCGCTATGCCAATCCAGGGGCGGGCGCGTCTACCCTTAATGTCTCGAACATGTTTGATTTGGAACCGGCACTGCCGCACATAATTCGCGCCGAGATCGTTGAGAGCGCGATCCCGGATGTCCACGTTGGTCAGGAGGTCCAGATCATTCCTGAGATTGACTCAAGCAAGATCTGGCCCGGACACGTGATCCGAATTGCCGCAACCTTTGGCGCGCGTAAACTGAAGTCTGACAGTGCCACTGAAGCCAGCGATGAACGCGTGGTGGAAGTTGTCATCTCGGCGGACGACACACCTTTCCTGATCGGCCAGCGTGTCATGGTCAAATTCATGAAGCCGGTCAAAACATGAAAGTGCGAGATTGTCTGGCTGCCGTTATACTGTCGCTTACCTTTGGTTTTTTCCATTGATACAGCGAGTTACCCTTGTCCAAGTCAGAATCGTCGGATACGCAGTTTTTCAATTCCTTCAGTTTGGTAATCGGTCTACTCGCCGCTTTTGCCATTGTTTTGTTTGCGTTCGCTAACTCTGTTGGGGAATCTCACCAGGGTCAGGCGGTACTGCAGGAGCCGCTGCGCCTGGCGGATGTTCAGCGAAACATAGCCCCATTTGCGCAGGTTGCCATTGCCGGTAAAGACAATTCTGCTTTGGCGGCATTGAGCACGCCTGCGAGCGGTGCAGCGGCGGCTAATGTGCCGACGACGGGAGAACAAGCATTTAAGGAAGTGTGTTCGGCGTGCCATTCGACCGGCGTCAACGGAGCGCCCAAAATTGGCGATCACGCAGCCTGGGGTCCCCGCATTGCTCAAGGTAAGGATACCCTTTACAAAGACGCCATCGCCGGCAAGGGCAACATGCCGCCCAAGGGCGGCACGACGTGGCCGGATGCCACTATCCGCATGACCGTCGACTACATGGTCTCGCAGAACAAATAGCGAGAGCGATCAGGCGACTGGCGAACGACAGGGGTTCGATATAGGGATCGCTCAGGGCGGACGGTCCAGCGTGCGAAGCCTCACGGCTTCTGCCACATCCATCAAACGAATGTCCTTTTCACCGGCTAAGTCGGCACACGTGCGCGCGACTTTGAGCACCCGGTGATATGCCCTTGCCGATAGCCCGAGCCGCTCGATGGCGGCGGCGAGCAGCGCGCGCGAATCTTTCGCGAGCCCGCAAAATCGGGCGAGTTCAGCGGACGTCAGCCGTGCGTTGAGCTTTCCCTGACGTTGCCATTGCAGTTTCCTGGCGGCGGCAACGCGCTCTGCCACTGTAGCCGAACTCTCTCCCTGTCCGTGCGCTTCGCCGAGCAGTTGCTCCGCCGGCAATGGCAACAATTCGACATGAATGTCGATGCGATCGATGAGGGGGCCAGAGATGCGGTTTCTGTAGCGCGCGACCTGCCCTGCCGTGCAATGACATCGCCCGCGCGCATCACCGGCGTAACCGCAAGGACAGGGATTCATGGCGGCGGCCAACTGAAACCGCGCCGGGAATTCGCAGGTGCGCTTGAGGCGCGAAAGGATGACTGTGCCACTCTCCAGCGGTTCACGCAGCGCCTCGAGCGCATTGCGCGGGAATTCAGGCAACTCGTCCAGAAACAACACGCCGAGATGCGCCAGCGACAATTCGCCGGGCCGCATGGCCCCACCGCCGATGAGTGCGGCCATCGACGCCGTATGCTGGGGACTGCGAAAGGGTCTGCGGCCACCCACCGTGGGTTTGCGGCCCGCGGCAGATTCCAAGCTGGCGACTTCGAGAATTTCTTGCCGCGACAATGGCGGCAGCAAGCTCGGAAGCCGTTGTGCGAGCAGGGTTTTGCCGGAGCCTGGCGGCCCGATCAAGAGCAA
>DASWUU010000034.1:0-34175 GCA_036401515.1 Steroidobacteraceae bacterium
GTAGGCAGTGTAGTCACCCATCGAGAGAAGAAACGGGCGAATTGGCCCGTTCAGTATGAGGGCGTTGGGCGGAAACGTGCCGCTGGCAAAATTCAAAGGGGCGCCATATGCGTGCGAATAATCGCCATTTTCCCCTATGTAGCCGTAGTTGCCGTTTAACGGGTTGAAGGCGACATAATTGTTTTCGTAGTTCTGGCGATAATACTTAAGGCCTGCATTAACACTGAGATCGCTCCGGGGTCGCAGCGCCAGCGTCATCTGCGCTAGTGTGTTGTGCATGTTTACATCGGCGGATGACTGAGACAGTGATGCTGTCGTATTCCATTGATTACAGGGTACGAGATTAGGATTCTGGGGGCCGACGTTTTGCGGCCCAAGTTGCGTGCTGCCCGGTGATGGAGTGCCCCAGCCGAGATAGCCTTGGCAATTGGTTGGCGCGATCAAGCTATCGCGCTGTGTCATCAATACTTCCGAAACGGTAAGAGACACCTCGCCATTCATCGGCGTCTTCCTGGTCAGCGCCCCGTGAAAGTTGTGATAGTTGTTGTTCGGTTCCAGCGACATTTGTCCTACAGTTATCGGCGGGGCAATCGCTCCGGCCGGCGCACCCGAGGGGATGCCGAAAGGCTGTTCAAAGGAATAGCTCAGGTATTGGTTGCGGTAGTACGAACCGGAATAGCCGAAGTCTGAGCGCCAATTCGCACCGACGTAGCGAAGCCCCGTGTTGAGGTTGATGGTCGCGTCATCGACGGGCTTTACCGTTTCGAGGATGGCACCGATTGAGCCGTTCCAGTCTTCCCCGAAGGGGCCCCCATACGGACGGGCTCCTTCACGTCGTTCGTGGGTGACATCAAGATAACCCGTCCAGTGCGGCGTCAGATAACCACTGAGGTTCAAGCCCTCTTTTTTGCGGGTCACCCCCAGAGTCTGGACTGGCGTGGCGGCGGAAACGGCGGCGACCTGCGAGGTTGAGCTTTCGCCCGGCGTCAACGAATGCGGTAGAGTCAGAACGTTGCTGCCGACGCCGTTCCAGATCGGGCGCGCGTCGGTCGAAAGAATGTTCGGCATATCGCGAATGAAGGCCTCGACCTTGTACGCTCCAGCTTGCCCGTACACTGCCTGATAATACTGGTCATCATCATCGATCCGGCTACCGCGAACCTCAGCATACGTGCCGTCGGACGGATGTTCGAAGTGCAAGTCGAGCAAGCCCAGAACCGCCTGGTTCTGCTTCCAGTCCGTGTAGCGATTCCACAGAGCGTAGCGCTCGCTGCCGGTGCCAACATAGCCGAATTGGAGTACGCCGTACTCCGCCCAGTCGCCGAGTGCGCGCAGTAGCGGCGGCTCCCATGGGCAGTTGTATAAATTGCCCGTCGGCGTCCTATGCACCAGCGGCGAGAGCCACGTTGTGCCATCTTCGTCGCACCGCTCAGATTCCGTGCCGCCGGTCGGGTCGAGCTTGTTAGCGCGCCACGTATCCACCCCGACGCCGCTGTCGGCTGAAGCGACTGCCGAGGTCAAAAGCAACATCGTACAAATTCCGCTCAACCAATTGGCATTAGTCGAAGTCATAGTTGCGTCTCCCCTGCTCCTCATTGGTGGAAACGCGGGCCCGAAGGCGCATTTGACCCGTGGATGTTGGCATGACAAGTCAGACAACCACGGCCCATCAACTGCCCTTCCGGGTTCGAGCCGTTGGCGAGCCCTTGACGTGTGTGCAGCCCGCCCGCATGGATATCCGACGCATGGCATTGCTCACAAAGAATCGGAATCGGTGCCACCAGTAGCGTGCTCTGATTCGAGCCGTGCGGAGTGTGGCAGTTCAGGCAGCTCTCGCGTACCGGAGGGTGTTCAAATAGGAAAGGTCCGCGCTTTTCTGCATGGCATTGATAGCAGGTTTCGTTGACGGTGTTGGTCTTGAGCAAGGGATCGGTTAACGTGCCGTGCGGGTTGTGGCAATCGTCGCAGCTCATCTGTCCCTCCGGCAGAGGCATGTGTGAGCGGCGGTTGAATTGCAGGCGGATGTCCTTGTGGCATTGCGCGCAGGTGTCGCTGATGGAAATCTTCGCCATGCTGCCCTCGACGGAGAATTTCGACATCGGATTGTGACAGTCGCTGCATGAGAGACCGTTACGCTGGTGCACGGAACCTAGCCAATGATCGCGCGGACCGCCTGTATGGCAGTTTAAGCACGTCGCCGTCTGCACATCGACGGGCGTACCCCCATTTTTTGTAAACGAAATGATGAGGCCTGCAGCCTGGGGATTGGCTGCGTGTCGCGAACCCGGACCGTGGCACGCTTCGCATACAGGAATCCTTGAATCGGAACGATTGGCGACGTGCAGGCCGAGCGAATGCAGGGTGTGAGTGAAGTGATCGGCTTCCAGGCGATGACAAGCAATGCAGGTTTTCTCGCCGACTGCCTTGGCGTCGACAGCTAGGGGATTGTTGGCAACGGTGGCGAGCGCAAATCCCGGAGCCGGTCGTGGAGGTCGCGGTCCGGTTGGCCCGTCGGCTAAGAAATTGCTCGCGGGCAAGGAATTGTTACTGTCTTGGCGCGAAGACTGGTCAGGGGGAGATTGCGATTGGGCCATCGCCGGTCCGCACAGGGAGAACGCGGCTCCGAGGACAGCCAGCGTCAACCGTACAAATTGAAATAGGCTCAAAGTCATCCGAACTGACCCCATCCGTTCTATTGTGCTGCGATGCGTCGACGGCGTTTAATGTGAACGTCCCACGGCGGAGGCCGCCAATGGCAAGCACATCATCCGTGAGTGATCGGATCGATCGCGCCGGTTGCATCCGGCCAGGATTTTTTGCTTAAAGGAGCCTGCGCGTGCCGGCCAAGTGAGCGAACTCGGCGGGGCGGCGAGGCATTCCGATCTCAGTGTTTGGGGTGCCGAGAACTGATGGGCTCAGTAATTCGATCAGGCGAGCGTGGGTCATTTCAAGGCATAACGAGGACCATGCCAATGGTAATGTCCGTCTGGAACCGACTATGCGCGCCTCGGTCCAACTGTACTCAACGATGTCTTATTTCTGCCGCACCGCCCATCCCCCGAGGACCATTTCATGACACTGACCACCCGCAAACTCGGCACCCAAGGATTGGAAGTATCGGCGATCGGCCTAGGCTGCATGGGCATGAGTCAATCCTATGGTCCGGCGGACGAGACGGAATCCATTGCGACCCTGCATCGCGCGATCGAACTCGGCTGTACGTTCTGGGATACCGCCGAGGTCTACGGGCCCTACACCAACGAGGATCTCCTCGGGCGTGCGCTAGGGAACAAGCGATCGGAGGTGACTCTCGCCACCAAGTTCGGATTTCAGATCAAGGACGGCAAAGTGACTGGAACCGACAGCAGCCCGACGCGAATCCGCGACGCCGTGCACGAGTCGCTCAGGCGCTTGCGTACCGATCACATCGATCTGCTCTATCAGCATCGCGTCGACCCCCGCGTGCCGATCGAGGATGTCGCACGGACGGTGGGCGACTTGGTCCGCGAGGGCAAGGTTCGATACTTCGGCCTGTCCGAGGCCGGTGTCGCGAACATTCGCAAGGCCCATGCCGTGCATCCCGTCACCGCCGTGCAGAGCGAGTATTCCCTGTGGGAGCGCAACCTTGAGCGCGACGTGATCCCCGCCCTCAAAGAACTCGGCATCGGTCTCGTCCCGTTTTCGCCGCTCGGTCGCGGCTTCTTGACCGGTGCGGTCAAACGCGCCGAGGACTATCCCGCAGATGATTTCCGCCGCACTGATCCCCGTTACCAAGGCGCCAACTACGATGCCAACGTCGCCGCGGCCCGGATCGTGCGCGACATTGCGACCGCCAAGTACGCGAGGCCCGGACAGATTGCCATCGCCTGGTTGCTGCATAAAGGACCGTCCATCGTCCCGATACCGGGAACCAAGCGCCGCACCTACCTCGAGGAAAATATCGCGGCCGCCACGATCGTCTTGAGCGCCGACGACATGAAAGCCTTGGACGATGCGCTGGCGCCAGACAAGATTTCCGGCCTTCGATACAACAAGACCATGATGTCCATGGTCGATCGATGAGGTCCCGTGCTCGGATCACAGTCTAGGTCTTGCCGTCGACGGCGAGGAACTCGTCGAGGTTTTCTTCCCGTGAAGTGAGGAGTCAGGTGGCCGACCGCGAGATCGGGGACTTCATGACCGTCCCACGCTCGCGTCCAGAGCGACGAGAAGCTCGTCCAATTGCTCGAACGTCTCGGGCATCCCACCTTCCATCCCGGCGATGACAACTTCGAGAGCTTCCTTCGAGGGATAGAGCTCGTGGATGACCAGCAGCGTCTTGCCACCTTTGTCCTCGAAGGTCACCGTGGTGACGGCACCGTCATCACTTTCCTCATTAGTCCAGACGAGACGCGAGTGCGGTGTCACTTCGATGTACCTACCGAAGAACGCCATAGGCTTTGAGGCCTCGTTGCCGATCTCGAAACGGTACCTGCCCCCAGCACGAACATCCGCCTCGCAGGAAATCAGGGACAGGCCTGTCGACTTCGGTGCCCACCACCGCTTGAGCAGCTCGGGCTTGGTCCACGCCTCGAACACGATGCGCGCCGGGCCGTTGAAGGTTCGCGTAACGACTAGCTCACGCTCGGACTTCCGTGCCACCGTCGTACGGTTTTGCATGATGGTGGGCTCACTCTCTTTTCTTGCGTCCATAGGCCTTCTCCTTCCGTTTCAGTTCCTCGACAACCTTATCCAACTCGTCGAAGCGTGCGTCCCAAAGCTGGCCGTACCTCTCGATCCATGCCGCCTCTTCCTCCAGTCTGCGTAGGCCGAGCTTGCAGGTGCGAACGCGGCCCACCTTCTCCGTGGTGACGAGCCCCGTCTGCTCCAAGATGCCGACGTGCTTCTTCATACCCGTGAGGGTCATGTGAAACTTCTCGGCAAGGTCCGTGATCGAAGCGTCTGCACGCCCGAGCTGCTCCAAAACGCCGCGTCGGGTGGCGTCCGAGAGCGCGGCGAACGAGGCGTTGAGGCGGTCACTTGCATACTGAACCATTCGGTTCAGTATGTAACACATGAATTGGCGGCATGCAAGGGGTGGCCGAACGCGCGCCGCGTTAGCGGCCGCCCATCGCCTCGATCGCGCGATCCAGACGCGCGGTCCCCAACGCTTGTCTTGGTTTCTGGTGAGACCTGCAGTCGTCCTGATATTGCTGCGCGATTATTCTGGGCGCGTCGGCCCGCTGCAGCCGCGGCCTAAAAACCGCAGTTCATTTCAGGCATGTGCAGATGCGGGCACCCGTGGGACGGCCACCACCAAGGGCCATCTTGAACCCCGGGGTACTCGACGAGTTGCCTCCGGATCACCCCATTTGGTTGGCGCAAGAATGCCACGCCCGGGCTATACGGCCGGCTTGCGCAGCTATGGTATTGGGCCTGGCCAACGGTTTGTGAACGTTGAGGCGGAAGCGAATATTCAAGTTAGGGCTTTGCCACAAAATCGTGTTGGTTGGTGTCGCTTATCGGGGTGGGCGAGCAGATCGACTGCCCCGGAAAGTGCCCATTGCTGTCCCATTCGAAGGACAGCCATCAGGAGGCGTGAAACCAGAATATTCTTAGCACCCTCATGCGGCGCGGCTAAACATGGCGTCGTCGATTGGCTCATTGACACGTATGCTGTGCCGCAGTTCCGTTGCCGAAAATCTTCTGGCTCCGCCTAATGTTTTTATTCTGCGAATAAGCAGAGTGTCTTTCTCTATGACGAACTCCATATCTGGAGTAGCCGACTTTGGATATCGCGCTGCTACCGAGTAACAAGGGGTGCCGTCAATACCTGTGTCCATGCCTTAGCGCAAATCAACTAGATCCAGGATTGAATACCCGCCGATTGCGGGAATTAACAATCTCCCGACGCGATGGGCGGATCCCGAGGAGACGCCGGTCGCAGCCGCAATTGCGAGTGAAAAGTTTTCCGCGACTTCAGTCTGCGGAGCATTAGTGCCCCTCTGTTTCCAGGTGTATGCCGTGCTCCCGTCAAATACCACCCCATTCCTTGTAATGATGTTCTGAAGTGGCGGATACGGGTGTGGCCGTTCAAACTCAAACCGATAGAGCGAGGGCTTCTTATACAACGTAGAAAATATCGTCGTGGACATACGGTCGTTGTCGATGGGTTGCGTGTGCACCGCCCCGCAATCGGAGTACGAAGTTATGGACGCGTAACGCGCCGCGACCTCTTCAAAAAGCGCTTTCACATGATCTGCAGTCGGCATCTCAGCCTCCGCTACGATCCCAGTTCCTGGCTGGGCATGTTGTTGACACCATACAACAAAGCACCCGCTCGTTTCCTCCCGGGTCCCAGCCCGTCATCGCGGCACTCTCTGAGCGGACGTCCCAAAGCGCCAAAGCGGACATTCGCCGCGACTGGCGCAGAGGTAGATGCGGGAGGGCGCCCGCGGCCGACGATGCGACTCATTCGCGGGCCCTCCCGTCAGGTCAGCGTCGATCGCTGATCCTTACGTCCACCGGTTTTGACGCGATACCATTCGCCACGACCTCAAGGCGGCTCAGGCCGCTCTCTATCTGCTGTGGAACGTCGAAGTTTGTCCACACAAACTCAAAGCGCGTCGCCACTCCCATCGTGCTGTGATCGTGAGTGCGCGCGTAAAAGACGTGGTGGGTTGCCTGGTTCGTAATTCTCACGAGCGGATAGTTCTGTGCAGCCTCGAGCTCGTCGCCGAATGCCTGTGCCTGCGACAAGCCGTTGAATTGGAACCCCCAGACGCGGTACGTCGAGCCGGGTTGCAGGTCGTAGTCCTGCACCCAGGCGATGACCGGCTCCCAGGCGGGTTTTGGCCGGCCCGGTGAGGTGTAAAGCTGCGCGGGCGCGCCTCCCGGCGAGAACCCGCCAAACAATACCTCGCCCGTTGGCAGTACGGTCAGGCTTCCGATAAAGACGTTTTCCGCGACGGTCGTTTCAAACTGAGAGCCATCGAACTCGTAACCGAAGAGGACCCCTTCGACAAACACCTTGCCGTTCGGCAGAAGGACGGCGTAGTTGTCACCCGCGTTGTCGCCCACCGTTCCGCAGCTGATGAAGCAGAAGGTGTCGACGTTGATGGGGAAATCGGGGCCCTGAGTCCAGGTGCGGGTATGCGTGTCGTAGACCGCCGTGTGTCCGGCACTCCCGGGGCTTAACGTAGGATCCGCGTTGGCATATGACCCCGTGGCGAACACGGTGCCATTCGGGCGCAGAATGGCGGGGCCGATCTCGCCCGGCGGGTAATAGCAGTCGCTGGGCGCCGGCCCGTAGGAGATGCATCCAATCACGGTCGTGGGAGAATGCAGGTCGACCGGAACGCCGGGGAGCGGCTCCCATTCCTGTTCCCACGCCGAGTAAGCTTCGGCTTTGGGCGCATCGAGCACGTCGAGCGTCAGCACCTTACCGTCGGGTAGCAAGGTCCAACCTTCTTCGGCATTAAAGTCATTCTTCCCTGTCGTTCGAAGATTCGTCCACTGCAGCGTATGTGGATCCAAGGCACTGGCCTGCTTCGTGAGCTTGTCGCCTAGCAGGAATCGCCCGTCCGGCAGCACGGCGGCCGGAGAATCGCCAATGAAGTTGAACCCAGTCGGCGGCGCAAGTGGAGACCAGCTGTCGGCCTTCGGATCGTAGATCGCGCCCTGGTTCGTGAGCGTGAACGGTTCGCCGAGCGTGAAGTTAGAGTATTCACCGCCTATGATGATGACCCGCCCATCTGCAAGCACAGCCTCGGCCGCGGCGTCCGGTGAATACGAAACCGGCAAACTGGCCAGCTGCGTCCAGGTTCCGTTCAAGTAGCTGCCATTGACGTCCGGCGTGAGCTTCCACCACATGTACGGATAGGAGCCGTCCTGAGCCATCACCGTGCCGTCGGTCAACAGCATCGTAAAGTTGATGCCGTTGGGCAGTTGGTTGGTGAGCGGAGTGAGTGTTGGCCCAGTTGGCTTTGCGCCAGCCGCGACAACGGCTGCGTTAAGGTCGAGATGCTGCGGTGCTAGCACTTGTTTGAGGGCGAGCCCTCTTTGTCGTTGGGTCTGCCCCAAACCCTGGCCGGGGGGCGCAGCGGTCGCTGCCAAAGTGACTACACCGAGTGCGAGCGCGCACAAACCCAGCATGGAAAGTCGATTGGTTCCCATAAGTTTTCTCCCTGTGGTTTGACTCTGGCGCGAGCTAGAGTGGCGCGGATCGCACGACACAGGAGTAGTGCGAAGCGCGGGCCAGATTTCAGGTTCGCGTCGCTGTTTGATCGTCGTTCTAGGCCGGATCTAACGCCGATATCGCCGCGAATGCAAGGGAGGTTTTGTTACAGCTGGCGGCGGTTGCTGCGGTGCTTCAAGGCAGCGTGCCAAACACTGCGTTCGCGAAAGTACCGCCGTCCTTAGCGAATGCCTGCTTTGGCCGCGAGTTGCCTTTGAACTTCGAGGGCTCGCCGTGCGCGTTTCGGGGCCGCCGAAAGCGGGCGTTCATAAATTGGGCGCGAAACATTCACTCCTGTTAGATCTCGTGCAGCGCGTTGGCTACGTTTAGCCGCGCGGCGCGGATGGCCGGCAAGATACCCCCGAGCAATCCAATTGCGCCGGCAAGCAGAGTTGCAGTCACGATTACGGCTGGCGTAATGCTCAGCGAATAGACCAGCTGCGAGTCAAACAAGGCACCACCTAGCGTGCTTATGGTTGCGCCATTGAAGGCAATGTACGCGATCGCAACGCCAATAGTTGCGCCGAGGAGTGCGAGCAGGAGTCCTTCGATGAGTACCGCGATTGCGACCGCAAGCGGAGCAAAGCCAATGGCGCGAAGCGTAGCGATTTCCACTGTTCGAGAGGTAACGGCAGAATGCATCGAATTGAGTGCGCCAAATAACGCGCCGAGCCCCATGATGGACCCTATTGCGTAAGCCACCAATCGCAGCTGACGATTGACCGAACCGGACGCGGTTGCCAGGTACTCGGGCTCGCTACGAACATCGACCAGCAGCGTCGGATCGCGCGACAACACTTCTTTTAGGCCCGTCTCCGTGTTCGCGGGATCGAGCATGACAGTCATCGTGTTGAAGGCGTCGAGTTTATACGCCGACATCACCGTTTGCGCATCGGCAACCACTTCGGATTCCCGTGATCCATTACCGCCGGCAAAGGTACCGACTACCCTCCAATCCCCGTCCTGAAGACGGACTTGGTTGCCAATGTCCAGACCGGCGAATTGACTGTGTGCGGAGGCGCCCACCAACAATTCCTGATTGCCGGCGTGAAACATCCTTCCGGAAACGAGTCTAAGTTCCGGCCGTACATTGAAATACTGCTCGCCCACGCCGCGCAAGGTGACGTTCACGTCCGAGGAGTCGTGTTTACGTGCGACGGGTGCTACCAATATGACCTCCGCTGACACCATCGGATGGTTTCGCGGGTCGTGTCTAATGCCGGGGGCATTCATGACTGCCGCAACATTCTCGCGAGAAAGGCTGCTTTCATACTCGGCGGTCGCGCCACGAGTGAGCACGATCATCCGATCGTCGCGTCCGTCGCCTTGGATCGTCGCCCTGAACCCCACGAACATGGCGAGGACCGATATGAGTACCGCGACAACGCCAGCGATGCCGACCACGATTACGAGGGAGTTTCCGAGCCGCAGCGGGATGCTGCGTATATTGGCTGTGGCAAGGGCGAGAATTTGGCCGGCGAGACCCATGCTCTCACCGCCTGCCTAGCGCTGCGACGATTGACATTCGCGACAGGTTTGAGGCCGGTAGTGCTGCGCCAACCAAAGCGAGCAACGCCGCGCACGCCAATCCAGCCGCGGCTACGCCGGGGGAAACGACCACAGGGCCGGCAATTTCCCTGGCGATTGGAGCAACCAGATACGCCAGTATCAAGCCCAGCGCCGCGGAAGGGATATATAACAGCAGCGCTTCCGCATACGCGAGACTCAGGACGTGACGGTCGCCGTATCCGACTGCCTTGAGGACCGCAAATTCCGGAATCCGTTCATGAATCGACTGTCGCAGAGCATTGCCCGTCAAGAACGCAAGCGTGAATAGCACCGCCCCCATTATCGCGTTGGTAAAGAACCGCACATCGCCCATCTGTTTTGCTTGGTATTGGGCACGTTCTTGATCGGATCGGGTGCGCGTTTCGCTCGAAGAGTTGGCGAATATTCGATCAATAGCCGCGGCAGTTGCGACAGCCTTGGTTGGATCTGCGATGCGCTCATAAAAGGTCTCTGCTGTGGCGCGATTTTCCACCCGATACTCATCGAGGTAGGAGTAGTTAATGATGCCAAAGACGGATGTCCCAGGATGCTTTAGCGAGTCGACGGTGCCGGCGATCTTGAAAGCCCAGTCACGGCTCCCATCGGTCTTTAGAATCTGCGACCGCAGCGTGACAGTATCGCCGACCCGCCATCCGAAGTACTTGAGCAGCGCCGGAGTGGCGAGCATGCCTGCGCGGTTCTCTCGCATCGCGTTGAGGCTCTCCTTGGTAACGCTAAAAAAAGGCCGTATGCGAAAAAAGGTCTCCGGTTCGGTAGCAATCGCGGAAATCGCATTCGTCGCGACAGGCTCGCCGAATGAGCCGATGAAGTAAGCTCTTTGCGTCACTTCGACGACGCCCGGAATGCTCTGAATTTTGGCCCTGCTCGAAATGGGCATCTGCGCTCCCCCGCGAACTCGCGTGTCACGAGCAGATCTCGATGCGCATCCTCGATGGACTTTGAGAATCCAGCATTTACGCCTTCGAGGAGTCCAAGCAACAGGAATGCGATCAAGATGCACAGCGCAGTCAGGACGGTACGAGTCGGTCTTCGCCATAGCCCAGCGCAAACAAGTGGGAAGAACTTCATGGCTCGTCTAGCATCGGTAGAC
Source organism: Steroidobacteraceae bacterium (assembly GCA_036401515.1). Classification (GTDB taxonomy): domain Bacteria; phylum Pseudomonadota; class Gammaproteobacteria; order Steroidobacterales; family Steroidobacteraceae; genus Bog-1198. The sequence continues at coordinate 10,875 of DASWUU010000034.1, forward strand.
CCTTCCACACTTATACCATCGCTGCGACCGACCCTTTTGTGAGCTGCGTCCGAATGCCGCAATGGCCATCGTCAGCACCTAGCTCTAGGTGGTTCTAGCGTCAGAGTCTCGAGGCTGAACCACCGAATGAGAAGCGTCCGCCGCAGATTTGATTGACCGCTAACGGGAGAATTGGAACCCAACAGCGGCCGGCCGAAAGTGGCCCGACGGCAAACGCTCGAGGCTTCCCATCTCTGGGATTACTAATTTTTAGGGGTCGAATGGCCGGCAGCTCTCAATTCGCACACAAACATGTTGAATAACCCGCGTGCGGCGCTACGTGCGAATGCTGGGGCAACAAAAGGCAACGTGGGGCTGAGAGATGGCGACAAACTAGGGTCCATTTCTGATCAACATGGCAGCGTTTATGCTGCCCTACGTCGCCTGAAGTGATCTGAGGATGGAGCGGGCGATGGGAATCGAACCCACGGCTCAAGCTTGGGAAGCTTGGGTATTACCATTATACGACGCCCGCTCTGCGCGCAATTCTAGTCGCGTTTCCGCCGCACAAGCAAATCCGACACCTGGTGGGCAACTTTCAAAAGAAAGGCGCCTGAGAGGTCGGCGCCTTTATCATCGCGATATATGGCTCCTGAGAACGAGCTTCCTTCTTAATAGAACTTGTAGTCCGCCGTTAACTGCAGCGAGCGGCCCAGGATTCCGGCGAAGTAGGTCGTGGTCCCGTTAGCAAAGTTGCCGCCTGTGCCCGCGATGGCCGGGAATGGCGGTTGCTTATTGAACACGTTGTCGACAATTAAGCGCATCTGAAAGGCTGGTGTGAACCTAAACCCGAGCGTCGAATTGATGTCCCACCACGCCCCGACGCCCAAAATGTCTTGTGAGGTCGGAGTGTTTTGGTTGTTGAATTTCGCCGGGCCGATGAAGAGTCCCTGCCAGTCCCAGGAGAAACCCTTGTTGACGTACAGCAAATCGATCGAGCCTTTGCTCTTGCTCAATCCGATCTGACCGTCGAGGCTGTTGGGACTGGCCGATGCGATCTGCGATTTCAGCCTCTGGGTATCGAGATAATGTGCGGTGGTCTGCAGACTTCCCAGTGCCCAGGGCAAATCAAAAGTGTAGTCCAATGCGGCCTGGATGCCCGTGAATTCCAGCAAGCCGGCATTCACGAAGCCCGCGTGGAAACTCGTGATTTGACCGGCGGCATTGCGCGTGAAGGTCTTGCAAGACGGATCGTTCGGGTAGTTCGCCGAGTCGTAGCAGGCATCGAGATTGTCCACCAGCGACAGAGTTTCGATCGCATCTTTCAGCGCAATGTCGATGTAATCGGCCGATATATTGAGCCTTGGTATGAAACGCGGACGCAACACGACGCCGAAAGTCTTCGAAAAGGCCACTTCGCTCTGAAGTCCCGTATTGCCGGACGTCGTGCCTTGCGCCGTTGCATTGACCACATTCGAGACGAAACTTGACGTGTTGATACCGGCGGCCGTGCAATTCGCCGCACGCCTTGTCGGATCGCTGCCTTGACCGACGAAATTCTTATCGCAAGGATCATTCGCGAACTGGAATGAGGTCGCCGTGGGCAGAAACAACTCCGTTATGGAGGGCGCGCGAATCGACTTCGTTTTGTTGCCGCGGAACAGGACATCATCGACAGGTGCCCAGCGCAAACCGTAGGTATAAGTGGTGGCATCGCCGGCAATCGAATTGAACACGCGCCGCGCGGCGGCTTCCAGCTCGACGCGATGCAAAACCGGTATGTCCTGCATCGGCGAGAAAATCGGCAGCAGCGTCTCGACGTACACTTCATTGGTCACGTATGAGCCCGCAATCCCTGTGACCTGGGCTTGACCGAGCTGTTGCGTATAGAAGTCGTCCGGTGAAAACGAAGCCGATTCCCGGCGGTTTTCATAACCCGCTGAGGCTTTCCACTCGCCGGCCGGCACTTTCATGATGTCGCCTGCGATGAACGCCGTGGCATCACGCTGGGTATTAAATGATTCGACCGTCGCCAAGTGTGTGATGTATTGCTGCGCGGCCAAGCTCGGTGAACCCAAGCCGAAAATGTTCAAGGGGGCGCACGTGCTCGATGCAGTGGTGGTTGGCGCGTTGACTGGCGCGCCAGCGCAGATAATCTGCCCCGAAGCGTTGGTGGTCGCATTGAGCGCATTGGCAACGTTCTGAAAGACGTAGGACGGTGTTACTTGGGTATTGCTCGAGGTGCCGTAGCTCAGCGCCACTTCCCAGTTGAAGTTCCGGTCGGCCCATGCAAAATCGCCATTAGCTCCGGTCACGCCGCGCCATAGTGTCTGAGTAGCAGTGGCTCGGCCGCTTTCAAGATCCAAGTTCGCGCGCGAGACATAGAACTGATTGGTATTCCAGGCTGGGTAACCCGGTTGATTTGGGCCCGCGGCTTGCCCGGGATAGAGGTTCGGACCCAGGGGCAACGTTGCCGCGTAGTTATTCAAGGCTGTCGAGATGAGGGCGCGATCCCCCGGTGTCAGGTAAGGGTTATTGAGACTGACGACGAAATTGCCGTTAACGGTGCCGCCCGTACCGAACAGATTGGTGTTGTAGGCCGGCTGGGAGATCAAGTTGGTCGCGTGCGTCTCCGAGAAATTACCCTCGCCGAAAAGATTAATGTGATCCGTGAGCTGAAAGTGCATCAGCGTATCGATGTTGGCGCGCTCGGTCGGGGACAGTAAGTTGCTCACCGTCGAAAGGCGCAGACCATCGCCGCCGCTCGCAAAAATTGGATTGCCGGTGTTCGTGCCGGGGTTATAAGGCTGCAGCGAGCCACTCGGTCCGAAAGCCAAAGTTTGGCCGGCGGCGTTAGTCACTCCAACGACGCTACCCGTAAGACCGATCGCCGGTGCAAGCAGGGTGTCATCCACCAACGGGATGCCGCCGAAGTTCACCGCCGGAACCGAATTGGCCGGCGTCAGCACGGTCGTGCAACATTTTCCCTTCGCCGGGGCTGTCACGGGAGCTAGAAACCCCAAGTCAGCTGCGTAGACCGAGCGCTCCGTACCGACCAGACCGTCGGTTTTGGTGAATTCCGCCACAGCAGTGACGTTGGCCCTACCGTCGAAAAGATTCTGGCCGCCCAGGACGCGCGCACGGTAATTCCATGCATCGCCTTGTCCGGAGGCGCCGACCAAGCCGTCCACGTCGAGGCCCTGATAATCTTTCTTGAGGATAATGTTGACGGCGCCCGCAATCGCATCCGCGCCGTAAATTGGCGCGCCACCGACCGAGATCGCATCGACGTGGTCGATTAATTTGGTAGGAATCGTGTTCAGGTCGACTTGGTCGCCGGGGCCGCCGACGGTGCTGTTGGAGCCGTTGTTATTCAAGCTCGCCGTATTCGAAGAGACAAAACGGCGGCCGTTGACCAACACCAAGGTGCGCTGAGAACCCAACCCATACAGATCGACGAAGCTCTGCGCAATGCCGAAGCCTGCCTGCGTGTTGGCGGCGCTGGAGGGCGCGACACCGAACGCCGGCAACTCATTCAGAGCCTGTCCGACATCTAAATAGCCTCGTTGATCGAAGGTCTTCGAATCGACCGTCGCCGTTGGTTCCAGGTTGTCGAATTCAGGACGCGCGATGCGCGAACCCGTGACCACCACTTCTTGGAGACTCGTATCATCGGCCGGAGCCGTCTTTGGCGTGACTTGGGCCTGTGCGCTCGTCGCTAGAGCGAGAAGACAAGGCAGCGCCATCCCGCGCCACGCACGATCACCAGGCGATCCTGTGGTTGTCATTGGTATTCATCCCCTGCAGCGTTATATTTGGCAATCGGTATATGAGATATCTCACAGCCGATGCAAATAAGTAACAAATTGGCCAACGACTGTAAAGATTCTGAAACAAAATAATTGTAGTCGCTGTCCGCCCCTAGAACGGGCGCGGGGATAATTGAAAATATTTCACATAGCACGAAGGGAGAATTCATGGACCGTCGAGGCTTTATTACAACAACAGGAGCCCTATCGCTCGCCGCGGCGGTTGGTGAACTGCGCGCCGCCGACCACGCGTTTGATCCGACGGAGCAATCCATCGCGTCTTTGCAGAGCGCCCTGACGGCGGGCACGGTGACCTCGGAAGCCCTGACGACGACATACCTACACCGCATTGCTCGATTCGATCAGCATGGTCCCGCGTATCGCTCGGTTCTTGCTTTGAATCCCGCGGCGCTGAATGACGCCCGAGGCCTTGATGTGGAACGCAAATCCGGGAAATTGCGTGGTCCGTTACATGGCATTCCCATCATCGTCAAAGACAACGTCGAGACCCGCGACCCCATCGCAACCACTGCGGGATCCTACGCGCTCGCCCGATCCGTCCGCCCGGCGGACGCGCCTTTGGTTGCACGACTGCGCGCTGCGGGCGCAATCATCTTGGGCAAGGCGAACTTAAGCGAGTGGGCGAATTTCCGCTCGACCCGTTCGTGCAGCGGCTGGAGCGGCATCGGCGGACAAGTTGGCAATGCCTACAATCCGGCGCGCAATCCTTCAGGCTCCAGCGCCGGCTCAGGTGTTGCGGCGGCGGCGAGTTTTTGTGCCGCCGCCATCGGCACCGAGACCAACGGCTCGATACTTTCTCCCGCATCGATTAATGGGTTGGTGGGTTTCAAGCCTACGGTTGGCGTCGTCAGCGGCAAGGGAGTGGTTCCGATATCGCCCTTGCAAGATACCGCCGGCCCGATGTGCCGCACAGTTCGCGACGCCGCGATTCTCGCATCGGTAATCGCCGAGCGGCCATTGGGCTTCGGCACTCACGGCAACGACATCGAGACGTTCCGCCTGCGCGGCGTACGCATCGGCGCCATGCCCGTGCCGCAGGGTGCCCATCCCGATACCAACCGCCTCATTGCCGATGCGCGCGATGCACTTGAACGCGAAGGCGCGGTCATCGTGGACTTAAAAGCGCCGAAAGCATTCGACGAAATGGGCGATCCTCAATTTGAGGCCTTGCTCTATGAGTTCAAGGATTCGATCAATTCCTATCTGGCGACGCTCGATCCTTCTCAGGTGGATTGCAAGACCCTTACCGATTTAATCGCATTTAATCGCGCGCATGCAGACCAGGAACTCATCGTGTTTGGTCAAGAGATTTTTGAGATGGCGGATGCGAAGGGACCCTTGAGCGACGATGCCTACCAAAAGGCGCGCGCGACTCTGACCCGGACCGCCGATGTGGATGGGCTTGCGACGTTGTTGGCTCAGCAAGGTGTAGAAGTGCTATTGGGGCCAAGCAACGGACCCGCCGACTTGATCGACCCGGTGTGGGGCGACCGTCGCGGGGGTGGATCATCCCAAATCGCCGGCGCCGCTGCGATCGCCGGCTATCCCAGCCTCACGGTACCGGCAGGCTTGATAAGCGGCCTGCCCGTGGGGATCACTCTGGTAACCGGCCGCCATCACGACGGCTTGCTGCTGCAAGTCGCTCGAGCCTACGAACGCGCCGCCAACGCACGGGTGCCACCGCGTCTGATCTGAGAGACCGCGTCGTCCACGCGAAGATCTTGGGCGCGAGCGCGTCAGCGGCGCAAGTAAGCGTCGGTGCCGTTTAGCCAATCTTGACGAGGTGGGTTGAACACATCGACATCGAGGGTATCTTCCAGCGCCAGAGCGCGATGTTCTAAATTCGAGGGGATGACCAGCACCTCGCCGGCCCGCACCGTGAGTTCCCGCTCGCCTGCGGGCCCCAACCAAAAATGCAACGCTCCCTCGAGAATATAGGTGATCTGCTCGTTCTCATGCGCATGCTGCGGCACTTCATCGCCTTTTTTTAAGTGCACGTGAGCAATCATCATGCGCTCGCCGGTAATGAGCTTGCGCGTGATACCGCCCTTGAGCGGCTCAGCGGGTATGTCGTCCCACCGATAATGTTCGGCACGGGCCTCGGTGTGGCTGCTTCCTGTCGCCGTGCTGACACTGCTCGCTGCTGTACCCATTGATGGCCCTCCCCGTTTGCCCGACAAAGATTACCATGTCTATTGGCCGCTAGCCGACCGCCTCTATTTCCACGAGCAGGTCCTCGCGGCAAACATCCGCTTGCAGGAACACCATCGCCGGCACGGCACCCAGCACCTGCGCCAAAGTAGCCTGGACGGTGGGCAGGTCCGAGCCGTTGCGCACGTAGACCTTATACGTCAAGCCCTGCGAGAGATAGCAGGGAGCGGCGACAATTCGATTTGCCTCGGCCACTAGAGCGCCGATATTGACCATGGTCTCGCGCGTCTGCGCCTCGACATCGCCGCTGTGAATGCTCTCATGACCCACAATGCTGGCGGTCCCGGAGATGAATAGTTTGCTGCGTCCTGGCTCCCCCCAGATGCAGGCGCGCGAAAAAATCGGACTGTGCCTGCCAAATTTAGGCGGGTAGTAATAGGCGCTGGTTTGACGCGGATTCTCGATCATTCTCGGCGCGCTGCGCGCGGCGAGAAAATAGATCGCCAACGGGTTACCCGCGGGGGAACCCAACGCACTGGCAGCGGGCACTGTTCCCATCGTGGCGCGGCCCGACTTTCGAAATGCCATCTGACGCGCGGAATTGAAAAGCCGGTAGCGCTCATCGCCGTCGGCGGCAGCGTTGATCCGCGGAATGTAATTCCAGATGCGGACCAGATGCCGGTGCTCCGTCTCGTCCAGAACGTCAAATACTTCTTGATAGGCTATTTCGGTTGCGCGCAACAGCGCCTCCGCTTCGCCGCCCGTGCCGGCGGGTTGCTCGCTGATGGTCAAGGACCCAAATAACAAGTCATCGCAATGGCGGTAATGGACGCGAGCATGCGCCGATTCGCCGCTTGACAATGGACTGTGAGAGCCTGCGAGGCGCCACACTTCGCACAGATTGTCGGCGCTCAGGGACGGAGTCATGGTGGCAGCCACCGGTATGCGATGGCGATCGATCATGGGTAGCTTCTCGAATCCGACGACGCCCAAGACGCCCCGCCACCACGAGGTTGGCTGGGACGCAGCAAAATCGGAAGTCATGTACTCGAGCCGCAGATCGCCCGTGGAAGCCTTGGAAGAGGCCGTGATATTCATTGCGACAGGCAGTCTATCCTGCCTGTCGCAATGAAGGGTAGCGGTCGGGGAAGCTGAAGACTAGAAGGCGACGTACGGCCCGGTTCCCACCGAGGTTTTGTCATTCTCGACGGCCACGGACACACGCTTGCCGTAGAAGAATGCCAGCCCATAATCGAAGCTTCCCGATTTCGGATTCGGATTCGTGCCCGCGAGCTCCGGGAACACGTTGAAAGTCGCATTGGCTGGATTGTTCAACATGGCTTCGGTATTCGCCACCATAAAGGTCAAGTTGTTTACCATGACGCCATTCTGGCCTTGGATGCTGAGCCCCAGCGTCAGGGTGTTGGCCGGGCAATAGAAAGTCTTGAACCCTGTGTCGGGGCATGGCGTGATGCTGTCGGTGAAGTAAATGCCGTTCGAGCCGCTATCGATGAAACTATTCGGCAACGCTTGCCCGTTGTAGGTCATGGTCAATTGCGCGTTGCCATCGACGGTGAGCACGGTCTGCGTGCCGGATTGATTGTTCGACTGCGTGTCGATACCGAAAATGAGCGAACCACTCAGCGTCGTAGTACCCCCCGCTGGAGCCGCGGGCAAGACAATGATTACGCCGTTATTATCGGCCGCAAAGTGAGTCACCGGGTTCGGCATTTGCATCGCATCCGGTACCAGCGTTTCGGTGCAGGTGGTGCCCGCGCAGGCGTAGTAGAGGCCATGCGTGTTCGCGGCGCAGTCCCCACAATCCAATTCGAAAGGACCCACTCCCAATATGCCATTGGCGCCGAAGCTAGCAACCGTGTCTTCTTGCGTCCCACCGGTGCCCGAACAACCGGAGGGTACGGTGGTGAAGCGGGAATCGCCGATGACTTGCACGGGTACCGATTTCGCGGTCTCACCCGCGATCGTTATGTCCGCCGATGCTATGGGCCCCCAGCTATAGCCGTCCACAAATTGCGTGCATTCGGCTAGAGAGTTGCCATTCGCCAAGGTTTCCACGGGCAGCGTCAGCGTCAAAACGGGCGCCAAAATGCGCAAGCCATAGGACCCGGTATCCACTTGGACATGGTCGATTGTCTGGCAGCTGGAACTGCCGGGCATGCAGACCGTGACCGAAACAAACAAAGTGTTGACGCTGTTTGTAATACTGACGCCGTTGCTCGAAGGTCCCGCATCGACGGTCGCAGCGGCCACATTGGATGTGGGCGGAGGCGGAGGGGGAGTCGTGGTGCCGCCACCACCACCACCACCGCCACCGCCGCCACCGCAGGAAATTGCCGACAGGCTCAGGACGAGGCTGAGACCCGCACGAAGCGTGCGCATGGAACGCCTCACTGCAACTCTCCGAGAGTAACGCCGCTGGGAATGGCGCTCGCCAAGAAGGCCCGGCCCGACAGGGCACGCATATGTCCGCTGCCCTCGACGACCAAGTCGCCTTGCTGAATACGCATGTGCTTGCGATCCACAATTTTGGATCTCGGCGCCGCTACATAGACATCGAAGTACCGGCCTAGGGCTTGGCGTAGATCTGGTTTGGTCGGTCCTTGCCAAGTCACCGCAAACACATTCCCATTCGCGCCGACGAACTCGCGCAACACGGTACCCGAAGGCAGCTGAATTTCATGAATGCGATAACTTAATCGGTCCTGCGAGGATTTGATCGCTGCGCGTAGCTGCACCGCATCGTTTTGGACCGTGAGCTCAGGCTCGCCTAAGGTCGCAAACGCCGTGCAAGGACCCAATGCGGCGGCCAGCACCACCGCTAACACTGCCGGGGCTCTTGAATCAGCGGATCGAAATATTCGCATAGTTATCCTGTTATCCTGTTTAGAAGAGATGGCGGCGGCATTTGGTTCACTCGCGTTGATCCCATTGATTACCCGCGTCGATCCGCGGGCGCCAATGTCGGCCATCGGCGACATTATTCCTTTACGGGCGCCTTGAGACGGGCTTGGCTTTGGTAGCTCAGCATCCATCCGGGATATTCGGGCGGCAAGGCACTGACCTCATCCAGCTGCTTCATCTCCGCATCGTCGAGGCGCACTCGGGTAGAGGCCACATTGTCGCGCAACTGGTCCATGGATTTTGCGCCGATGATCACAGTTGTAACGAATCGCTTGGCCAGAAGCCAGGCCAGTGCGATCTGCGCAACCGATACTTGCCGAGAGCTGGCCATTGGGCGCATGGCATCTACACACTTGAACGCCCGCGCCTTGTCGACCAACGGAAAATCAAAGGCTCCACGCCGCGCGCCGGCCGGACCTTTGTCCTCGGGGCTGCTGTACTTGCCGCTGAGCAAGCCTCCCGCCAAAGGACTCCAAACCATCAGGCCTAGGTTTTGATCTTCCAGTAGGGGCACGATTTCACGCTCGAGATCGCGTCCTGCGATGGTGTAGTACGCCTGCACGCTGATGAATTTTGCCAGATGCACGCGTTCCGAGACGGCTAGCGATTTCATGATCTGCCACGCCGCCATATTGCACAGGCCGATGTACCGCACCCTGCCCGAGCGCACCAGGTCGTCGAGCGCGGACAGGGACTCCTCGAAAGGCGTTAGTGGATCGAAGCCGTGCAGTTGATATAGGTCGATGTAGTCCAATTGCAGCCGTTTCAGGCTTGCGTCCACCTGATTGAACAGATGGTGCCGCGATTGCCCACGGCCGTTTGGCGTTTCATCCACGGAGCCCGTAGCCTTGGTGGCCACGATGAGTTGATCGCGTTGCAGCCCCAGCGATTTTAGCGACTGTCCCAGTAGCGTCTCGGACTTGCCGTTGGCGTACACATTGGCGGTATCAATGAAATTGATTCCGGAATCAACGGCAAACTTGACTTGTTCGTTGACCGCGTCCTGCTGCAAATTGCCGATCGACTGCCAAATGCCCTGGTTTCCGCCATACGTCATGGTGCCCAAGCACAATTCCGAAACATACAAGCCGGTTGGCCCCAGTAAGTGATACCGCATGTGTTACCCCGATGATGAAATCGCGAACAATAGTTTAAGGACGCAGCTTACAATGAATCTTTGGGCTCGGCGTGAGCGACACCCAAGCCCTTTTCAGACGCTTCTTGACCCTACTGGACGTTTTAAATTCTCTTCTTAAGACTCGACCGTTTAAAATTCGACACAAGGACGTTGCCGTGTTTGTAAAATTTTCCGATAGAGGGCCAAGCACCATGAATAGATTGGTCATAATCATGGTGAGTGCCTTAGGACTGCTGTCGGGGTGTCCCATTCTCGGCGGCAGCAACTTCACCGTCGGCGGTACGGTGACAGGATTGCGCAGCAGCGGCCTCGTTCTGCAACTCAACGGCGGTGACAGCTTGAGCTTCAGCGCCAATGGCAGTTTTGTCTTCGGCACCCGTTTGGGCAATGCCGCAGCGTATTCCGTCACCGTCATGACCCAACCCGTGAATCAGACCTGCATCGTACGCAACGGTTCAGCGACCATCAGTAAGACCAGCGTCGGCAACGTCATCATCTCCTGCTCCGAAACCGGCCGCTTTGCGTACGTGGCCGATCAGCTGTCAAACACGGTGAGCGCTTATGCCATCGATCCGGCGACCGGGGCCTTGGCGACTTTGAGCGGTTCACCCTTCGCGACAAATGGCACCACACCTGTAGCACTGACGGTCGATCCGAACGGCCAATTCCTCTACGTTGCCAACAATGGATCGAATGACCTGTCGGTCTTCACGATCGATAGCGTCAGCGGCAATTTAACGCCGGTTGGTTTTTCCACCGCAACCGGGAGCGGCCCCGCGGCCCTGGCCATTGACCCAACCAATCACTATCTCTATGTGGCCAATCAGCAGTCAAACACAGTGTCCGCCTATGCAATCAATAATGGCGTTCTGACACCTGTCATAGGTTCGCCTTACGCGGTCGGCGCGGCGCCGACGTCCTTGGCCATCGACCCGAACGGCAATTTCGTCTATGTCGCCAACTTCACGGGCGATTCCGTATCGGTGCTCTTGATCGACCCGGCCAACGGCATGTTGAGTCCGATCGCCGGGGCCCCCTTCGGCACCGCCGTAGGGCCGCAATCGATCGCCATCGACCCCACCGATCAGTACGCTTTTGTCGCTCAAGCGGCGGACAGCGTATCGGCGTACGCGCTCAACCCATCGACGGGCACACTAACGGCAGTTTCCGGTTCACCCTTCGCGGTGGCAAGCAATCCGCAATCCCTGGTGGCGGATCCGGCTGGACTCTATGTCTTCGCGGCCAACGTTGCGGTGAACGAGGTGGCGACGTATGCCGTCACGCCGGCCACCGGTGCATTGAACTTGGTGTCCAGCGCCGCCGCCGGATTGCTGCCGGCCGCCGTGGCGATCGATCCGTCGGGACAATTTTTGTACGCCGCGAATTTCAACTCCAACACGGTGTCGGCCTACACGGTCTCTGCCACGGGTGCGCTCGTGAACGTCGGCGGCTCGCCCTTCTTAACCGGTCTACAACCTCACAGCATCGCTATCGATTAATCGGCGAAGGCATTGCGTGTATGGCGCGGTGATTTACAACAAAAAGGATGATCGATGAGCATTCATGATGTCACGGCCGGTAAACACGTCCCGCAGGAATTCAATGTCATCATAGAAATTCCGATGAACGGGGATCCCGTCAAGTTGGAGGTAGACAAGGAGACCGGCGCCTTGTTTGTCGATCGGTTTATCCTTTCTGCTATGCATTATCCCGCCAATTATGGCTACATCCCGCGCACACTGGCCGATGACGACGATCCTGTCGATGTGCTGGTGCATACGCCGTTTCCGCTGCTTCCCGGCGTGGTGGTGCGCTGCCGGGCCCTGGGTTTGCTGCGCATGGAAGATGAGGCGGGCGGCGATGCCAAGCTGCTGGCGGTACCCACCGATGACATCTGTCCCCTTTTTGCGCATTGGAAAACCATCGCGGATGTACCCGATATCCGCCTGCGACAAATTCAGCATTTCTTCGAACACTACAAGGATCTGGAAGCGGGCAAGTGGGTCAAGGTAGTGGGGTGGTTGGGAGTGGAGTTTGCGCACACGGAAATACTAGAAGGCATCAAGCGTCACGAGGCAGAACAACAAACGCGGATTTAACCTGCGATGATCGAAAGCAATCGAGGACTCCTGATCGCGGCTTGCGGCGCCGCCGTTCTATTGGCGGCCACGGTGCTCGCATACCGCACGCCGGTTGCTTTGGGACCCGACGCGCCTGCGCTTGAGTTTTCTGCGTCTCGCGCGCAGGCCATCCTGAAGGAATTGGTAGGCGATAATGTGCCGCATCCGATGGGCAGTGCCGCGAATTCAAAACTTCGCGAGATTGTGGTGAAGCACCTGACCGCGCTGGGATACGCCGCAGAGCTTCAGACCGGGCTCGTTTGCAGCAGTTTTGGCACTTGCGGCTATCCTACCAACATCATCGCGACCTATGGCAGTGATGCCCCTGCTAGGGATGCGGTGATGCTCGCCGCACATTACGATTCGGTGGCCGCGGGCCCTGGCGCTTCCGACGACGGCGTAGGCGTCGCGACCCTGCTCGAAATCGCGCGCATCCTGACCGTGGCGCCCGCGCGCCGCCATCCCATTGTGCTTCTGGTTACCGACGGCGAGGAGGCCGGACTGCTGGGCGCGCGGCTCTTTACGCGCGAGCACCCGCTGGCCAAAAAAATCCGCGCCGCAGTCAACATGGATGCGCGGGGCGTGTCCGGCTCCAGCCTCATGTTCGAGACTGGATCGGCGAATGCGTGGCTCATGCGCTTGTACGCCGGTGCAATTCACAAACCCGTCACCAACTCGCTCACCTACCTCATCTACAAATCCTCACCGAACAACACGGACTTCACGGTCTTCAAGGCCGCTTCGTTCCAAGGATTCAATCTTGCATTCATCGGCGATGTCGCCCATTACCACACGCCGCTCGATTCCTGGGCCAATGCATCGATCGGCACGCTTCAGCATCAAGGCGATAATGCCTTGGGCGCGCTCAATGCATTGGCGGACGCGCCGGACTTAGAGCAAATCGCGCAAGATTCAAAGCCCAAGGATTCCGTTTTCTTCGATGTTTTCGCGCGCGGCGTCATCGTTTGGCCGACGGCGCTGGTATTCCCCGCATCGCTTGCCGCGCTCGCCTTGTTGCTCGGCACGGCGGTTCTATTGTCTCGCCGTGGAATGCTGAATGCCAGAAGCGCAGGCTTCGGAATGCTCGCGGCGCTGATCACTGTGGCCTTGAGCGGGGCACTCAGCATGGGCGTGGTGATGCTCTTGCGCGGCGCGGACAGGCTGCCACCGGTTGGGGCCCCTCCATGGATTGCGCACCCGATGGCCATGCACATGGGCTTCGCTGCCTTGAGCGTGCTGAGCGCCGGCGCTGCCGCGGCCTGGTTCTCGCGGCGTGCAGGCTTTTGGGGCCTCTGGTTTGGCGGCAGCGTTGTGATCGCGCTTTTTGCGCTGGCCACTGCGCTAAGCGTGCCGGCGGCGAGTTATGTGTTCGTGTTGACGGCCGCGACGGCAGCACTCGCCGCCCTGCCCGGCCTCCGATATTTGGCGCAGGATAATGAGCCATCTGCAGGTGCTGCCGATTTTGCGGTGCTCGCGCCGGGTCTCGTCATGTTCGCGATTCTGCTGCCTCTGGTGCTGCTGCTGTACACGGCGCTAGGTGCTGTTGGGTGGCCCATCACTACCATGGCGCTCGCAACGACTGCGTACTTTCTGACGCCGCTACTGGCAAAGGCCACGCTAGCTGCGCGTCGCGTTGTCATGTCGTTGGCGGTGGCCGTGGCGTTCCTCGGTATAGCCATCACATTGCTCCTGCCTAGTTATTCCCCTGAGTGGCCGCAACGCGTGAACATCGAATACTGGTTTGATGCCGACCATGGCGAGGCGCATTGGTGGACGCAAGCCGCGTCGGGGCACCTGCCCCATGCGATCGCCACTACTGTGAAATTCGATGGCGTCCCTCGCCCACGCTTCGCGGGCACCTCTGCGATGGGATTTTTTGCCGCCGCGCCACGCCTGGCTTTGGCGGCGCCCGAGCTTCAGCCGATCTCGTCGACATTGGGCGCGCCGCGATCACATATGGAATTGTTGATACGGTCGGTGCGCGGTGCGCCGACGGCCTTCATGGTTTTTCCAGCGAGCGCGGACATTCAAAGTGTCACGGTAAACACGCATTCAGGACCGCTTTCCGTCCGCTTGCGCAAATTGCGCGGCGGCGCGACCGCCTTGATTATTGACGCCCTTCCCGCCGAGGGGATGCAATTTGGGATCGATTCTGCTGCAGTGCCCATGTCAGTGCAGGTGTTTGACCAGAGTTATGGTCTGCCGGAGGAATTGTCCGACGGGAAAATTCTGCAGCGGGCACGGCCGCAGAACGCGACCAGCTCGCAAGATGGCGACGTGACGGTGGTTCAGCGCACCGCGCGTCTCGATCTTGCGGCCGGCCGCTAGCGTCAGCACTCAACCCGATTTCGCGCTGGCGGCGGCGTGCACCGCTGCGAGCCGCTGGTTATGGATTTTGTTCACTGCACCAGCGATAGCGTCCGCTCGGCATTTGGCGATGGCGGGGTTCAGCAAGCGGGTGTTGCTCGGGGTAACGGGGCAGACATCTTCCGCGGCCCGCGCCAAGCGGCGATACAATGCCTTTGCGCCGCTGTCGGTCGCTAGCGCGTCGGTGGTATAGCGCACGATCATCGTGGGCACAATTTCGTCTTGCGGCGAGGCCACGGCGGCACCGGCGGCAGCCAGCGCGGCCAGGCCGCCCAACACCAATTTGGTGGTTAATCGACTCATGACTGATCTCCTTAAGTTCAATGGGGCACGTGAGGTATCAATGGGCACGTGTATGAGACGCCAGCAGAGGGCATTTCGTGAGTAGCCGCTTGTCGAGTTCGTCCCGGATTGCCCCGGTTTCGTCCCGCGAGCGGCGAGGACAGCCGCAAATGGGGAGTACTTGCGGTAGGCTTGACCCATGATCGGCTTAAGTGGAGCTCAATCTTCGCAGCAGTTTGCCGGCGGGCTGACCCAGGCGCAGTTTCTGGGCATTGTCTGCCTGTTCTGGATCTATGTGACCGTGTCCAATCTCCTTTACGGGTACAGCATGGGCGCAGGCATCGCGCACATGACCAACGTGACCGTGTTCGCCACTCCCGAGACGCGGCTGGTGCAACACCTCTTTTTACTTCCGATGTTGCTGGTGTCTTTTTGGGCCTCGCTCAAGGTTCAGTGGCGTCCCATCCTGCTGGCACTGCCTTTGCAACTCATCCTTGCCACGGTTTTCTCCGCCATGGCCTATCCGGTGATGATTCTGTCCCAGGTCATCATGGGCATGGATCAGCATGGCGGTGTCATGGCGCACGCGACCACCATGTGGACCGACCCGTTCTGGATCACGCTGTGGCTCGCGAGCTTCGTGAGCTTTTTGCCCTCTTACGGTTTTGGTCTCGCGCTGGTTACCGGCCTGGCCTTGTACACACGCTTTCGGGATTCGGAATTGCGGCTCTCCGCACTGGAGCGCGAGTGGAGCGCCGCGCGCCTGGCAGCGCTGCGCATGCAACTTTCGCCTCATACGCTGTTCAATCTGTTGCACACCATCCGCGGGCATATCGAATGGGATCCAAAAGCGGCGCAATCGATGGTGGTGCAGCTCGCCGATTTGCTGCGGCGACTGCTCAACGCCGGCGAACGGGATTTTTCTCGGCTGGCCGAGGAATTGCAGTTTGCAAAACTCTATCTTGAGCTTCAGCAGCGGCGCTTCGCCGATCGGCTGGTGGTGATACTGCCCAATCCCGCCGAAATCCCCGCCGTGTGGGTGCCGAGCTTGATCATGCAACCGCTGATCGAGAACGCCGTGGTTCACGGGATGGCGGGCCATCAAGGCGTCGTCACCGTGCGCGTCTCGGCAAGGCTTGCGAATGAAACCTTGCTGCTCCGAGTGACGAACACCATGTTCGCAGACAGGGCCGTGGGGTCGGACGGCATCGGCCTCAAGAACGTGCGCGAACGCATGTCGGTGCAGTTCGAAGGCCGCGCCTCGCTCATGGCAGGAGCCGACGGCGCTGAATGGATCAGCGAAATCAGCATGCCGGCGCTACGCGAGTCTCCGCCCGTCATACGTGAGGCGGCCGCGGGCGATAAATTGCCGACCAGCAGGCTTGTCAGCACATGATGGATGTCATCATCGTCGACGACGAAGCCGCGGGCCGCCGCACGTTGCGGGAATACTGCGAAGCGGAAACGGACCTGCGGGTGGTGGGTGAATTCGGCGACGGTACGGCTGCGCTGGCGGCCATTCATGCAATGCCGCCGCACCTGCTGTTCTTGGACATCCAAATGGATCCGCTGAACGGTCTCGATCTGGCGCGAGCTTTGGAGCCGACGCAGATGCCCTCGCTTGTATTCGTCACCGCTTATGATGCTTATGCGCTCGAAGCTTTCGAGGTATGCGCGATCGACTATCTGCTCAAGCCGTTCGATCAGGAACGGTTCCGCAAGACCTTGGCCCGCGTACGGCCGCGGCATTTGCATACCGGCGCCGGCGAACGCCAATCCATGCTCGCCGGTTTGTTGGCACAGCTGGAACGCGGCGCGCGGCCCTTTGGCGAGGAAAAGCCGCGGCTGCTCGCCGAGTTCAACGGTCACTTGCACGTGATAGACGTGACCCAAGTGGAAATGATCGAAGCGGACCGCAACTACGTCATCATCCGCGTCGGCAAAGACAACTTCCATGCCCGCAGCACTCTGCAGCAGGCCGAACTGGCGCTACGCTCGCAGCCCATGCTGCGCATCAGCCGCTCCTGCCTCGTGAATCTGAATTATGTCAAAGAAGTGAATCGAACCCTGCGGGGCGATTTCATTTTGGTGCTGGCGGGAGGTGCCACGGTAACGAGCAGCGAGGGCTTCCGCGGAAAGGTCAAGGAATACTTGAGCACGCTGCGGATTTCCTCTTGATAGGAACCTTCTTCATAATCTTTATAAGAAGGGATTAGAGCAGCTCGTCCGGCGCGAAGGGCGAGAGCATTTTAAGCCAAATGCGCTCGGTCACGCTGGTTCCAGGATCGGTGTGCCAGATTTGTTGTGCATCCCCTTCGCCGCTTACCCACTCGACGCGGCCGTTCCTGCCTAGCTGCAACCGGTAGCTGCCGTCCGTGCTGATGTCATCCAGGAGACCGGTCACCTGATGCGCAATTTCAGTGCTGTTGATCACGAGCCCGAGTTCGCTGTTGGTATGTGCGGCCCTATAGTCCATGTTGAGCGATCCGATGAAAACGATCCTCTCGTCGATCACCAGCGCCTTGGCGTGAAGACTGGCATTGGAGCTGCGAAACGGATGGAAGCGGGCGCGCTTCTGTCCGAGGTTCGGACGCATCTCGCGCAGATCCACGCCGAGCTTGAGCAGCGCCACGCGGTATCGGGCATAACCGATATCCACCAGGGGAGAATCGGTGGAGGCCAAGGAGTTGGTCAGAATTCGCACATGCACGCCTTGCGCTACCAGGTCGCGGATCAGCGCAACGCCTTCTTTTCCGGGGACGAAATAAGCAGAGATGATGACGAGTTCCTTTGTCGCCGCTTTCATTAGGGCTGTGATTTTATTGGCGATGGTGACCTCTTCGTCCGGCGAGGTCTCGCTGGCAATCTTCGCGGGTCCGTCCGCGAGCACGGTGGCGGGAACCCATGTGAGCTTGACTGAGTGTTTGTCGAGTTCGGGGGCGAGCCAGCGGGCGCTAAGAGACGACTCCGGTTCCACCAGCGGCTCAGACGCCTCTTCGGCATCCACCCCGGATGAGAGCGCCGCGATCGGAATGGCATATTTGCTGTTCCAGAACGCATCGAACGATGCCGACAAGGCCGGCACAATGGGACCCGCCGCAACGACGTCCAGATCGACGAAGTTATTGCGCGGATCCAGAGTAAAATATTGATCGCCGATGTTTCGCCCGCCGGTGATGGCGAGAGCGTCATCCGCAACGAAGAGCTTGTTATGCATCCGGTGATTGATGCGCCGGATATCCGAGGCCGAGGCGATGAAGCGCGTCCAGTTCGAGAATCGTGCCGCGGTGAAGGGATTGAAAATTCGCACCTCCACGTTTGCGTGAGCGGCTAAGTTGCGGAAGCTGCGGTCCTGGCCCGCAGTGTTGAAGTCATCGACCAGAACGCGGACCCGAACGCCCCGATCGGCGGCCATGCGCACATGATGCATCAGGGCGCGCGTGGATTCGTCCTGATGGATGATGTAGTACTGTAGGTCGAGGCTGCGCTCGGCGTAATCGGCGAGGGCCACGAGGCTGGCGAATGCCTCATCGCCCGAGGACAGCAATCGAATGCCGGAAAGATTCTTGCCGATCTGTTCGCCGGCAACGATCCGCCCGAGGGTGGTCGTTTCGGGATGCTGAAAAGCCACCGACGGCGATTTCTGCACATGCCGCGGCAAGCCGGCGCAGCCTCCCAATACCAAGAGCGCGGCTGCCGCCCATAAGGGCAACACGGTGCGAAACGAGACTTCGCGTCGCCTGGTCATCCCATCAAGGCAGGTACTGCGCATCCACTCATCATATCAGGCACACTTTGCGCCCATGCAGACACCACGCCGCATCCGCAGCTTCGTCTTGAGGGCCGGCAGAACGACTGCCGCGCAGGAACGTGCGCTCAATGAGCTATGGCCCATCTATGGCATCGATCCGAGCGACGCCGCCCTGGACCTTGCGGCTGTATTCGGCCGCATGTCGCGGCGCTGCCTGGAAATTGGCTTCGGTGCCGGGGAAGTGATCGGGAGCCTGGCGGAGAATAATCCCGACATCGACTTCCTGGGAGTCGAAGTGCACCGTTCAGGCGTCGGGCGCCTGCTGCTGCGGGCCCATCAACGCAACCTGCATAACCTGCGCATCATTTGTCAGGACGCCGTCGACGTATTGCGCGATCGGATCGCGGATCAATCCCTCGATGAGGTGCTGGTATTTTTTCCAGATCCTTGGCACAAGAAACGGCATCACAAGCGACGCCTGATCGAACCCAATTTCGTGGACCTGGTGGCCGCCAAGCTGCGCAGCGGCGGAATCTTGAGGTTAGCGACGGACTGGCAGGACTACGCGGAACAGATGTTGGCGGTTTGCAATGCGAATCCGGCGCTTCAATCCGTGAGCGAGAATCTAGCTTTCGTCGCGCGCCCCGATTTCAGGCCACCCACGCGCTTTGAACGGCGCGGTGAGCGCTTGGGCCACGGCGTGTGGGACTTGGCATACTCACGACGATAAAAAGCTGCCTCGAATCCCATCGATGATGAACTGAACGGCCAGCGCTGCGAGTATCACTCCCGACAATCGGCTCATGACATTGGCGCCGGTGACTCCGAACACGTTCATTAGACGGGGCGTCGCCAGCATCAGCACCCAGCAGACGAGCATCACGGCAAAAACCACTCCCAAAAAGGCAGCGAATTGCAAGGGTTTCCCCCACAATTCGCCCGAGGTCAACAAGATGGTGGCAAGCGCGCCGGGGCCTGCAATGAAGGGGAAAGCCAGCGGGAACACCGAAATGTCGTCGCGCGTCTTGGCCTCTTCTTTTTCAGGCGTGGTGGATTTGGTGCCGGATGTGCGCGCGAAAACCATTTCCAGCGAAATCAAAAACAGCAAAGTGCCGCCGGCAATACGGAAGGAACTTAACGATATCCCCATGACATCGAGAAACTTCGCACCGACCAGCGCGAAAAGGACACAGATGGTCAACGCGATCGCCGCGGCTTTGCCGGCCATTTTTTTCTTGTAGCTGGCGCTCGCTCCTTGCGTCAGCCCCGCAAAGAGTGGAATCAATGAAATGGGTTCGACCACCACAAAGAAGACCACAAAAAACTTAATGAGCTGTTCGAGCATTATTGTTGCTTCGCAAAAAAATTACACATTGCGCGAAGCGCTCATTGGGAGAACAATGCTCGCGAGCATAGCAGACGGAGACGCCGATGAATGTTATCAGGCCGATCGTTGGCGAGTGGTATCGAGGCAATACCAATGAGCTCTTTGAGGTGGTCGCCATCGATCATCAGGACGAGACCATCGAGATTCAATATTTTGATGGCACCGTGGCCGAGATGGATTTCGATTGTTGGAACGAGCATCTGCGTGATGATCTCCTCGAGGCCGCGGGTGCGCCGGAAGACTGGTCCGGCGCCATCGATGTTGAGGCCGAAGACTTGGGCCGCGAATTCGAGGACAACGCAAGGACGGCGTGGTCGAACCCACTCGAACGGTCGCTTCGCCGCTGATCAATAGGCACCTTAGCAGCTCAGCGCTTCGCGCCGGCGCTGTCGCGCGACTCCAGCTCTTGCAACGGGCGGCGCAAAATCACCAGCAAGATGATCCCCGGCACCGCCGTGAGGCATGTCACCACGAAGAAATTTGCCCATCCAATGCTCGATACCACGATCCCGGCGATGGCGCCGGTGGTAACTCGCGGGATCGAGGCCATCGCCGAAAGGATGGCGTACTGCGTGGCGCTGAAGTTCGGATTGCACAGCGACATGAGAAAACCCACAAAAGCAGCCTGACCCATGCCGCCGATGCCGGTATCGAGCGTCGTGGCCAACGCCATCAACCATAATTTTTTACCGGCGAGCGCCAGCGACATATACAGCAGATTGGTAAGCGACTGGCCGATGCCAAACACCAGCAGCGAGCGGAACATGCCCCAACGCATGTAGATCAATCCGCCCACGGTCACGCCGATGATGGTCGATACGGTCATGTTCGCCTTGCCGAAGATGCTGAGCTCGTCCAGCGAGAATCCCACGCCCTTGATCATGAATGCGCTGTACAAGCTCAAGGCAAACGCATCGCCGAGCTTGTAGAGCACCACCAGCAACAAAAAGCCCCACGCGCCCTTGCTGCTGAACAGATTACGCAGCGGGTGCCAAACCGCGTCGGCCAAAGTTTTCGGCGGTGAGCCGGGCGTAAGGGGTTCCGGTGACCACAGTGTCCCCAGGATGGTCGCCGCCATGAGGACGGCGATGACCAGGAAAGCCAGGTGCCAGCTGGTGTGAGCGGCGATCAATACGAGCACGGAACTCGCCAGGATCGCCGCCGTGCGATAGCCGAAAGCGGCAGCGGCGGCGGCGAGTCCGCGCTCGCTCGGTGGAATGGTATCGACACGGTAAGCATCGATCACGATATCCTGCGAGGCGGAAAGAAAAGCAACGACCAGTGCGGTGCCGGCCAATACATACGGCGCCGTGGCGGGGTCGCTGAAGCCCATCACCCCAATGGCCACCGCTAGGCTGGCCTGATAGATCACGATCCAGCCGCGGCGCCTGCCCAAGATGGGCGGCAGGTAACGATCGAGCAGCGGCGCCCATAAAAATTTAAATATGTAGGGCAGAGCGACCAAGGAAAAAAGACCGATGGTCTTGATGTCGAGCCCGGCGGAAGCGAGCCACGCCTGCAGCGCGAAGTTGGTGAGATTGAAGGGAAGACCTGAGGCAAATGCCATCAGCAAGACGGCCATAATGCGCTTATCGCCCAGCGCCTGGCGGAGAGTGGGTCGGGATTGCGTCAAAGGGGGGCGGGAATCGTGACGATGTGCATCGCGCACGATAATATCAGTCCCCATGATATTGGCGTACCAAAGTGAATTCATCGACTTGTGCGTACGGCTCGGCGTCTTGCGCTTCGGCAGCTTTACGCTGAAATCCGGTCGGGAAAGCCCTTACTTTTTTAATGCGGGACTCTTTAATACCGGTGCGGCTGTCGGCGCGGTGGGTCGTGCCTATGCGGCCGCGCTAGCCGCCGCGGACCTCAAGTTCGACATGCTGTTCGGTCCGGCATACAAAGGTATCCCGCTGGTCACCATCACCGCTGCGGCATTGGCAGAGGGCCACGCACTGAACGTGCCCTTTGCCTTCAATC
This sequence comes from Steroidobacteraceae bacterium, assembly GCA_036401515.1. Lineage (GTDB taxonomy): Bacteria > Pseudomonadota > Gammaproteobacteria > Steroidobacterales > Steroidobacteraceae > Bog-1198. The sequence goes on from DASWUU010000034.1 coordinate 32,785, forward strand.
GCAAGGAAGCTAAGGATCACGGCGAAGGCGGCAACATCATCGGCAGTCCCTTAAAGGGCCGCGTCCTGATCGTCGATGACGTGATTACGGCGGGGACTGCGATTCGCGAGTCCATCGAGCTCATCGAAGCGGCCGGAGCCACGACGGCCGGCGTACTGCTTGCGCTGGACCGCCAGGAACGCGCCTCCGGGAGCGATTTCTCGGCCGTGCAAGAAGTGCGAAATGAGTATCGGATACCGGTGATTTCCGTGGTTAATCTATCGGACCTCATGCACCATGTCTCCCGGTCGGGGGCGCCGGACGACCTCTCGAGCATGAGACTGTACCGCGAGCGGTATGGGCTCGCAGACTGAGGATTTGCCCCTAGAAAACGCCGCCCGCTCCGCTCACAATGGCGGCCGCTTCATCTTGAGGATAGTTTCTTGAAGAATGTTGCCTACATCCTTTGTCTATCCGCACTGCTGGCCTCGGGCTATGCAGTCGGCGCCCCTGCGCGCACCGGCCCTTCGGACAATGGGCGAGTTCTTTATAAGTGGGTGGATTCTGACGGCGTCACCCACTACGGCGACCGGGTACCGCCGGAATACGCCGCGAAAGAACAACACATCTTGAACTCGAAGGGCTATGAGATAAACCACATCGAGGCGCAAAAAACGGCCGACCAGCTGGCAGCCGATGAGCAAAAGCGACTCGCCGCGGAACAGAATCAGCTTCGCGACAAGAACTTACTGAATACCTTCGCGTCGGTGGCCGAAATCGAGCGCCTGCGAGACCAGCGCGTGCAGTTGGTGGCGGACCAGATCAAGGTAACGAATTCGTTTCTCGATACGCTCAATGGCAAAATGAAGAAAATGCGCGCCGACAGCCAGCGCTTCAAACCTTACAGCAGTGATCCGAAGGCTCCTCCCATGCCCGATCAGATGGCAGAAGATCTGGTCCGGCTTAGCACCGACATGCGCACACAGCAGCAGAATCTCCAGCAGAAACGCGCCGAGGAAGCCTCGATGAGCATTCAATTCGAGAGCGACATCGATCGCTTCAAAGAGTTGAAGCACATTCAATGACGCCCAAAACGCGGGTCGTGCTCGGCGTGACGGGCGGCATTGCGGCTTATAAGAGCCCCGATCTGGTACGGCGGCTGATCGAGCGCGGCGCCGACGTCCAGGTGGTGATGTCCGCTGCCGCGCAGCGGTTCGTCTCGCCCATGACTTTCCAAGCCGTCTCGGGCCGTGCGACCCGCAGCGATTTGTGGGACAGCTCGGCGGAAGCGGCGATGGGCCACATCGAGCTGGCACGCTGGGCGCAAGTGGTGTTAATCGCGCCGGCGAGCGCGGATTTCATCGCGCGACTGGCGGGCGGGCGAGCGGACGACCTGTTGAGTACGCTGTGCA
>DASWUU010000035.1:0-10585 GCA_036401515.1 Steroidobacteraceae bacterium
AGTGCGCATGTTCCGCCACCGCGGCACAGCGCTCGCAATTCACCCAGCCCGAATCACCGCTACGATAGTGCTCCTTCTTCCAGATCGGCACGCGATGCTTCACCTCGTCGATGATGAAGCGACAGGCATCGAAAGCTTCGCCGCGGTGCGCGGAACTCACGCCGACCCAGACCGCCATGTCACCTAAGTTCAAAGAACCCACCCTATGGATGCACAGCGCGTTCTTTATCGGAAAGCGCCGCAGGGCTTCGGCGACGATACGGTCGCCTTCCTTTACCGCGAGTTCTTGAAATGCTTCGTATTCCAACCGAGTGACCTCTTGTCCCTCATTAAAATCGCGCACCCAGCCTTCGAAACTGACGTAGCCGCCCGCGCCAACGGTCTGCAATTCAGCTCGGGCGCCGTGCGTATCGATGGCCGTTTCTGTGAAGCGGAAATGCATCAGCCGCCCGCGACCGGAGGAATGAAGACCACGGCGTCGCCTACTTTGAGCTCGCGCGACCAGTCGCTGAATTCGCTGTTCACCGCCACCTTCAATTGATCGCGCGAGAGCGTAAAGCCGTAGCGCGCGAGCAATTCATCGTACAGCTCAGCGGGCGTGCCCGCCGAGGTTTCCAAAGTTTCCTCGGAGCGTCCCGCCTGCTCGCGCATCAATGCGTAATATTGAATTTTGAGTAGCATGGGCGTCGATCCATCAAGAGTTGCAAGTGCTTGGTTGTATTCCTCGGGCGTATTCACATTATCCAAGGCTCGAGCATCTTGCGGATCGAGCAGGCCGGCGCCGTGGCGAATGAGGAATTTCCGCGGGCAATGTCCGCCGGCGCCCTGGTAGTCGGCGAGAGCCTCGGCACTGGAGGGTTCCCAGATGGCGCAAAGTGGCTCCGGCAATCCGTCGTGCGCGCTTCTGTACGCCGTGGCGACAGCACCGGCAACACGCCGGCGGATTAAATATTCTATCGACTCATCCGAGAGAAACGGCAAATCGCACGCCAACACCAGCCATGCGGCCTTGGGATGGGCGGCGAGCGCGGAGCGGATGCCGGCAATGGGTCCGTTGCCCGACACGGCATCGACGATCATGGGATGCCGCGACCGGGCCGGATCCTCGATCTGCGTGGCGCGCACCGATACAAATACATCGCTCACATGCCGGCTGGCCAGTTCAAAGACTCGCTCCAGCTGCGTGCGGCCTTGGTACTGCAGACTCGCCTTATCGCGGTGCATGCGAGTGCTAGAGCCGCCCGCGAGAACGAGGCCGTAAAGGGCCCCGGTAAGAGATTCTGGGCTCACAGCCTACCCGCATAATCGCTCTTGCCGCCCTCTTTGGCGAGCAAGCGCACATCAGTGATGACGATGTCATGGGACAGGCCCTTACACATATCGTAGACGGTCAAGGCAGCGATGCTGGCACCGGTGAGCGCCTCCATCTCGACGCCCGTCTTGTTGTGGACCGTCACCGTGCAGCGAATGACCGCGGTATCGCCCTGCAAATCGATTGCGATGTGGCAATTCTCAAGCCCCAATGGATGGCAGAATGGAATCAGCTCGTGGGTGCGTTTCGCACCCATCACGCCCGCGACAATCGCGGTATCAAATACCGGCCCTTTCGCTGAGCGCAGACGGCTGTCGCGAAGCGCCGCCGCCACTGCGGCAGGAAATTTTACCTGCGCCTCGGCGGTGGCGCTGCGCTTCGTGGCCGTCTTATCGCTGACATCGACCATCGTGGGACGATGATCGGCGTCCAAATGTGTGAAGGTCATGAATTTAACCGCCGATGTAATACATCTCGATTTTCTTTGTCTCGGAAGAATCGCGGCGCAGTTCATCTCGAAGCTCGCTGTAGCGATCGGCGCGGCCGACCCAAGCACCTCGAATGATCCGCAACAATTCCGCATCGTCCGCGCCCTCGCGCATCGGCGCGCGCAGATCCGTGCCCTGATTTGCGAACAAGCACGTGTAGAATTTGCCCTCCGAGGAAAGGCGCGCACGGCTGCACGCTCCGCAAAACGGCTGCGAGACCGAGGAAATAAAGCCCACTTCACCGCTGCCGTCGTCAAACCGCCAGCGTTGCGCCACTTCGCCGCGGTAATTTTCCGATACCGGGTGCATCGCCCAGCGTTCATTGATTCGCGCCGCAAGCTCGCGCGAAGGCACGACCATTTTAGGATCCCAATGATTGCGATTACCGACATCCATGAATTCGATGAATCGTACGATCACCGGTGTGCCGCGAAATCGCTCGACGAGGTCAAGCGCGGCGTGATCATTCACGCCTCGCTCGATGACCGCGTTGATTTTGACGGGCGTGAGGCCTGCGGCAATGGCAGCCTCAATGCCGGCCAACACCTGATCGAGCGCGCCAAATCCACCGCTCATGCGCGTAAAGATTTCCTTGTCCAACGTGTCCAAGCTGACCGTGATACGTTTCAAGCCGTTGGCATGAAGATCGACTGCATGATTGGCCAACAGCACGCCGTTCGTGGTCAGGGCAATGTCATCGACCCCCGGAATACCCGTCAAGTCGCCCACTAAATCGGCCAGATTGGTTCGCAACAGGGGCTCACCGCCGGTGAGCCGCACCTTGCGCACGCCAAGACCTGCGAATAATTTCGTGAGGCGCACAATCTCATCGAACGATAATCTCTCCCGAGATTTCAGGAATTGGTAATTCTCATGGAACTGCTCCTTGGGCATGCAATAGGGGCAGCGAAAATTACAGCGGTCCATGACCGAGATGCGCAAATCGTGCAGCGGTCGGCCGAGCCGATCGATCGGATTCTGCGCGCCGCGGATGTCCTGAATGAGCGAGGTCATGGGATGATCACCAGCGGTAGACGTTGGCGACAAAACCCTTGGCGTAGGTGTTAGGTCCGGGAGGCAATTCCACGAACCCATCGGTACCCGCCAGGCTTAAGAAATCACCCGAGCCATTGGGCGGCCGTGGATTGGCCCAGGGGCGGCCCCAGTCGTCATGCTCGATGATGACCGGTAAAAAATACGCCAAAGCGTGCTTGAAGGTAACCGGGGTTCCCAAGGCCAGCCGCTCCGGTGCCGTGCGCTTCGTGCCCATGGCTTCGGCGATGGCAGGTATCACGTAGCGGATCAGACAAACCAAGGTGGAAACCGGGTTGCCGGGCAATCCAAACACGGATTGCCCTTGCGGGCCGATTCCAAACCACATGGGCCTGCCAGGTCTTTGGGCGACAGTGTGAAACACTTCTTGGACCCCCAGCTGCATCAATGCCTTGGGCACGAGATCGAACTTTCCCATCGACACCCCGCCGCTCAAGACCACCACTTCGTGGGTGGTCAAGTGCAACGACAGGCGTTCGCGAAGCAGAATTTCATCGTCCAGCACGTGATCGCTGCCCACCCGCGTAAAGCCGCGCCGGCGAAACGTCGCGGCCACGGCGTAAGCATTGGAACGGCGCACTTGGAATTCCGCGATAGGCTCCCCCGGCTCGATCAACTCATCGCCAGTGGAAACGACCATGATGGCGGGCTGGCTGCTGACGCGCACGCGGGCCATGCCCGCGGAGGCAGCTACCGCGACCTCGGGCGCACGCAGCAAAGTGCCCGATTCCAACAAGAGCTGACCCTGGCGGCTATCCGCTCCACGCCGATGAATGTTGTGGTAAGGGGAGTTCACGACCACCGTATTGAGCGATGCGACTCCATCGGCCACATCGATTTGTTCAATGGGGATGACGTTGTCGCTGCCGACAGGCAGAATCGCGCCCGTCATGACTTCGATGGCATGCTCCGCGCTTTTCAGCTTCGTGGCCGGTGCCCCGGCGGCTTGGACGCCCTGGATTTGAAAGCGCCGCTGGCCTCGGCGCAACGCCTCGCTGTCCACAGCCATGCCGTCCATGGACACTCGGTCAAAGGGCGGGGCGTCACGTTCCGCGTAGACATTCTCGCGCAGCGTTCCACCGACACACTGCGTCAAGGGCAGTGATTCGATGGGCAAACACGTCAGCCGAGAGTAGATCGCCTCTTCGGCCAGACGCGGCGTAATGAGCGTACTAGCCTGCATAACTGGAACCGGCGGTGGAGCGGTCCACCGCGCTGTTAGTCCCTACTGTTGTCTCGCTTTGAAGATTTTCAACTGCTCATTGAAATGTCCAACCACCGCCTGCAGCTCATCCACTGCGGCGTTGTGCTTCTGCACCAACACTTTCTTTTCCTGGTCGGCCTTTTTCTTCTCGTCCGCTGTCAATTTGGCAACGTCCTTGGGTTGTGAGCTCATTTCCAGATTCAAGCAGTCAAGATAAGCATTCATCTCCGTGTTGTAGCGGTCGAAATCGTGCTTGGCGGCAATCATTTCGTCCCGGCTCGCCGTGCTCCCATTGGGAGGGGTGGCGGGCGCTTGCGGGTACGAGCAGGTCGCCCGGGCGTGGGCGGCAAAACCGAAAGCAAAAACAAGCGTCAGCGGTATCCAAGCCTTCATCGGGTATCCTCTAGTTATATGGACAAATTGAGACAATATGCAGCCAGTGATCTTACGGCCAAGGACGCAGCGCCGCCAGCACGCTGCTGGGACACCGTAAGCTTCTGATTTGACGACTTTATTTGATTAGCTGCCTGGCGCATAGTTCCCGCCATGGTACGGACTAATCGCAGGGGCGCCCAGGGACCCGCTCCCGGCCGAGCCGATCGGTCTTACCTCATGTCGAAATCGTCGCGGGCGGTTCGACTATGCAATGGCGAATAACGCCCCAACAAGGAATGCGACATGAACTATCTATTGATGATTTACAACAATGAAGCGGAAACGGCCGCGATGAACGAGGACTCCCGCAAGAAAATGATGGCGGAGTACACGGAATTCACCAAGTCCATTGTGCAATCCGGGCATTTCAAGGCCGGCGATCGATTGCGGCCCGTGTCCACCGCCTCCACTGTGAGAGTGCGCAACGGCAAAGCGGCCATCGCGGACGGGCCCTTTGCTGAAACCCGCGAGCAGCTGGGCGGCTACTACCTGATCGATGCCAAGAGCCTCGATGAGGCTACTGCCATTGCGGGCCGAATCCCGGGAGCCCGGTACGGCAGCATCGAGGTGCGCCCCATATGGCCACCGGTGGCCTGAAGCCCGCGTTGATTCGCCGGAGTGCGGGCGAGATCGGCAGCTCCATTGAGGAAATATTTCGCCGAGAGGCGGGCAGGGTACTCGCGACCTTGATCCGCCTACTCGGAGATTTCGATTTGGCCGAAGAGGCGCAGCAAGATGCGTTTGCCGCCGCGCTGGAGCAATGGCCGATGCGCGGTATGCCGGACAATCCGCGAGCATGGCTCATCAGCACGGGCCGCAACAGAGCTATCGATCGGATCCGCCGCGAAGTATTTTTTCGGGAAAATATCGTCCCTCGCGAACTGGCGGAAACCAACGAGGAGGCCGAGATCGATCCGTCCGAGGCGATATTCGGCGATGATGCGCTGCGGCTCATATTCACCTGTTGCCACCCTGCTCTCAACGACGAGGCTCAGATCGCACTCACCCTGCGCGAGGTGTGCGGATTGTCCACGCAGGCGGTTGCCCGGGCATTCCTGGTGAGCGAAGAAACCATGGCGCAGCGTCTGGTGCGCGCCAAGAAAAAAATCCGCGACGCGGGAATTCCCTATGAGACTCCTCATCCTTCGGTACTTGATCAGAGGATCGAAGGCGTGCTTGCGGTAGTGTATGGGGTGTTCACGGAGGGCTATGCAGCCACGGCCGGCAGCCGCTTGATCGATGTTGAGTTGTGTGCCGAAGCGATTCGCTTGGGAAGGCTTCTTGATTCACTGCTGCCCAAGAATTCCGCCGTCATGGGTCTGCTGGCCTTGATGCTGTTGCATGATGCGCGCCACTCGGCTCGTGTCACGGACGGCGGCGATGTGATTCTGCTGGATAATCAAGACCGTTCGCGATGGGATCAAGGTGAGATAGCCGAAGGTCTTTTATTGGTCGATAAGTCCTTGGGAGCCGGTTGCCAGGTGAGTCCCTACGCGGTGCAAGCGGCGATTGCCGCATTGCATGTGCGAGCGGTGGACCGGCAGGCGACGGATTGGCCGCAGATAATCGGACTGTACGAAGTGCTGCTCCGGTTGCAGCCAACACCCGTGATCGAATTAAACCACGCCGTGGCCGTTTCCATGGTGGATGGCGCCGAACGGGCGCTGAATCTGGTTGATTCCCTGGCCGCGCGTGGCGATGTCACGCAATATCATTTGCTGCACGCGGCGCGGGGCCGGTTTCTAGAACAACTCGGCAGGCTTGAGGACGCGCGAGATGCCTATGGCGCGGCGCTGAAAACCGCAGCGTTAGAGCCCGAGCGGCGCTTCCTCGCCTCTCGTATTGCCGGCCTATAGGACTCAAGGGCTCTCTGCCTGCGGTTGATTGTCGCTGGATAGCGCGGAACTTCGCGCCCCGGCTCTTGCCGCCTCTTCCGCAGTCGGCGGTATCTCCTGGATCGGGAGCGAGGTCGAATTGACAACCGTCGGGTCGTCTCGCAGCTTCACGTACAGCAGGCCGGTTTTAGGATGGGGTACCGGCAGGGCGGAACCTAGAAATCCATCGGGCACAGCGACCGAACGGGCAAAGTCAGCGTCGCTTGAAACCGAATCGATCAAGAAAAGATTCGTGCCTGAAAGCTTGCAGGCCAGCTCCGGCGTGGCCGGACACTTTAACTCCTTGAGCATCGGCAGCCGCACCAGGTTGGCCAATGGCTGCCAGTCGCCCAAGATGCCCTTGGAATTAACTCGAAACTGCAACGGGCCGAATGCTGCTCCGCCAAATACCTTGGCAGGATTCAGCGTCACCACCGCAATATGCGCATTCTCCAGCATCAAGCCGCCGTTGGCGAAACTCAAGGTGGCGGTGGAGGATTCATCGGAGGTTGCAATCTCAATACTCTCATCGTGCGCGAACATCGACGGCGATTGGCTGCGCAACGAAAACGTCAACGTCGCATCCTGCGGCAATTCGCTCTGCGCAGATAACTGGATGTTGCTGTCGTGGCTGGCGGCCGAAGGTTGCACGTTCATGCCGAGCAATTTCACCGCGGGCCGGGGTGAATCGACGTTACCCAGCAATGGGAATACTCGGCCATCGCGCAAAGTGGCTTTTGCAGCAATGCCGTGCTCGGGCTTCAGAGCGGCGGCGGAAGCGGGGTCTTGGGCCACCATCGGTAACTCGTCAGTTCCATGCCGCGTGGTGAGTTCGCCGGGCACGAACACGTTGCCTTTAAACGTTAGGCTTGTAACCTCGTCCAGGCGGTTCCCCTTGAGGATGCCCACGATGTCGCCGGAGTAAATAGAAAAACCCTCGATTCGCCCCGCATCGGCAAAGGTATGAATTGGAATGTCGTCCCCCTGGTCCCTGCCGTATTGGGAGACCACCAGCGTCATGGCACCCGGCGCTGCGTCCTGCAGGGGGAGCTTGATCTCCACTTCGTCGGGCCGCGTGGTCTTCCAGTCCACTTTCAATTGCTTGCCGCCCGGATCCTTGAGCATGATGCCATCGACACAGCTGACACTGTCAGCCTGCAGGTGAATGGTGTCTTGACGTCCGACGATTAGCGCGGCTTCATCGCCCGCGGCCAATTCCCAAGATTTTGCATGAATGTTGATGAGGTGAAAGGTCGGGCCCTCGTACGGCTCGAATCCCCAAAATCCCTTTAGGGATGCATGGATGCTGTCTCCAAGAACGGCATTTCCCAACCCAGCGGTATCGATGACATAGCCACCCTGTATCGGGTCAGCCTTGGCCGGCAAGGCGATGGTCTTGCCGTCTCTCCCCGTCACGTTGAGCGAAAGACCATGCGCATATCCGGTGGAAAAGGCAAGCGGTGCGCCGTCCACGGGAAGCACCAGCGTTGAACGGCGCACACAGAAAATTTCTTTTGGATCGACGGCGTGCAGCGGAGGCAGCTGCGCCGACTCCACTGCGGGCAGGGCGATCACGAGCACGGACATGGGGTTGTGAAACGAAGGCGCCGTGTTGAGCGTCAAGACAAGCTTGTCTTCGCGCTGCGTGGCAAGCGCGGGGATGTATTGATATTGGGCAGTTCGAAATGACTCCAAGATGCGCGCGATGTCCAGCACCGATGCGATGTACGGGCTGTAATAGCCGTAGCTCAGTTGCGGTGTGTAGCTGGCTTCCATGGCCAAATCGGTGCCGGGGCCTGTGGTGAGCGCCTCGACGATCGATGTGCTATGCCCGTCGTTTAAGATAAGCGATTCTTGCCCTTGCATCAGGCACGGCGCCTGCAGCTCGGGGATTCTGTCCAAGCACTTCTCCTCGACCCGAATGGCCAAGCTGCGCGCCAAGAGCGGCGCCGCTTCCTTCAGTTTCGACGGATCGCCCGCATTCAAAACACGAACCGCCGCAAGAAATCGCTCCAGCCGAGAACGGTCGAGCGCGGCCTGGTTCAGATCCTGCGAGGTGCGCACGAAGGCGCCTGGCCGTCCGCGCACGGCGCCCATCAACGTCCGCAGATCTCCACCGGTGTGGGGGGCAAGGAAGACCAATACTTGTTGAGCGCCCTGCGGCACGGTGACGTCGAGGCCTCCCTGGCCGCATTTCTCTGACCAAACTTTGCACGCGAAAAACCATTTTTCCGGAGGCGGGTTCGTCGAACCGCTCAAGAAAGCAGCCACCATTAAGTATTTGACAGACTGGCTCTCTGGAAAATCGACCTTTATCCACACCCGATCGCCCGGCGCCAGATTTGGGACTTGGGAAGCAGGGAGCGTCGTGCCGGCGCGAGTCACATTCACTTGCAGCGTGGGACCACTGAGATCAAAGGGTGCAGGTGCAGCAAGCGCCGATGAAGCTGCCAACATGAGCAGCAATAATGCGTGTCGAAGCATCGTTCTCCCTTAATCTGTCGGCTGGTTATCAAGCACGCTTAGAGTGCAAAGTGCTGCAGGAGTTCGTTCCTACATGCCCATTCGGCCTCTACATATACCTAAATTCGATTTGATCTGCAGCGACAGCGCCCACAGATTGCACTGTACGCCCATCACAGGAGCCACCGCGTGAGCAATTCCAAGATCGTCCATACCAGCGATGCCGCATTCGAGACCGATGTTTTGAAAGCAGAGAAACCCGTATTGGTGGATTTTTGGGCCGAATGGTGCGGTCCGTGCAAGGCAATCGCACCGGTTCTCGAAGAGGTCGCCAGCGCTTACGCAGATAAGGTTCGTATCGCAAAGTTGAATGTCGATGACAATTCAGCGACAGCCGCCAAATTCAATATTCGCAGTATTCCGACTTTGCTGCTGTTTCAAAACGGTGCGCTTGTCGCCCAAAAGATCGGAGCGTTATCCCAGGCCCAGCTGCGCGCATTCTTGGATGCGAAATTGGCGGACGCGGCAGCCTGATCACCAAGCTGCGCGGCTGCGCGCTGCGGTGGCGGCGGACTTCTTGTCCCGTGCGGAACTTGAGCGTGTCTTACCCAGCCCTTGAGCTTTGTGCGCACTTAGAATCGCCCGGATCAATCCCGGGAATCGCATCTCGAGTTCGGCGCAACGCGAGGTGTTTTGCATTTCGACTCCGCGGCGTTCACCACGAATCAAACCTGCGTCTCTCAGGGCCTTGAAATGCTGAGACAACGTCGACTTGGGAATCTCCTTTTCGCTGACCCGCAAAAAAGTCGAGCAATTCTGCGAACACTCGGATCCCACGATCCCCGCGTAGATTGCCGCTCGCACAGGATCGGAAAGGGCGTGCAGGATGCCCTCGACGGTCACATCATCGATCGACGGATGAAATAGCGGCCTCACATCGTAATTATACGAGCGCTTGACAAATAGTTCAATAGTTCGTAAGTTACGAACTAAGGAAGTACCAAGCGTTTCATCAATTAGCACCAAACAACGGAAACAGGCAGCAAAATGAACAATCTCACTGGTAAAGTCGCTGTAGTTACAGGCGCATCGCAAGGGATCGGGGCCGCCATTGCCGAACAACTGGCAAAGAACGGCGCCTCGGTGATCGTCAACTACGCCTCGAGCAAAGCAGGGGCGGATGATGTGGTCGCCAATATCAAAAAGGCAGGCGGAAAGGCCGTCGCAGTGCACGGAGATGTATCGAAGCCCGCGGAGGCTCAAGGCATTATCGACGCCGCGGTGACGAATTTCGGTCGTCTCGACATACTCGTGAACAACTCGGGTGTATACGAGTTCGCTCCGATAGAGGGAGTCACCGAAGAGAACTTCCACAGGATGTTCAACATTAATGTCTTGGGCCTCTTGCTCGCGACGCAAGCGGCGGTAAAACACATGAGCGAAGGCGGAAGCGTCATCAACATAGGCTCAGTGGCCAGCCGGATCACACCGCCCAATTCCGCGGTCTACACCGCGACTAAAGGCGCAGTCGATGCTATTACTGGTGTTTTATCCAAGGAACTGGGAGCCAAGAAGATTAGGGTGAATTCCGTGAATCCGGGCGTTGTAGAGACCGAAGGTACCCACAGTGCCGGGATCATTGGCTCCGACTTCGAGAAAGGTGCGGTCGCTCAAACCACGCTCGGTCGCACCGGCCAACCCCGTGACATCGCTTCGGTCGCAGCGTTTCTTGCCTCGGACAATTCGTCTTGGTTGA
>DASWUU010000036.1:0-7940 GCA_036401515.1 Steroidobacteraceae bacterium
TCTCAAGGGAGTTGCCGAAGAGGCTTTCTTCTTGCTGCCCGTCGGCGGCACGCGTCAGTTGCCGCGGCGCGGCGGTTTTTGAGCTATAGAACATTCGGCACGCCGCCCTTGATTTGCGCCCAATCAAGATCGCGGCGGATCTTGTTTTGCGCATCGAGGTGCAGCTTACCGGTCACGCCCGCGATTTCGCTCGAGACCGCGGGGTTATTCGATTTCAAGCCAGGCACCAATCGGTAGGCGTCGAAACCGAACGCGTACAGCCGATCGCGGCGGGCGGTGCGGGCGGGCCATGCCGCGCGCACCGGATCGCGGATTTGAGCCGTCACAGGATCATGCGAGATCATCCAAGGCATGTCCGGAAACAACATGCCATCGATATCCCCGTTGGCGCCCGGGTCCGGTTCGAAACTATAGGATGTCGAGTACACCGGCACATCGCCCGCGAAGTGAAATTTGAGCTGCGGCATGATCAAGCGCGCCGCGGCCGCATTGCTGCCGACAATGAACACGAACGTGGCATCGGAGCGGTGCGTGGACGGCTCGCCCTTGACGGATTTGACCTGCAGCACCTGCTTGATGATGTCGGAGAAGTCAGGCTGCGAGGACTCGTAGCGTCCGCTATCGAGCACCGTGCCGCCGAGGCTTTTCAACTCGTCCGCAAAGGCGGCGCTGACGCGTGTGCCCAGTTCGCCGATGGGTGCAATGACGACCCCAGCGGGCCTGCCATCGGCGACCACGCGCCGTGCCACCATGCGCGCTTCGTCCTCCGGCAAGAGCGCAAACTGATAGAAGTTCTTTTCAGGACTCGCCGTGTCGCCGAGAAAATTCAATGCCAGCACCGGCGTGCGGCCGTCGCTCAACGGGGCGAGGGCCGCGACGTGCTCCTTGGTGAGCGGCCCTACCACGAAGCCCGCGCCATCCGAGAGCGCACGATTGAAGGACGTGGCCACATCTTCGGCCGCCACGTCGTAGATCTTCAGGCGCGGCCGCGTCGCGGCATTCTGCTGAAGATAAGCGGCCACGAACCCATCCCGTACCGCGACGCCGAAGGCTTCGCTGGGCCCGGACAGCGGCAGCAACAACGCAATCTGGTTGGGATATTCGGTCGCCACCTCGATTTGCGTCTGTGCGACGGCGAGCACGCTGGCATTGGCCGGATGATCCGGAAACATCCGCTTCCAATTGTCCAAAGCCGGCGCCGCGCGCGCGGGATTGCGCTCGACTTCGACGGCAACCGGTCCCAATGCCAACCAACCGACCACGATGGGGTCGGTTTTTGGCGGCGGCTTCATCGGCGCGCCGCGTTCGGCGGCCGTTCGCACTCGAATCAATAATTCATCCCGGTTGGCCTTGAGCGCGGCTGGATCGGTCAAATAGTGTTCCCGCTCCACCAGTGCCCGCGTACCTTCGACCGGATGGCCGGTGAGAAACGCGCTGCGGCCCCGTATCCAGTAATAGTTCTGTGCTTGGTCGGGCGATGTCGGCACTGGAATCTGATCGAGCTCGCGGATGGCGCGCGTCGGATCATTTTCCGCGTAGGCTATTTCCGCGGCGACAAGTGCGCGCGGAGTCGCGAGCTTGGTGCGAGCCTCGGGCGAAACTTGCGCCAGCGCCTGTTTGGCAGCCGCGACGTCGCCGGCGGCCACCCATTGCTCCGCGCTCAACAACTCATAGTTGTCTCTTTCGGCCGGCAATTGAAGTGCGAGATCGCCATATTCGCGCGCCGCCTCCGCGTGTTTACCATCGCGTACCATTTTCGCGGCGTGTCCTTGCTTGTCAGCGGGAGTTTGCGTCACCAAACTGCAAGCCGCGGCGATCAAAGCGGCCATCAATACCGCGCAGTGGGTTAGCCGTGGACGTCGACAGATCGGTGCCATACCCTTTCGCTCCTCAATCTTTGTAGAGGCCGGGATTATAGTGACAAACGAGCGCACAGGGCTGTCGGCTTCGGGAAAGCTGTATGTTGTTGCCACCCCTATCGGCAATTTGGGCGATTTGAGCGCGCGTGCCCGCGACACGCTCGCGAACTGCGCCTTGATCGCGGCGGAGGACACGCGCCATACCGGAATCCTGCTCAAAGCGTTTGGCATCGGCACACCGCAGCTATCGCTGCACGATCACAACGAAGCGAGCCGCGCGATTGAAATAATTGCACGCCTGCGCGAGGGCAAATCCGTTGCACTGGTGAGCGATGCCGGCACGCCGGCCATCAGCGATCCTGGTTTCGAGCTGGTTCGGCAAGTGGCCGCCGCCGGACTCGAGATCATCGCCGTTCCCGGTCCTTGCGCGGCGATCGCCGCGCTTTCCATCGCCGCACTGCCGACGGATCGGTTCTGTTTCGAAGGCTTTTTGCCGTCGCGCAGCGCCGCTCGACTGCAGCGGCTGAAATCTCTTGCACACGAGGTCCGCACGCTGGTGATTTATGAATCGCCGCATCGCGTGCGTGACACGCTGGAGGATTGCGTCGCCGCCTTCGGCGAAGATCGCGTCGCAGCCATCGTGCGCGAGGTGACCAAGTTGCATGAAACGACCTATCGCGGATCGCTTAAGGAACTGTCGGTGCACGCCAAATCGGACCCCGACCTTTCACGGGGCGAGATCGTGCTGATCGTCGGCGGCATGCCGCCCACGCCTGCCGCCGATGCGGATGCGGAAATGACCGCGGGCCTCGACAAAGTGCTCATGGTCTTGCTCGCCGAATTACCGCTCAAGCAAGCCGCTCATCTTGCGGCGCGAATCACCGGCGGACGCGATAACGAGGCTTATAAGCGCGCGTTGTTCCTCAAGCAACAATCCGCCTCGCATTAGTGTCCATACCTGCGTATGGTGCTCCCCGGAGTCGGCCAGACAGTCGCTGTCCTTGCCCGGCAAGGATGGAGGAAAGTCCGGGCTCCACAGGGTACGGTGCCAGGTAACGCCTGGGAGGCGCGAGCCTACGGAAAGTGCAACAGAAAGATACCGCCTAAGCGCCGCGCAAGCGGCGCCGGTAAGGGTGAAATGGTGCGGTAAGAGCGCACCGCGCGGGTGGCAACACCAACGGCACGGCAAACCCCACCTGGAGCAAGACCAAATAGGGAAGCGAGCGGCTTAAAACACCGCTACATGTGGCCCACATGGGCTTCCGGGTAGGTCGCTTGAGCTGCGCGGCGACGCGTATGCCAGAGGAATGACTGTCCAAGACAGAACCCGGCTTAACGGCCGACTCCTTCTTTAGGCGCTCGCGCGCCACGTTTCCCGGGGCCGGGGCGGCCCCGCAGGAGATTGTTTGGTAAGAACAAGAATAAGACCGGCGCTTGCGCGCCACGTTTCCCGGGGCCGCGGCGGCCCCGCGGGAGATTGTTTGGTAAGAACAAGAATAAGACCGGCGCTCGCGCGCCACGTTGCCCGGGGCCGGAGTGGCCCGCGACGCGCAAAGCCTCACGTTAACGGTAAGATCGGCGACGTTCGCGTAAAATAGCGACACCCAGTTCTTGCGATCCTTTGTAGGAACATCTCCTAAGGGATTGATTCAATTCAACCCCTCCATCGCAGCGCGGCATCGTCGTACAAAATGTGACCTAAGTCACTGTCGGGGCGGGTTTTTTTTACCATAACCCGTTGACAGTGCTCGCCTGCGCTCCCTATAGTGGGGGCCGGTGGGAAATTGTGGGAGAAAATGGGTTTTCGGACCCATAAAGTCATGTTCCGGGGTGCCAACAAGCTAACGCTCGACGTGAAAGGCCGGCTCGTGATGCCGACCCGCTATCGGGACCGGCTGCAGGAGCGCTGTGGGGGCAACCTGGTGGTCACGGTCGACAAGGATCAGTGCCTGATGATCTTCCCCCTGCCTGATTGGGAGGACATCGAGCGAAAGCTCTACAAATTGCCCACCTTGAATCCCAAGGTGCGGGGGTTGCAGCGGCTGATGATCGGCAATGCCACCGACCTGCAACTGGATTCACACGGCCGAATCTTGCTGCCCGCCAATTTGCGGGAGTTCGCGCACTTGACGCGCGACGCCATTTTGGTGGGGCAAGGAATGCGATTCGAATTGTGGGACGAAGCGCGCTGGAACGAGCGCAGCGACGAGTGGTTGGCGAGTACCGAGAGCACCGGCGACCTTCCGACCGAACTCGACACGTTGTCGTTCTAGCCGGTTGGTGCGGTGGAAGAGTTTGCGGGGGTTCACACGGCAGTCCTGTTACCCCAGGTGCTGGCGGCGTTGAACATACAGGCGGGTGGCATTTACATGGACGCCACCTATGGGCGTGGCGGACATGCAGGGGCGATATTGGAGAAGCTCATCGAGAATGGCCGTTTGCTGTGCCTCGATCGGGACCCCGCGGCGGTAGCTGCGGCCCGGGCCCGGTTCGCGTCAGATTCCCGAGTGTCGGTGTTCCTCGCCCCCTTCTCATCGCTCGCCGCTTGCGCCGATCAGGTCCAGCCGGACCTCAAGCTCGACGGCATTCTTTTCGATCTCGGCGTCTCCTCGCCGCAGCTCCACGACCCCTCGCGCGGCTTCAGCTTCATGCAGGACGGTCCTCTGGACATGCGCATGAGTGCGGGCGAGGGCGTCAGTGCGGCGGACGTGGTGAACGGTGCGCCGCTCGAGGAACTCATTCGCATATTCCGCGAGTACGGCGAGGAGCGCATGGCGCCGCGCATTGCCCGCGCCATCGTCATGGACCGCCAAAAGAAGCCCTTCGAGCGCACGCTCGAACTGGCCGGCATGATCGAGCGAGTCGCACGAACCAAGCAGGCGGCCGGCCGCCCCCGCCACAAGCATCCTGCCACCCGCGTGTTCCAAGCGTTGCGCATTTATGTCAACGGGGAACTCAAGGAGCTCGAGTCTGCCTTAAGTGCAGCGATGGAGCGATTAGCGCCGGGCGGGCGGCTTGCCGTGATCAGCTTTCATTCGCTGGAAGACCGAATGGTGAAGCAGTTCATGCGCCGCCACTCGCTGGCCGATCCCATGTATGCGGGCTTGCCGAACATTCCGGTCCATGCGCGGCCCAAGCTCGCGCTGCTCGGAAAATCCGTCGAGCCTGATGCCGATGAAAGCAGTAGAAATCCCCGATCGCGCAGCGCCAGGCTGCGCGTCGCCGTTCGCCTCGACCCAGGAATCGCAGCTTGAAGTATCGCCGCTGGTTGCCTTTCGTTGTGCCCTTGTTGTGGTTGGCCGTCCTCGGCTCCGCAGTCCAAGTGATTTATGCGCGCCATCAGGCGCGCGACATGTTCGTCAAGCTGGAGAAGCTCAATGCCGAGCGCGACTCGCTCGAGATGGAATGGGGGCGCTTGCAGCTTGAACAAAGTTACTGGTCCTCGCATGCCTTCGTCGAGCGTGTGGCCAATGCGAAATTGCAAATGAGCCTGCCCCAGACGCGCGACGTGAGGATTGTGCGACCGTGAAATTGCGTTCCGGCGAAAACGACGCGCAAGCGAAATCCTACCGCTGGCGCTCCGGGGTTGTGCTGGGTCTGGTGGTGCTGGGGGCGATCGGTCTCGCGGCGCGTGCGGTCGAGTTGCAGCTGGTAGATCACGGATTTCTTGCCAAGCAGGGCGATGACCGTTCGATGCGGGTGGTCAAAATCGCAGCGCATCGCGGTGCCATCACCGACCGCAACGGCGAGCCGCTTGCACTCAGCACGCCGGTGGACAGCATTTGGGTCAACCCTCAAGAGCTCAACGATAATATCGATCAGCTGCCGAGGCTTAGCAAGGCGCTCAAGGAGGATCAGCAGACGCTCGCGCGGCGCATCACCAGTAATCTCGATCGCGAATTCCTGTACCTGGTGCGCCATATGCCTCCGGAGCAGGCCGCGCGCATCAAGGCATTGGGGATCCCCGGCTTGTACCTGATGCGCGAGTACCGCCGCTACTATCCGGCGGGCGAGGTTTCCGGCCACGTGATCGGATTCACCACCGTGGATGACAAGGGCCAAGAAGGGTTGGAGCTGGGCTTCGATCAGTTGTTGAACGGCCAGGACGGCGCGAAGCGCGTCATTCAAGATTCTTACGGCCGCTACGTGGAAAATGTCGAGAGCATTCGCGCTCCGCGGCCAGGCCGCGACTTGGTAACCAGCATCGATCTGCGCATTCAGTACCTGGCATATCGGGAACTGAAAGCGGCAATGCAGGAATACCGAGCCCAAGCAGGCTCGGTAATCGTGATCAATGTGGAGACCGGCGAAGTGTTGGCGATGGTGAATCAGCCCTCCTATAACCCGAACGACCGCGAGCAATTGAAAGCGGGCCTGTATCGCAACCGCGCTGCCACCGATATTTTCGAGCCCGGCTCCAGCATCAAGCCCTTCATCATGGCCGCGGCCCTTGCTTCCGGGCAGTACCAGCCCGACAGCGTCGTGGATACCTCACCGGGATTCTTGAAGGTCGGTACCAAGGTGTTCGAGGATGAGCACAACTTGGGCGCCATCGATTTGGCAACCATTCTCGCGAAGTCGAGCAACGTGGGCACCGCTAAGGTCGCGCTGTCGCTGCAGCCTGAGCAAATCTGGAGCACCTTGACCGGCTTAGGGCTAGGCCAGGTCACGGGCAGCAATTACCCGGGCGAGTCCGCGGGCATGCTGAGCAACTATGCCCACTGGCGGCCCATCGGCATCGCCACCCTCTCGCATGGCTATGGTTTGTCGGTGACGCCGCTGCAGCTGGCGCATGCGTACGCCACCATCGGTGCCGGCGGCATCAAGCGGCCTATCTCCTTCGAAAAGGCTTCGGGCCCGGTGGCCGGCGAGCGCGTCATGGACCCCAAAGTGGCGCGCGAGCTGATTCAGTTGATGGGTCAGGTGGTGGAGAAGGGCGGCACCGCGACCCGCGCCTCGCTCATCGGCTATCGGGTGTCGGGGAAGACCGGGACCGCGTTTAAATCGATCGCAGGCGGCTATTCCACCGACAAAATCATGGCGGTATTTGCAGGCTTGGTGCCTGCGTCGCATCCCAAACTGGCCACGGTGGTGGTGATCGACGAGCCGAGCCGAGACTTGCACGAGGTGGGCACGCTGGCCCAGGGCGGAACGGTGGCGGCGCCGGTATTCGCCAGCGTCATGTCGGGAGCGCTGCGCCTGATGGACATCGCGCCGGATGATTTGCAGAACGTGCCGGCGGCCGCGCTGGTGCAGGCGAACGAAAACCCATGAGCGCCGCCCTCATGTGGCTCCTCGATGGAATCGCGATGATTCCTCCCTCCGAGGCGCGCGTGTCGGACCTGACGCTCGACAGCCGCGAGGTGCGGGCTGGAAGCTTGTTCTTTGCGTTGCCCGGCCAAAACGCGCACGGGCTGAAATTTGCCGCGGACGCCGCGAAGCGCGGTGCCAGCGTGGTGCTGTGGGATCCGGCGGGCGATGCGGGGCCTCCCGCCCTGCCGTCCGAAGTGTTCGCGGCTGCGATCCCGCACTTGAAAACGTTGGTGGGACGCATCGCAGACCGCTTCTTCAACTGGCCCTCACAACACTTGCGCATCACGGGCATCACCGGTACCAATGGCAAAACCACGTGCGCTTACTTGCTGGCGCAATGCGTGGAGCGTTTGGGAAATGCGGCCGCGTACATCGGCACGATCGGATGGGGCCGTCCGGCGTCGCTCGCCGAACCCACCCACACCACCCCTGATGCAGTCACGGTGCATCGGATGCTCGCCAAGTTGCGCGCCTCGGGCGTGCGCGAGGTGGCCATGGAAGTCTCCTCGCACGCCCTCGACCAAGGGCGCGTGGACGGCGTGCGTTTTCAGGTTGCGGCTTTCACCAACTTTACTCGCGATCATTTGGACTATCACGGCACCATGCTGAAGTACGGCGAGGCGAAGGCCAAGCTGTTCCAGCACGCCGAGCTTGCGCACATGGTGCTCAACGTCGATGACGAGTTCGGCCGCGCGCTCGCGCAAAAATATTCCGGCAGCGCCTCGCTGATCGCAGTGTCGGTTTGCGGCGGCTCAGGTTGGTTGGCCG
>DASWUU010000037.1:0-3675 GCA_036401515.1 Steroidobacteraceae bacterium
AACTCCGTCTACGGCGCCACTCGAAATGCGTACGATCCGAAACGCTCAGCCGGCGGCAGCAGCGGCGGTGCCGCGGTATCGCTCGCACTTCGGATGTTACCGGTCGCAGACGGCTCGGATTACGGCGGGAGCCTGCGCAATCCTGCGGGATGGAACAATGTGTTTGGGTTTCGCACCAGCATCGGCCGGATTCCGAGTGACACCCGCGATCCGTGGCTGCCCTCCATGGGCGTGACCGGGCCGATGGCGAGGAACGTGACGGATCTCGCCATGCTTCTCTCGGTGCAAGCGGGTTTCGATGCGCGGTTGCCCCTGTCCCTGGATGGGGATGGGACTCCGTTTCAGCGGCGATTGGAGAGGAGCTTCAAGGGCAAACGCATTGCGTGGTGCGGGGACTTCAAGGGCTTCACGCCGTGCGAGCCCGGGGTCCTCGAGGTATGCCGCGAGGCCGTAAGGAATTTCGAATCGCTCGGCTGCAGCGTCGAGGAGGCGATACCCGATTTCGACCTGGAAGCCGTATGGCGTGCATTGATTCGTCTTCGCGGCTGGCAACAGGGAGGCCCGCTGCTTGTTTTTTATAACGACCCCGCGAAACGCGCCCTGCTCAAGCCCGAGGCGATATACGAAATCGAGATGGGACTCAAGCAATCGGCTTATGACATTACGGCCGCTTCAATCGTGCGTACCGAGTGGACCAAGGCCGTGCGGCGGTTCTTCGAGCGCTACGACTTCTTCGTGGCGCCGACCGCGCAGGTGTTTCCGTTCGATGTCGATGAGCATTGGCCGCAGGAAATCGCGGGCAGGAAGATGGAGAGCTACCATGAATGGATGAAGGGCGCGTTTCTTGTCACGATGTCAGGATGTCCGGCTATCGCCGCCCCGGCAGGATTCAGCGACAAGGGACTGCCGATGGGCATTCAGCTCGTTGGACCCAATCGCCAGGAATTCAGTTGTCTTCAATTGGCGTACGCCTACGAGAGTACCTTGAATCCCGCGCAACATCGTTTGCCGGAATTGATGAATCGAAAGGCTAGATGAAGGGTTACGATTGGGAGATATCGCCCCTATCAAGCCTGCAGCAGCACGATGTCCCATTCGAAATGCGAGGCACCGGGCTCTGGCGCTGCGACTTGTCTGCAAATCACGCGCTTCGGATCGCGATGCCGCCCTGCCATCGTGGAAATCAGTATGTCCTTTTCGTTGAGCTCTTCACCCGGAAAATACATTTGCGTGGCCAGTAGGTAGTCTCCTGCACCCACTTCGAAATGGATATGCGGCGCTCGCATCCCACCGGCTGGATCAGGATAAGGCCCCGGCTTGACGGTGCGGATTCGGTAGGTACCGTCGGCAGCCGAATGCAGCACCGCAACGCCTTTGAAATTGGGATCGAGGGGAGCGGGATTGCGGTCAATCGGATTGGTATAGCGACCGGCCGCATTCGCCTGCCAGATCTCGATTTTGGCCTTCGGGATCGGCGAGCCGTCGACGCGCAATACACGGCCGGTCAGTTCGATAATCTGTCCCGCTGCTTGACCCGTTCGACCGGGAAGGCGCGTGAGATCATAGTTATGCTCGGCCGGCGTGCGGGCTGGAAAGTAAGGGCCGAGGGTTTCTTGAGGTGTCGGTGCCAGAGATTCTGCGGCCGCAGCGCCGGGCACGGCGATGCAGGCAAGGCCCGCCACAACAGTTCGACGTGATACGCCCATAGCATCTCCCTAATTGTTGTCGTATCCCGAGCGGGCCAATTATGCACTACGCCCTTAGCCCAAGTCGCGTAAAGATTGGGGTGGCATAGCCGTTTCGACCATAGAACCAATCGCCGAATAATCACAATTGCCTTGCTCTCGTCATTGGCTTATAGTTGACTTTGTCAAGCATAAAGAGTCTGGCCCTATGACCCGCTCGGCCCCATTGGATCGCGACATAGTTGCGGTGCGGCGCTTCAATCGGTTCTATACCCGCGAAGTCGGAGTTTTGCGCAAGACCTTTCTTGGCACGCCTTGGTCGTTAGGCGAGATGCGTGTCCTGTTTGAGATCGCGCAAAACGATGTAACGGCGACCGACATTGCTCATATGCTTGATTTGGACATTGCTTATCTATCGCGTCTATTGAGCCGTCTTGAGAAGCAGAAGCTGATCACACGCAAACCTTCAATAAAGGATAGGCGGCAATATCATCTAGGGCTAACCGCCAGCGGTCTGGCCGCGTTGGATCTTGCGAATGAGCGTCAACGGGCGCAAACCGCGGCGACATTACGGTGCCTGTCGGTTACAGAGCGCAAGCAGCTAACCGCCGCAATGGCGACGATCGAGAAGCTTCTTGATGCTAAATCCAACCAAGTGACATAGCCGTATGCAGCCAAACGCTAGAGACCTTCTCGATAACATCATGTGGAGTTCGCTTATCGGGCCTCATGCACGGTATGCCGTCGGTGAAGGAGATGCTCGGCGCTATGCGAAGGGGTTTTCTCCCATCGTAGGATTCAAGGATCCGACTCGGCCCGATCTCGCAGCGCTCATTCCGTTCTGCGAAAGCGGCGAAAGCTTCTACTGCGATATCTGGTCGGGTGCCGCGCCTGACGGTTGGCGGATCGATAAAGAAGCGACCATGTTCAAGATGGTTTGGGAAGGTGTTATGCCTGCAGGCGATGAGGCGCAGGATGCAATTCCTTTGCGCGCGGAACACGCCGTGCAGGCCGTCGAGCTTGCGGCATTGACGAATCCGGGACCGTTTGGCGTTCGCACCATCGAACTCGGGGAGTATTTTGGATACTTTGACGACTCACGTCTTATTGCGATGGCGGGGGAGCGTATGGCCGCAGGACCCTTGCACGAAGTCAGCGGCATCTGCACGCATCCGGATTTTCAAGGCCAAGGTCTGGCGCGCCGATTGACGAGCAAATTGATACGCAGGCAAATGCAGCGTGGTGAAACTCCCTTTTTGCATGTCATGAGCGCTAATACTCGGGCGCGAGCACTTTATGAAAAGATGGGGTTTCGGAACCATCGCGAAACGGTAGTACGCGTGTTATCCCTTAGCTGAATTCTGCTCACGGGGGCGGGGGAACCATGCTCGAGCGCTGCGCAAACTCCGAGAGCAATGCTGGAAACTGCTCGCGCTGCGGGAACTGAGTAAAGCTATGGACTGTGGGCAAAGTCACCCAAGGCAGTTTTTCGTTTGTGCAGGATTCGATGAACGGATTGAAATCGTGGGCATCTGCCATCAACGTGGCGCGCACATTCACGAAATCATCCAGCCCTTCGGGCCGCGTGAACAACCAGCTCATGCAATGCGAGCAGAAAAAATGACGTGTTGCGCCGTGGAGACCGCCGATGACCGGTTCGCCCGCCGTCACTTTGAATCCGGCTGCTGAGTAAAGGGTGCTCAAAGAAAAGGCGCTTGCCGTCATGCGCTGGCAACCGGTGCAATGACACGCCATGGTCATCAAAGGTTTTGACGTGACTTCAAAATGAATTTTCGCGCATCGACATTCGCCGGTCTTGCGATAACTGTCTTGCATGCGCGGTGCCTTGATGTTGCCTGGGGGTGCCGGTCATTATAACCGCAAGCGGGCCCTGCATTTCGCGGAGGATGCACGCAGAACCTACCGCAATGAGGCCAAGCCGCGCGGCTTATGCGGCGGGTAGGCTCGCCACGTGCATTTCTTCTTGCCG
>DASWUU010000038.1:0-2160 GCA_036401515.1 Steroidobacteraceae bacterium
GAATTCTTTGCCGGCATCCCCGGAACCTTGGGCGGCGCCTTGGCGATGAACGCCGGTGCCTGGGGCGGAGAGACCTGGAAGCACGTGGTTGAAGTGGAGGTGCTGGATCGGCGCGGGGTGCGCCACACGCGTACGCCGGAAGAGTACGAGATCGGTTATCGGCACGTGAAAGGGCCGGATGATGAATGGTTTATCGGCGCCCGCTTGGAGTTCGAACGCAGGCCCGGCGTCAACGGCGCCGCCATCCGCGAGCTTCTCGACAAACGCCGCGACACTCAGCCCATCGGCGAGTGGAGTTGCGGGTCGGTATTCACCAATCCCCCCGGCGATCACGCGGCGCGATTGATCGAAAGCGCGGGCCTGAAGGGCTTTCGCATCGGCGATGCCTCGGTGTCGGAAAAGCATGCCAACTTCATCATCAATCACGGCGCGGCGCGCGCCGCCGACATTGAGGCCTTGATCCTGCACATTCAGCGCACCGTCGCTGCCGCGCACGGCGTGCTCCTGCACACCGAAGTGCGCATCGTCGGAGAGTTCGCATGAGCTTGCTCGTGAGCGCTGTTTCGCGGCGGGCGGTGTCGGCCAAGGACTTCGGCAAGACGGCGGTGCTGCTCGGCGGCGATTCGAGCGAGCGCGAAATTTCCCTGTTGAGCGGCAACGCGGTGCTGGCCGCGCTCAAGCGTCGCGGCGTCGATGCCCATGCGTTCGACCCCAAGGAGCGGCGCGTTGCCGATCTGGTCAGCCAGAAATTCGATCGCGCCTGGAACACGCTGCACGGGCCCGGCGGCGAGGACGGCCTCATTCAAGGCGCACTCGAATGGCTCGGCGTGCCTTATACGGGCAGCGGCGTGCTGGCCTCCGCATTGACCATGGACAAGCTCAAGACCAAGCGCGTCGTGGTGGGTGCGAAATTGACCGCACCCGCTTACACGGTGCTCACCAGCTTGGCGGATCTGCCGCGCGCGCTCCAAGAGGTGGGCCTGCCCATGATGGTGAAGCCGGCCTCGCAAGGCTCGAGCGTCGGCATGACCAAGGTAAAAACCGCCGAGGAGTTACCCCGCGCATTCGAAGAGGCGCACGCAATCGACCCGGTGGTATTCGCGGAGGCTTTCGTCAGCGGCGATGAGTTCACCGTAGCGGTGCTGCAAGGCGAGGCCCTGCCATCGATCCGCATCGTGCCGGCGACCGAGTTCTATGACTACCAGGCCAAATATTTCCGCAATGACACGCAGTACCACTGCCCGAGCGGATTGAGTTCAAGCGAGGAGGCGGAACTCAAAGCGGCGGCGCTCGCCACGTTCAAGGTGACCGATTGCTTCGGCTGGGGACGGGTGGATTTCATGCGCGATGCAGCCCGCAAACAATTCTTTTTTATCGAGATCAACACCACTCCGGGCATGACCGACCACAGCTTGGTGCCCATGGCCGCGGCCCAAGCCGGCATCGATTTCGAGGAGCTGGTGTGGCGAGTGCTCGAAACCAGTTTCTCCCGGGAGCGCAAATGAGCCTGGCCTTGGCGATGCGCCGCAATCGATTCACGAGCAAAGCGAAAGCCGATCAGCGTCGTTGGCAGTGGCCTGCCTTCTTGAGCAATTGGCGGGTATACCTGCGCCGCGGCGCGTTGCTCTTGGTGCTGGCCGGCGCCTTGAGCGCGCTGACCTGGTCGCTGGATCGGCCGGTGCGGGTAATTTCCATCGACGGCAGCTTTCAGCGCGTCTCGCCGGGCCAGATCGAGAAAGCGGTGGCGCCCTTCGCGAGCCGTGGGTTCATGTCCGCGGATCTCGCCGACATTCAGCGCGCCGTGGAAACGCTGCCCTGGGTGGATCACGCGCGCATCGCGCGGCGCTGGCCCAATAGCTTTCGCGTCACGGTCACGGAACAAACGCCGGCCGCCCGCTGGGGCGAGGCGGGCCTGCTCAATACCCGCGGAGAACTGTTCGTGCGCGCCGCGACGCACGTGCCCGCCGAACTGCCGCATTTGAGCGGGCCGGAAGGGACTGAGTCGCAAGTGGCGCAGCGCTATCTTTCGGTGCAAGGGCGCATGCTGGAAGCCGGCATGCGCATCGCGGCGCTGCGGCTGGACGAACGCGGCGCCTGGGAGATGGATCTCGACAGCGGCGTCACGGTGCGCTTAGGCAGGCGCGATGTCGATGAGCGCAT